>JAFAAV010000024.1 GCA_023426375.1 Actinomycetes bacterium | reverse complement strand
TTGCCGGAACGTTCGCGGTGATCTGGATCGTGGAACCGCTGACCTATTACCCGATCCTCGGGCAGGCCTCGATGTACCAGGCCTTCATGATCGGCAACATCTCCAACAAGTTGCTGCCCTCCGCGCTCATCGCGCAGTCCGCGGTGAACGCCAAGCCGGGTACTCGCAGGGGTGAGCTCGCCGCGGTTATGGCCATCAGCGGCGCGGCCATGGTGCACCTGTTCTCGCTGCTGATCTTCGTGGGCTTCATGGGCACGTGGCTAGTGAGCGTGATCCCGGGGGACATCACCAAGGTGGTACAGACCTACATCTTGGCCTCCGTACTGGGTGCCGTGGTCGTCCAGGCCATCGTCTCGCTCAAGCAGCTGAGGGCGACCATCATTGCCATCGTGGTCTCGGCCGCGGTCGTGTTCCTTCTGGTTCCGGCCATTCCGTCGCTGGCGTTCTTCAGCACGGCCATTGCCGTGATCGCCACCGCCGTGTTGGCATGGTTCCTGAGGGACCGCTCCGCACGCCTCGTGGATGACTCCGAGGACGCACAGCTCGCCGATACTCACAACCGTTAGGAATCGCTTTTCATGACCGCTCAGTCGCTCGAACTCACCGATGACCTCCGGAACCGTATGCATGAGCTCTACCGCGAACTTCACGCGGCCCCGGAGCTGTCCATGCAGGAACACCGCACCGCGGAATTGATCGAGGAGCGCTTGACCGCGCTGGGAATCGAGAATTTCCGCTGTGGCGGGAGCGGCGTCGTCGGCGTGCTGAAGAACGGGGACGGGCCCGTGGTCGCTTTCCGCGCGGACACGGACGCCCTGCCCCTGGCCGAGGACACCGGCGTGGAGTACGCGAGCACGGCAACGGGCCAGCTCGACGATGGCACCGAGGTGCCCGTGATGCACGCGTGCGGGCACGATACGCACATGTCCGCGGCACTCACGGCGGCAGAGATCTTCGCTGGCGCCACGGACGAGTGGTCCGGGACCATCGTGTGGATATTCCAGCCGGGGGAGGAAACGGCGGCCGGTGCCAAGGCGATGCTCGAGGACGGGCTGTGGGACAAGGCACCCAAGCCCGAGGTGGTGTACGGCCAGCACGTGATGCCCTCGTTGGCCGGGACCATCAACTATTCGGTGGGCGATGCCATGGCGCTGGCGGATTCGTGGAAGATCACGATTCACGGCCAAGGTGCCCACGCGTCGCAGCCGCAGGATTCCACGGATCCCATCGTGCTGGGTGCGCACATGATCACCCGCATCCAGACCGTGGTCTCGCGCGAGATCGATCCGCGCCGCGCCGCCGTGGTCACGATCGCCACGTTCCACGGCGGGTTGAAAGAGAACATCATTCCGGCATCCGCGGAGTTCACCCTGAACGTGCGCACGTTCGATCCGGCGATCCGCGAGAAGGTGCTGGCGTCCTTGCGCCGCATCATTTCCGCGGAGGCAGCTGCATCCGGCGCACCGGAGCCGACCATTAAGGTGCTGTCGCAATTTCCTCGTAATTACAACAATCCCGAGGCCACCGCAGCGGTGATTGACGAGTTCAAGCGGGAGCTCGGTGAGGACAGCGTAGTCGAGGTGGAGCCAATGATGGGCTCGGAGGACTTCGGCGCTCTGGCCGAGACGATCGACGTGCCCTCCGTGTTCTGGATGTTCGGCGGCCATCCCGCTGAGGTCATGGAGGGCGACGATCCCGTTCCCGTGAACCACTCACCGTTCTTCGCGCCGGTCATGGAGCCCACGTTGTCCACCGGCGTCAAGGCCGCGGTCACCGCGTTGGCCTCGCGGGTGGGGAAGTAGCGGTCCCGCATGTCGACGACGCCGCTCGTAAAGTAGATAGGGGCATCCACCTGAGTGTTGGTGGGTGCCCCTATCTATGTTCGACTTGAAACGATAGGTTCTAACTGAAGAACTTATTTCCTATTTGGCGTTCCGTGCCGCAGCCACTGTTACGAGTACAGCCACCGCAATTAACGGCACCTCGAGTAATGCGATACTCAAGAAATTCCACTCTAGTGATAAGAATAAAAATGTGGAAAATAACACCACGGCCCATACTGAAAAGGCCAATGGGATATTTGAGAAACTTTGGAATCCTTTTTGTTCCACCTGTCCTCCTAGTCGTTGAAGCAGGAGGCGGCTGCGCCAGTCATCCCGCCAAACACGCCGCCACCCACAGTGCCGACAACACCGGCTCCTACAGTGCCAACATCGACGATAGGAAGTAGATTAATGTGAGTCAAATTACTCTGAAAACGACGAATGAGATGCGGTCAGTCATTGAATGTTCTCTTGCGGTTCTGATCCCTTGAACAAGGGAATAATTGCCATAAGATGAAGTCTCCACAGGGTCTCGTCGGCATGAGAATTAATTAGCGTCAGGGTCTGCTCGAATTGCGGAAAGATTGGCCGCGTTCAAGTAGCCGGCGCGAACTACGGGGTCGTGCTTTTCCAACGCGTAGCGAAGGGCGGTGCGAGGCAAAGTGGCGGCATGCTCATCGAGGAACGTGTCGAGGAGGGCTCGGTCCTTGGTGCCCACTTCGCGCAGCATCCACCCGACCGCTTTGTGCATGAGGTGGTGCGGGTCGGTCTGGAGTTTGGCCGCCAACCTGAGGGCCTGGTCGTGGTGACCCAAGCGGATCTGGCCGAGCGTGGAGACCATGGCCATGCGACGTCGCCAGAGAACGGGGGTGTCTGCTAAGCCGTCGAGAATCGCAGTCGCCTTGTCTGCCGGCTGCGTGAGTAGCCAGGGCCCCAACGTGTACGGAACCACTGTGTCCACGAGATCCCAGTTGTTGAGGCGATCAGCCTTGGCCAGGAGCAGTTGGATGACGGCGTTCTTGTCGGCCCGCGCGGGCTTGTACAGC
>JAFAAV010000007.1 GCA_023426375.1 Actinomycetes bacterium | reverse complement strand
CTCGTTCGGATTCACCGATGGATCCGGCAGGAAAGGTGTTTTATCGCGCATTCGGCTACTCCACAGACTTGGCCATCATGAGGGGGGTCACAGCAATTGTTCGTCAGTATTTCACGCGTTAACTGTTCGTCATGATCGGTACACAACTGTGGCAGAAAGGTTCATCATTATTTCGCTCGACCACGCCGCTCTGGTCGCAGGATCGGTCAGCTTGCGCAATATTGCACCCCGCACACCAAAAAACCTCCGGGTCCCTGTCGTAACAAGAACCCGGAGGTTGTGATTGTGGAGCCTAGGAGATTCTAACTCCTGACATCCGCCTTGCATAGGCGGCGCTCTACCAACTGAGCTAAGGCCCCGTATTCAATTGCGGCTCACCTACCGGTAGGCCAAATCCCTGACTGTGTCAGTCGACGGGATCCACAGCTGAGTCCCACGCTTCACGTTTGGCTTCCGCCTCGCGCCAAGCTTTGAAAGCTGCGATGGACAGGCCTGCGAGTGCAGCCAGTGCTGCGGTTCGTGCCTTCATCGCTACCTCCACACGACTTTACTCGTGAACTCAGTTGAGTGGGCGTACCAGGAATTGAACCTGGGACCTCTTCGTTATCAGCGAAGCGCTCTAACCGTCTGAGCTATACGCCCGTAGCACGGTCGACCAACAAGCTAACTTCTTGGTTGACCGAGCTGAAACTTTACCGGAGGTTTCCCCCGGCGCCAAATCGTGGACCGATCAGTCGTCGGTCAGGGTCACCCCGATACCGCCGATCAGGGCGGCTGCAATGTTGTACAGCAGCGCACCCAGCACGGAGAGTGCGGTCAGCAGAATCACGTTGACCACCGAGATGATCGTGGCGAACAGTGCCACGTTGCCCAGGGACAGGAATTCCTTCACGTCCGTGCCGCCGGCGTTGCCACCGAGCATGGACAGCATTTCGTTGACGCCGTCGAACAGACCGGTGAGGTTCAGCACGAGCCACAACACCAGAGATGCCACGACCGTGATGATTCCCAGAGCAACGGAGAGCAAGAAAGCCAGCTTGAGCACCGACCAGGTGTCGACCTTGGACACCACCAGCCGCGCACGACGCACCTTGGCGCGGGGTGCTGGACGGACCAGGCCCTTGTTGCCCTGCTGGTTCTGCGGCTTCTTGGCAGCGGGCGTAGCCTGCTTCTTCTCTGCGGTTTTGGCTCCGCCCTTAGCGGGACTCACCGAAGAGTTCTTGGCGGGCTTGGGGCCCTTTGAGGCTGAGCTTGCGCTCATGCTTCACCTCCGTTGTCGTTGTTTTCCAACGCTACTGCATCGTCCGAGCTTGCCTCGACATCAATGCCCTGGTCCGCGGCATCTTCCTGAGCTTCCTGGGGGACGACGTCGCCACCCTCCTCCGCCTCGGAATCAACCTTTTTCTCGATCTCGCGTTCGGCGTTGTGCGCAACTCCGACAATGTGGTCCGAGGGGCCTGGTTTGGCGAAGATCACGCCCATGGTGTCTCGGCCGCGAGCGGGTACCTCGGCCACGTTGGAACGGACCACCTTGCCCGCGGACATGACCACGAGGACCTCGTCCGCTTCACCCACGATCAGGCCGCCTACCAGGCCGCCGCGATCATCGGCGAGCTTGGCCACCTTGATACCCAGACCGCCACGACCCTGCACGCGGTATTCGCTAACCGCGGTGCGCTTGGCGTAGCCACCCTCGGTCACCACGAACACGTAGGCGTCGTCGGTGACCACGTTGGCGGACAGCAGCTCGTCACCGTCGCGGAACTTCATACCGGTCACACCGGACGTCGCGCGACCCATGGGACGCAACGCGGCGTCGTCGGCGGTGAACCGCAACGACTGGCCGAGGTGCGAAATCATCATGATGTCGTCATCCGGGGTCGCGAGCATGGCTGAGACCAGCTCGTCGTCATCGCGCAGGTTGATGGCGATCACGCCGGCGGTGCGGTTGGTGTCGTAGTCGGACAGGCGCGACTTCTTGACCAGGCCGCGGCGAGTGGCAAGCACCAGGTACGGAGCATCCTGGTAGGTGCGCAGCTGCATGACCTGGGCGATCCGCTCGTCCGGCTGGAACTCCAGCAGGTTGGCCACGTGCTGGCCCTTGGCGTCACGGCCGGCCTCGACCAGCTCGTACGCCTTGGCGCGGTACACACGGCCGAACGTGGTGAAGAACAGGATCCAATTGTGGGTGGTGGTGACGAAGAAGTGCTCCACCACGTCGCCACCGCGCAACTGAGCGCCCTTGATGCCACGACCACCGCGGTGCTGCGAACGGTACTCGTCCGAGCGCGTGCGCTTGACGTAACCATCGCGGGTGATGGTGACGACCACTTCCTCTTCGGGAATGAGGTCTTCCATGGACATGTCACCGTCGTAGCCGAAGAGGATCTCGCTGCGGCGATCATCACCGTAGTGGTCAACGATCTCAGTGAGTTCTTCGGAGATGATCTCGCGCTGCCGGTCCTCGGACGCGATGATCGCCTGGTATTCGGCGATCAGACGCTCAAGCTCGGCGTGGCGGTCCTGGATCTTCTGACGTTCCAGGGCGGCCAAGCGGCGCAGCTGCATGTTGAGGATCGCCTGGGCCTGAGCCTCGTCGATGTCGAGCAGCTCCATGAGCCCGTTGCGGGCTTCCTCTACGGTGGGAGAGCGGCGGATCAGCGCGATGACCTCGTCCAAGGCATCCAGTGCCTTGAGGAGGCCGCGCAGAATGTGTGCTTCTTCCTCGGCCTGCTTGAGGCGGTACCGGGTGCGCCGCACGATTACTTCCATCTGGTGCGTGACCCAGTGGTGCACGAATGCATCCAAGGACAGGGTGCGCGGCACACCGTCCACGAGCGCCAGCATGTTGGCGGAGAAGTTCTCCTGCAGCTGGGTGTGCTTGTAGAGGTTGTTGAGCACCACCTTGGGAACGGCATCGCGCTTGAGCACGATCACCAGGCGCTGACCCGTACGACCGGAGGTCTCGTCGCGCATGTCCGCGATGCCCTGCACACGGCCGTCCTTGACGAGATCTGCGATCTTCACGGCCAGGTTGTCCGGGTTCACCTGGTAGGGCAGCTCGGTGACCACCAGGCACGTGCGGCCGTGGATCTCCTCCACGCTGACCACCGCGCGCATGGTGATGGAGCCGCGACCGGTGCGGTAGGCATCCTCGATGCCCTTGTGACCCAGGATCTGGGCACCCGTGGGGAAATCCGGGCCCTTGACGCGCTTGATGAGTTCTTCGAGCAGGGTCTCGCGATCCACCGTGGGGTTCTTGAGATACCACTGCACGCCGTCCGCTACTTCGCGCAGATTGTGCGGCGGAATGTTGGTGGCCATGCCCACGGCGATACCGGAGGAACCGTTGACCAGCAGGTTGGGGAAACGCGCCGGCAGAACGGTGGGTTCCTGCTGCTTGCCGTCGTAGTTGTCCTGGAAATCCACGGTGTCCTCGTGGATGTCCCGGACCATCTCCATGGCCAGCGGAGCCATCTTGGTCTCGGTATAACGCGGGGCCGCAGCGCCGTCGTTACCGGGCGAACCGAAGTTACCCTGGCCCAGCGCGAGCGGGTAGCGCATGATCCAGCCCTGGATCAGTCGCACCAGGGCGTCGTAGATCGCGGAGTCGCCGTGCGGGTGGTAGTTACCCATCACGTCACCGACCACACGCGCGCACTTGTTGAACGAACGCTCGGGGCGGTAGCCGCCGTCGAACATCGTGTAGATCACGCGGCGGTGCACGGGCTTCAAACCGTCACGCACGTCCGGTAGGGCACGGCCCACGATCACGGCCATGGCGTAATCCAGGTAGGAGCGCTGCATCTCGGTCTGCAGATCGACCTGCTCCACGTGATCGCCGCTGCTCACTACGACGTCGCCCTCGTTCGTTTCGAACTCACCCGAGTTCTCGGGGTCGACCGGGACGTTGCCATCCTGAGTCTCGTCACTCATGTGTTGCTATCCGTTTCTTCTCAGATCCCACAGTTCAACATTCATGCCGCATACGGAATATGCGACAACCAACATGTTCTAGATGTCGAGGAATCGAATGTCTTTGGCGTTCTGCTGGATGAATTCTCGGCGGGACTCCACGTCCTCACCCATGAGCACCGAGAACACCTGGTCCGCCGCAGCGGCGTCGTCCATGGTGACCTGCAGCAGCGTGCGGTGCTCGGGGTCCATGGTGGTCTCCCACAGCTCGGTGTAGTCCATCTCGCCCAAGCCCTTGTAACGCTGAATGCCGTTGTCCTTGGGCAAGCGACGGTTGTTGGCCAGGCCCTTGGCTACGGCCTCGTCACGCTCGGCGTCCGAGAACACGTAATCGTGGGGGGCGTTGGACCACTTGATGCGGTACAGCGGCGGCTGGGCCAGGTACACGTAACCGTGCTCGATGAGCGGGCGCATGAACCGGAACAGCAGCGTGAGCAGCAGCGTGGTGATGTGCTGGCCGTCCACGTCGGCATCGGCCATGAGCACGATCTTGTGGTAGCGGGCCTTCTCGATGTCGAAGTCATCGCCGATACCCGCACCGAACGCGGTGATCATGGACTGCACCTCGGCGTTGGACAGCGCACGGTCCAGACGAGCGCGCTCCACGTTCAGGATCTTGCCGCGCAACGGCAGGATGGCCTGGTGGGCGGGATCGCGACCCTGCACCGCCGAGCCTCCCGCGGAGTCACCCTCCACGATGTAGATCTCGGACAGCGTGGGGTCCTTGGACGAGCAGTCCTTGAGCTTGCCCGGCATGCCACCGGATTCCAGCAAGCCCTTGCGGCGCGTGGTCTCACGAGCCTTACGCGCGGCCAGCCGGGCCTGGGACGCGTAGATCGCCTTGCGGATGATGTCCTTGGCCGAGGAGGGGTTGCGCTCGAGCCAATCCCCGAAGAGGTCGAACATCTCGCGCTGCACGAAGGTCTTGGCCTCGGAGTTACCCAGCTTGGTCTTGGTCTGGCCCTCGAACTGGGGCTCGCCCAGCTTGATGGAGACCACCGCGGTCAGACCCTCGCGGACGTCGTCGCCAGTGAGGTTCTCGTCCTTGTCGCGCAGCAGCTTGTTCTCACGCGCGTAGCGGTTGATCAGCGTGGTCAGCGCAGAGCGGAAGCCTTCTTCGTGCGTGCCGCCCTCATGGGTGTTGATGGTGTTGGCGTAGGTGTGCACCGACTCGGTGAACGCGGTGGTCCACTGCATGGCCAGTTCCAACGACATCTTCTTGTCTTCGTCTTCCACTTCCAACGCGATGACGTCGTCGTGGATCAGATCCGCTTTCTTGGAAGCGTTCAGGAAGGTCACGTAGTCCAGCAGGCCGTTGTCGTACTTGTAGACCACCTGCAGGTCACCATTGCCGTTGGTGTGGGTCTCGCCGTTCACGGCGTTGACGGTGCCGCCGTCCTGACCCTCGACCGGTTCGTCGTCGGAGACCTTGGTCTCGGAACCGGCAATTTCCTCACCGGTTTCGTCCTTCTGGCGCTCGTCCGTGAGGGTGATGCGCAGACCCTTGTTCAGGAAAGCCATCTGCTGGAAGCGGGCGCGCAGGGTCTCGAAATCGAAATCGACGGTTTCGAAGATTTCGGGGTCCGGGTAGAACGTCTGGGTGGTGCCGGTTTCCTCGGTGGCCTCGCCCTTCTCGAGCTTGCCCTGCGGCACACCGCCGTTGGCGAAGTTCATGTGCCACTCGAAGCCCTGACGACGCACCACGGTGTTCACGCGTGCGGACAGCGCGTTCACCACGGAGATGCCCACGCCGTGCAGACCACCGGAGACCGCGTACCCGCCGCCACCGAACTTACCGCCGGCGTGCAGGATGGTCATGACCACCTCTACGGTGGGTTTGCCCTCGCTGGGGTGCATGTCCACGGGGATGCCGCGGCCGTTGTCGGAAACGCGCACACCGCCGTCCGCCTGAAGCGTGATCTCGATGTGATCGCAGTAGCCGGCGAGAGCCTCATCGACCGAGTTGTCGACCACCTCGTACACCAGGTGGTGCAGCCCACGAGGTCCGGTGGAACCGATGTACATCCCCGGACGTTTCCTGACGGCCTCCAGGCCTTCCAGAACGGTGATATCGCTGGCACCGTATTCGTGCTGTAGGGGATCCTCTGTAGCCACGGGGTCTCCGGTCCTCCTGCGTAATCGACGTAGATCGATTGGTCGGCCCACATAAATACAGCCGATGAGACGGCGCGCGGCTCATCGGCTGGCGGGGCGAAAAGATCTTGTACCGCAATTCTACCGGATAAAGCGCTCAACGGCCCGCAGACGCCCCGGGGGGCCGATCTGATGGGGGACCACATGAACCGGGGGTCATTCCGAGATTTCCGGCGTCTACAGCCTCATCCGTGAGATGTAACGATGTTATCCGTACGTATCGCGGGGTCCGCGGCCCTGTACGGTCCACCGCCCCTTCTTCCAGCTGGGTCCCACGGGGCCGTGGATCTCGAGCTTGGTCACGATGCCCTCCCCCAGCCGATCCGCGAACGTCCGCAGGATCTGCGACTGCATGAGACGCAGCTGCGTGGCGTACGCGGTGGAATCGCACCGCACGCGCACCACCGTGTCCTCGAAGCTCTCGGGCCACGTGTGCTCGGCATTGCGGGCTCCCACCAGTGACGCCCAGTCCGCGAGCACGCTGCTGACGTTGACCGGGGTCTTCCAGCCGCGGTGCACGATGAGCGAATCGACGATGTTTCCCAGCTTCCGCGGATCCCGCGCGGATTTGCCGGGTCCCGAATAACCGCCCATCTGCCGAGCGTCCACGGGCCGGTTGTAGCGCTGCTTGAGCGCGGGAGATCCGGTGCCGTCCTCCATGGCTTGGCCGAAGAACTTCATGTTCTTGGCCGCGGCCGCCTTGGACAGTCGCGAGTCACCGCGCTCCTGGGCGGCACGCCGCACCCGTTGCAGGGCGGAAGCCGCGGCATCGACGACGTCGTCCCGGGCCGGATCAGCCATGCTCGCCTCGCTCGCGGGGCGCCTCTACGGACGACGACGTCGCCTCGGGTTCCCCCGCGGAAAGGTCTTGTTCGCCGTTGTCCGGGGAAACACGTGATGTCTGGGAAGGCGACCGTTCGTCAGAGACCTGCTCGGGCGGCGTCGTCGAATCCGTCACCTCCACCTGACCGGGGCTCACGCGGATCACGCGGTGGGGGTTCTCGCGCAGTGCCTCCGGGAGATCCTCGTCCACCGCCGCAGTCACCAGCACCTGCTCGGCTTGTTGGACCAGCTTGGCCAGCTTCTGCCGGCGCCGTGCATCCAGTTCAGCGAAGACATCGTCCAGGATCAGCACGGGCGCGGCACCCTCGGCGGGATCATCGGCAACATGGACGTACCAGGACCCCAACCGCAGTGCGAGGGCCGTGGACCATGTCTCACCGTGGGACGCATAGCCCTTGGCCGGGGTGTCACCCAGGGAAATCACCATGTCGTCGCGGTGCGGACCCACCAGGGTGATCCCACGTTCCTGCTCTTGCCGCGCCACGCGTTCGAAGGCCTGCAGCATCAGTTCGTAGAGATCCTCCACGGAGAAGTGTTCCAGGGCTGCGGCGTCTGCAGAGGGGTCCAGCGACGAACACTCGTAGCGAAGCTTCACGTGCTTGGGTCCGTCCGTCAGCTGCTGATAAGCCCGGTCGACTTCCGGTTCCAGTGCTTTCAGTAGCTGTAACCGGGCACCCATGAGCGCGGCACCGGCGCGTGCCAGTTGTTCGTTCCACACCGTCAGCGTGGCCTGGTGAGAATCCGAGTGCTGCCGCGAGTAGCGAGCAGATTTCAGCAGGGCATTGCGTTGCTTCAGGGCACGCTCGTAGTCGCTACGCGCGGCCGCCAGAACTGGGCGCATGGACGTTGCCAGATCGTCCAGGAACTTCCGGCGATGCCCCGGATCGCCCTTGACCAGGGTCAGATCCTCCGGAGAGAACACCACCGTGTGGAGCACGCCCACGGCTTCCCGCGCGCGAACCGGAGCCGCACGGTTGATCTGCACCCGGTTGGCGCGGCGATCGTTGAGCTCGAATTCCAGAACCGTCCGCTGGGTGGCCCTGCGGATCCGGACCCGCACGATGGCGCGTTCGGATCCCGTTTTGATCAGCGGGGTATCGCTGGCCACGCGGTGGGAGGACAGATTAGCCGCCCAGTCGATGGCCTCGACCACGTTGGTTTTGCCCACACCGTTGGGACCTACGAAGACGGTCAGCCCGGGTTCCAGGGCCAGATCGAGACTCGCGTAGGTCCTGAAATCCAGCAGGGACAGGTGGTCTACGAACACACGATCACTGGTTGGGCAACCGCACCGGCATCAGCAGGTACTTGTAATCCACGTTGTCCTCGCCGTCCAGCTCTTCCTGGGCGGACAGTACCGCGGGCTTGGGCGGAGCGGTGAACGAGAAGCGCACGTACTGCGAATCGAAGGCGTGCAGACCTTCGGAGAGGTACGTGGGGTTGAACGCCACGGTGATGTCGTCACCGTTGAGCTGAGCGTCCAGGACCTCGGATGCCTGAGCGTCCTCGCCGGTGCCGGCGTCCAGGGCGACCTGGCCCTGGGTGAAGGCCAAGCGGACCGGGGTGTTGCGTTCGGCCACCAGGGATACACGACGGACAGCTTCCACCAGATCCGCAGTCTTGACCGCAGCGGTGATGGGGGTGTTCTCCGGGAACAGCGAACGAATCTTGGGGTACTCACCGTCGATCAACAAGCTCGTGGTGCGACGACCACCGGATTCGAAACCGACCAGCTCTGCGTTGTCGGCCAACGCCACATTGACGTCACCGGACGCACCGAGAGTCTTCGCGATGTCGTTCAACGTCTTGGCCTTGATGAGGGCGGCCGTGGAAATCGTGGGATCTGAAGGACGCCACGTGAGTTCACGCATGGCCAAGCGGTAGCGGTCGGTCGCCAGAAGCGTGATCTTCTCGCCCTCGATCTCCATGCGCACACCCGTGAGGATGGGCAGGGTGTCGTCCTTGGACGCCGCGATGTTGACCTGACCCACGGCGTGCGCGAACTCGTCACCGGAAATAACACCTGACAGATCCGGAAGGGCGGGTAGCTGCGGGTAGTCATCGACCGGCATGGCAGCGAGATTGAACTTGGACGACTTACACGTGAGCGTGACCTTGCCGCCGTCGGCTTCGACCTGCACGGGTGCTGAAGGCAAGGAACGGCAGATGTCCGCGAGCAGTCGGCCGGAGACCAGGGTGGTGCCCTCTTCCTGAACATCGGCGCTGATGGTCAGACGAGCAGAGATTTCGTAGTCGAAGCTTGCGATCGACAGTGAACCGCCTTCGGCCTTGATGAGCAGACCGGAAAGCACGGGTACCGGCGGGCGTGGTGACAAGGATCGTGCCGTCCATGTGACTGCTTCAGCCAGTACGTCGCGCTCGACGGAGAACTTCACGGCAATGCCCCTTTGGTCTAAAAAATGTGTAACTCGCCCTGTGCATCGTATCCGCCTTGAGCCGCGAGTATCGAGCCCGGAGCACTCCGGTGGAGTGCGGAAACTTGTAATTACAGGTTCTCAGCGGAGCTCGGGGCGAGGCGTGGGGACAAGATTTTTGTTATTCGGCGGATTTCTCTTTAAGGGTAAGAGTGTTAATAACCCATGTGGATACTGTGGATAACTGCCTGTTTCCCGCTGTTTGAACCGATCGAGCCTGTTGACGTCCTGTGCTTAACTTCGTGCTCGTCTGTGGCCGGTCAGTGCACAACTTCCGCGGTATTTCGCGGGATCCACAGTGTCGTCCCCCGTGCAGGTCGGGTTATCCACTGAAGCTCTCACGTTGTCCACAAAGTTTTCCACATCCACTGATTTGAGGTTGTGCACAACCCGTCCACACGGCCGCCGAGAACTGTGCACGGAGCGCCGTCGTCGCTGGTCCTGAGCGGCACGAGCCTGTGGACGAATCACAAAAAGTAAGGTCCCGGCCAACCGGCCGGGACCCTGAAAAGATCTGAAGACGTGCGATCAGCCCTCGCGGGACTGCTGCTTGATGCGGTTGGTCAACTCCGTGACCTGATCGAAAATCTGACGCCGCTCGGCCATCAGAGTGCGAATCTTGCGATCCGCGTGCATCACGGTGGTGTGGTCGCGCCCGCCCAGTTCCTGCCCGATCTTCGGCAGGGACATGTCGGTGAGTTCGCGCAACAGGTACATGGCGATCTGCCGCGCGGTCACGAGCGTGCGGGTACGGGACTTGGACTTGAGTTCGTCCAACGTGATGTTGAAGAAGGCTGCGGTCTGACCCAGGATGGACGCCGCCGTGATCTCCTGGCCGCCGTCCTCGGTGATCAGGTCCTTGAGCACCAGCTCCGCCAGCGGCAGATCCACCGCCTGCTTGTTCAGCGAAGCGAACGCGGTGACACGAATCAGCGCGCCCTCGAGCTCACGAATATTGGTGGAGATGTGCGAGGCGATGTACTCCATCACGTCATCGGGTGCATCCATGCCTTCGCTGATGGCCTTCTTGCGGAGGATCGCAATGCGCGTCTCCAACTCGGGCGGCTGGACGTCCGTGATCAGTCCCCATTCGAAGCGGGACCGCATGCGCTCGGCAAAACCGGTCAGCTGCTTGGGCGGCATATCCGAGGTGATCACGATCTGTTTCTCGTGATTGTGCAGGGCGTTGAACGTGTGGAAGAACTCTTCCTGCGTGTGTTCCTTGCCGGCCAGGAACTGGATGTCGTCGATCAGCAGCATGTCCACGTTGCGGTAGATGCCCTTGAACGAGGAGCCCTCGTCATCGCGGATCGAGTTGATGAAGTCGTTGGTGAACTCTTCGGAGTTCACGTAACGCACGCGCAGCTTGGGGTAGAGACGCTTGGCGTAATGGCCGATGGCGTGCAGCAAGTGGGTCTTACCGAGCCCCGAATCCCCATATATGAACAACGGGTTATATGCCTTGGCCGGAGTCTCGGCCACGGCAAACGCCGCGGCATGGGCGAAGCGGTTGGACTGCCCGATCACGAACGAATCGAACACGTACTTGGGATTCAACCGTGCGGAGCTGTCCCATTCGGCATCCGACGGGCTGGTATCGGTGCCGTTGGTGGTGCTGAGCGGTTCGCGCGGCCGAGCCGGGGGTGCCGCCTGCGGATCACGACGCGGAGGTAGATCCTCGTAATCGCGCGTGGTGGATTCCGCGGCCATGGTGTCGGTCAATCCGCTCGGCACCGGGCTCGGATGATCGGTCCGGGGAACATCCACGCCGGGTGTTGCGGGTGCCGACGGCGTGCTGCGGTTGCGTTCCGCTTCGAGTTCCTCGAGGGAAGGAACCGGAGAATCTACGGCCGGCGCGGAAGTGTCATGCTCCGGCGGTGTCAGCCCGAGTTCGGTGTCCACGACGAACGCGACCAGGGTCTCGGGGCCGAAAACACGGCCCACTGCCTCGTCGAGTACGGCGGCCATGCTGCGGTGCTGGAAGTACTCGCGGGTGCGCTCGTTGGGAACGGCCACCAGGAGGGTGGTGCCCATGAGCCCCTGGGGCTCGGACAGCGAAATGAAGCCACGGGACCGTCCGGTCACGCTGGGGTGTTCCTTCATGTACCGGACGCATTCGGCCCACTGTTGGAGCAGGGGCTGATTGTCCTGGTGCATGAATTTCTCCTGACGGTAGCGGCGGGTCGAGGCTAGTTTTCCACAGAGTTGTACACAGCAGTGGATAAACCAGAGTGGGGGAACCCGTAACGGACAGCCTAGAACATGCATCGCGGCACTTCATAGCCCCATTGCCCCGGTGTGGAGAACTACAACCTTGTAGTTCGCGCCTGGGGATAAACTGTTTCCGATCGCCCTTGCGGGCCGCTTGTCCACAGCATCCACAGGCTGTGGATTCACAAGTGTGGAGAAGTCCGCGTGAACCCCTTGATTTGACCGGGGGCGGGGGATTGACTACTGTAAATCAGTCTTGTGCGTTTATGCTCGGGCCTTTCTGCCGTGCCTGCGCACCCAAATACCTACCGCGTGCCCATCCCGTGCAACCGCACGGTTCAAGCACCGTTGTCCCAACCTTGTGGAGTGACTAATGACCAAGCGGACTTTCCAGCCGAATAACCGCCGTCGTGCCCGTAAGCACGGCTTCCGCGCTCGTATGCGCACCCGCGCAGGCCGCGCCATCCTGAATGCCCGCCGTGGCAAGGGTCGCGCTTCTCTGTCGGCCTAAGTTGTAGAGGCTTCGCACCGTGCTGTCAGTCCAGCATCGGATGCGCACCTCGGCGCAGTTTTCTGCAACCGTACGTTCCGGCGCCCGTAGTGGTCGCCGGAACGTCGTCGTATCCGTACGCGTGAGCGATCAAAGCCAGCCCACTCGCGTGGGTTTCGTCGTCTCCAAAGCCGTGGGTAATGCGGTGGTCCGCAACAAGGTCAAGCGCCGGTTGCGCGAACTCGCCGCTGACACCGTCCGATCGCGTCCCACCGGGCACGATGTAGTGGTGCGCGCGCTACCTGCCTCGGCGGGTGCGGCGTGGAGTGAGCTCGGCGAGGACTACCGAGGCGCGTACGCGAGTGCGTGCCGAAAGGCCGGATAGCGACAGACTTCGGCATTGCCCAGCACAATGCCGTACCGTTCGATGTGCAAGGTATTGGAGGAGGCGCACACGTGGAAGACCAGGTGGCAGCCGACGCTCTCCTGAACCGAGCGCCTCACGAGTACCGCAGGGCGAACAGCGCGCTGCGCGCTATCAAATACGCCCCGCAGAACCTGTGCATTGCACTACTCAAGCTGTACCGATCCATTGTGTCCCCGCTCTACGGGGACGTGTGCCGTTACTTCCCATCCTGCTCGGCCTACGCGCTCGAAGCTTTCACCGTTCACGGTGCAGGCCGGGGACTGGGGTTGAGTGTCAAGCGCCTGCTGCGCTGTCATCCCTGGGCGGCGGGCGGAATCGATAGAGTTCCAGGCGGTGGACGCGAGTTCCGCACACTGTCCGAAACGCCCAAAATTATGCTGCTCAACCACCCGAACCTCGCACGTGAAGCCACGTGCGACCGCCCCGGTCACCACCACGGCGTGACCCAAGGAGCCAACGTTCGATGAATTTCTTCGACATCATCCTCTTCCCCTTCAGCTGGGCCGTTTCGGCAGTGCTGTGGGTCTTCCACGAATTGCTCACTGCCATTGGCATGGACCCCACCTCTGGTGTCACCTGGGTGCTGTCGATCGTGGGCCTGACCCTGGTGATGCGTACGCTCACCATTCCCCTGTTCTTGAAGCAGATCAAGTCCATGCGCGGCATGCAGGAACTGCAGCCGGAAATGGCCAAACTGCAGGCCAAGTACAAGGGTAAGAAGGACCAGCTCTCGCGCCAGGCCATGGCCGAGGAGCAGATGGCCCTCTACAAGAACCACGGCTCCAACCCGTTCTCGGCGTGTTTGCCCATCCTGGTGCAGATGCCCATCTTCTTCGCGTTGTTCCAGGTGCTGCGCTCCGTGCCCCAGGCCGCCGGTAACGGTGAGTCGATCCACGTTTTGACCCCGCAGCTGGTCGAGCAGTTCAACGCGTCCACTATTTTCGGTGCGCCGCTGTTCTCCACCCTGATGCAGCCCGGTGCCGGTAACCACACCGCCACCGTGATCCTGGCCATCGTGATGATCGTGGCCATGTCCGCAACGCAGTTCATCACTCAGAAGCAGCTGACCGTGCGCAACATGAGCGATGCCGCCAAGCAATCGCCCATGTACCGCCAGCAGCAGATGATGCTCTACTTATTCCCCCTGGTCTTCGCGATCGGTGGCATCAACTTCCCGCTGGGTGTGCTCATCTACTGGACCGTGTCCAACCTCTGGTCCATGGGCCAGCAGTGGTGGGTCATCCGTAACAACCCCACCCCGGGTTCCCAGGCCGAACGTGAGCTCAACGAACGCCGTGCCGCCAAGGGTCTGCCCCCGGTGGGCGTGACCAAGGAAGAGCACGAGGAGAAGCTGGAAGAGCAGCGTCAGCGTGCTGCGGCGGGTCAGCGCAAGCAGCCCGTGTCCAAGAAGCGTCAGAAGCAGCAGCAGTCCCGCAAGAAGCAAGGGTCCTGAGGGAGAGCATCGTATGAACGACACCGATAACAATCAGGAAACCGCAGCCGAGGAACAGTCCGGCGACGTCATGGAGGCCCAGCTCAGTCCCCTCGAGGAAGAAGGCGAGATCGCGGCCGACTACATTGAGGAACTGCTGGACACCGCTGACATCGACGGTGACATCGACATCGAGGTTCGCGACGGACGCACGTACGTGTCCGTGGTGACCGAGGACGGTCAGGACGCCGAGCTCGAAGCCCTCGTGGGCCCCAAGGGTGAGGTGCTGGACTCTCTGCAGGAGCTTGTCCGCTTGGCCGTGCTGTCCGCCACGGAGCGTCGCAGCCGCCTGGTGTTGGACGTGGCCGGCTATCGTGAGGAGCGTGCTGAGGCGCTGCGCGAGATGGCTCAGAATGCCGTGGCCAAGGTCCAGTCCACCGGTGACAGCGTGCACTTGGATCCGCTGTCCGCCTATGAGCGCAAGATCATCCACGACGCCGTGGCCGAGGCCGGTCTCATCTCCGAGTCCGAGGGTGAAGGCGCCGGTCGCCACATCGTCATTTCTGCAGCGGGTTAGGCCTTTGGCACAGTCACACACGTCCAAGGGGCACGACGCCGCTCGCGGACCTTCGGAGCCTTCCTCTGAGTCCCGGCCCGCTCCCGATCCCCAGCCGGCTCCCCCGCTGGAGGGTACGGAGTTGGAAGCGGCCCAGCAGCTGTTCGGGGACCGATTGGAGCTTGCCAAGCGCTATACGGAGCACCTCGCCTCGTCGGGGATCGTCCGGGGGCTGATCGGTCCGCGCGAGGCACCCCGCCTCTGGGAACGCCACGTACTCAACTGTGCCGTCGTGCAGGAGCTGATTCCCGAGAACGCGCGCGTTGTGGACGTAGGTTCCGGTGCGGGTCTCCCCGGCCTGTGTTTGGCGCTGGCTCGCCCCGACATTTCGATCACCCTGGTGGAACCGCTGGAGCGTCGTGTCCAGTGGCTCAACGAGGTCATCGAGGATCTCCAGCTGACCAACGTGACCGTGCTGCGAGCACGCGCGGAGCAGGCCAAGGCGGAACTGAAGAACATTGACGTGGTGACCGCTCGTGCAGTGTCAGCGTTGATCGGCCTGGTGGACATCACCCTCCCCCTGCTCAAGGGCAAGGGGCAGCTCCTGGCCCTCAAGGGGCGTTCTGCGCAGGACGAGGTCGACAAGGCCAAGAAGAAGTTCAATCGTTTCGGAGTGCGTTCAGCAGAGGTGCTCACGGTAGGTGAGGATCTGCTGAGTGAACCCACCACGGTGGTTCGCCTGGAATTGTGATCCGAATCAGCGTGAATGAGCTGGCTGGGTAAGCTAACCCCAGTACAGTCTGTAAACGTCGGAGAGGACGAGTGGTTACGAGTGGAGCAGAACGCCGAAACTCGGGATAACCGAGGGCGCGGTCACGACTTCGGTCTTCCACCGGATCCCGTTGCACAAACAGAAAAGGTTGTTCCTGACCGAGGTCGTCATGTTTCACGTGAAACGGACACTCAGCACGGTACGGCAGCGCAAGAGGCAGTAGCGGATACCGCTCTCGGGAGGAAGCTCGTGGAAGAGAACAAACGTCGGGCCAAGCTCAAGCAGACCAAGATCGATCCCCCTGCTGAGACCCGCTACATCACCATCAGTAACCAGAAGGGTGGCGTGGGTAAGACCAGCACCTCGGTGAACCTGGCCGTCGCCCTCGCACAGCAGGGACAGAACGTTCTGGTGGTCGACAATGACCCCCAGGGAAATGCCTCCACTGCACTGGGAATTCCTCATGGAACAGACGTAGATAGCGTGTATGACGTTCTGATCGATGAAACTCCCATAGTGGACGTCGTTCAGGAATCTCCTGAAATGGAGAACCTGTGGGTTCTGCCGGCCACCATCGACCTGGCCGGCGCCGAGATCGAGCTGGTATCGGTCGTTGCTCGTGAACAACGACTACAGCGTGCGCTCAAGGAATACGCCAAGGCACGAGAAGAACGCGGTGAACCCCGCTTGGACTACGTCTTCATCGACTGCCCGCCGAGTCTGGGTCTGCTGACCATCAACGCTTTCGTTGCGGCCACCGAGGTTCTCATACCGATTCAGTGCGAGTACTACGCCCTTGAGGGACTGAGCCAGCTGTTGAACAACATCAACATGATTCAGAAGCATCTGAACCCTGACCTCTCGGTCTCATCCATTTTGCTGACCATGTACGACGGTCGTACTAATCTGGCATCTCAGGTAGCGGATGAAGTGCGTCAGCACTTCCCCGACCAGGTCATGAACACCATGATCCCGCGTTCGGTGCGAATCTCCGAGGCGCCGAGTTATCAGCAGAGTGTCATCACCTACGACCCGAGTTCGACCGGCGCTCTTTCGTATTTGGAAGCTGCCGTGGAGCTGGGTGCTCGTTCTCCAAAATAGTCGATGGTGTTTCACGTGAAACATCGGCGCTTCGTTTCACGTGAAACTATGGACAGAGCGTCTATCGGGTCGCGAACAGTCGTGTTCGCGGCCCGATTTTCATCTTCCCTCCAAATCGAAGCCTCTGTTTACCCGGGGCTGGATACGGTAACGGGATCGTCCACGAATCGCTAAGACATGTTTCACGTGAAACAAAGCGGAGCAACTCGAATTCGGACAGACGGTCCGCTCTTGTGCTCTCTCATGAGTTATGGGCACTAACCACGGTAATGAACTGGGTTCTCGGGACCCGAGGGATGTTTCACGTGAAACATCACCTACTCAACACGGCCCTGGGGCCACGCAGGAGAGGCATGCGGGGAGAGATCGCGGATAGGATTAATGTCGATTACACGACGAAAGGATCCCCGTGAGCGAGAAACGTCGCGGCCTCGGCCGCGGTCTTGGAGCACTCATCCCGAGCGGACCAGCCGCCCCCTCTGTGCAGGAGGCGAAGAAGGAATCAGATTCCTCCGAAACGGATCAGACACCACAGAGTACGACTACTAGGTCTAAGGCGTCTGGCCTGGAGAAAACGACCGCATCTTCCAAGAAGCGGGAAGCCGCAGCCGCTGACAAGAAGTCAAGCTCAGCGGGTGATAAGAGCAGCTCGACCAAGGATGCACCCAAGGCCAAGTCGCCATCTTCGCGAAAGCCCAAGGCTTCGCCTCGGCCGACTTCTTCGCCGTCTACAGCGCGTTCAAAGACAAATACCACGAAGACGAGCCGCGCGGCGAACCGGGTAGTTAGCTCTACTGAACCAGAATCTGACAATGTTTCACGTGAAACATCAGGCAATTCGGCCGCGCCTAAGGTTTCGACTATAGAAACTAGCACGGGTTCCCCGAGTACCCCGGCGAAAAGCAGGAAGAGCGGTACGCGTGGACGTCGGGATATGGGGCAGGCGTTGCGCAGCACAACGTCCGTGCGACGCCCCGTGGACATGTTTTTTCTTCCGTCTGAATCCTCCGACAAGATCGAGATGGATGATGCGAGTGGTGCGTCCTCCAAGGTCGATACGTCGACGAACACGGAAGCAGTCGAGAAATCGGTCGAGCACAAACACGCCGACGGCACGACTTCCGGCGACTCTAAGGCCGATGTTTCACGTGAAACATCGGGACGGTCAGCCGCCGGTAATTCAAGTGAATCGGCGCCCGGCGAAGAATCTGCAGCTCAATCGGGCCGGAAAGTAACTACGGTCGCCAATAACGCCAGTGACAGGGTAGACACTGACGATAAGGCCATCCCGGCCCAGTCTCTAGAGACGTCCAATGTGACCTCGAAAGATTCATCCCCAGAGAAGGATTCGCCGAAGGCCGGAAAGGACGAGGGGAAATCGGCGGAATCGCCGGTGGCGACGAATGATGTTTCACGTGAAACATCGACCAACGATCAGGTCAATGCGCACACTGAGGACCTTGCTATGGTTCCTGGTGCCCAGTTTGCGGAGATTTCGGTGTCGGATATCCATCCGAACCGAAAGCAGCCCCGCCAAGTCTTTGACGAAGACGAACTCGCCGAGTTGGCGTTCTCCGTGAAGGAACTCGGCGTGCTTCAGCCTGTTGTCGTGCGTCCGAGCCGTGAAGACGAGGGTGCCAAGTACGAACTGGTAATGGGTGAACGTCGTTGGCGTGCTGTTCAAAAGGCCGGACTCGATTCGATTCCTGCCATTATCAGGGAGACCTCGGACGACGACCTCCTGCGCGATGCTCTCTTGGAGAACCTTCACCGTTCCCAACTCAATCCATTGGAAGAAGCTGCAGCCTATCAGCAGCTCCTTGAAGAGTTTGGGGCCACTCAGGACGAACTGTCTCAACGCATCGGGCGATCCCGACCGCAGATATCCAACACCCTGCGGTTGCTTCGACTGCCCCCGTTGGTCCAGCGACGTGTCGCAGCGGGGGTGCTGAGCTCCGGTCACGCCCGTGCCCTGCTCGGTTTGACCGACCCTGCTGAGATGGAGCGGCTGGCCCAGCGGATCGTGGCGGAGGGAATGTCCGTTCGTGCAACGGAGGAGACGGTCGCGCTTTCCGATGGCCTCAAACGCCATGCCACCAAGCGTAAGACCGCTACTCATCGGCATGATGATCGCCTCAATTACATCGCAGATGCCTTCTCGGACCGTCTGGACACCAGCGTGAAGATTCAGCTTGGTGCTCGGAAGGGCAAGATGACCATCGAATTCGCGTCCGTGGAGGATCTGAACCGAATCATCGACGTTCTCGATCCGAAAATGGAGGATTGAGGCTAGAGCTTCTCGTTCTTGGTCCAGTGACTAACGGACCCGCCACCAAGAATGGCCCCGATGTTTCACGTGAAACATCGGGGCCATTCTCGTAGGTAACGAACTAGTTGGTCAGATGTCCCTAGCTGTTGTTGTAGTACGCCTCGATATCCGAGAGGCTCATGGTTCCCGTAGCGACTGAATCCGTCGACTGAACGTACATCCGCTGCAGGGCGCAGAGAATGGATTCAGCCAATCGTTCACGGTGTTCCGGATCTTCGAGCTGCTCCTTGTCGGCAGCGCTGGAAAGGTATCCGAGGTCTACCCATACGGTAGGCGCATTGGAGTATCGCAGTAGCTCCCACTGACGTGCGTGGCATCCCAGATCCTGGGCACCGGTGCGAGAAACGAGCTCCTTGAGAACGTACCGAGCAGCGGTCTCGCCGATGGGCGAGTAGGTCTCAGTTCCGTCCTGGTTACCCCAGTAGTACGTGGCCACACCATTGGCCGAATGGGAGGCGTTCCAGTCACAGTGGAGCGTGAGGACCAGAGCGTCGGTGTGACCCTCCGTGGCTGCATCCTTGGACTCTGCGGTTCGCACCTGCTCACCGGACTTGGTCGTGAACTGATCCGGCCCCACAACGACGGGCAGGGCTCCCACATTGTTCAGGAGTTCATAGGTGCGCAGGGCGACATCCGTTGTGATGCGTTCCTGATCCTGAGTGAACTGTGCGGGCGCTGTCGGTGAGACGGCCTGGCCGGAGTAAGCCCACGGGAGAATGATGATGACCCGCTGCTTGAGGGCATTGGTGGCCTGCTCCAGGCGATGGTAGTCGCGAAGTGAGTAAGCCTTGGATGAGGTGATGTTCTTATTGATCCGTGCGAGTGCCGCAATGGTCTCCAGGTCCACCACCCCGTTGGGTTCCAGACCGAGATTCTCCTGCAGCTCCACCACGGCGTAGTGGGTTTTCCGGGAAAACACACCGTTGAGATGACCGTAATAGAAACCCAACCGAGAAAGGTTGGCCTGAATCCGCTCGACGTCCTCACCGCGAAGGGGATGTTCGGCGTCGAAATAGAGCGGCCGATCACCCAGCGAGTACTGGGCCTGCGTCAGCGCCATTTCGGTCTCAGGACCCACCACTCCGTCCACGATGAGGCCCTTGTTCTGCTGGAAAGTACGCAGGGCACCGTCCAAAGCTTCATCGAAGTGCGACGGATCGTTGACGGAGCTCGGTGAAAGACCAGTGGCACCCTCACACGCACGGACGAGGCGGTCGCGCAGCCCCACCACACGCCGGTCGGTCATTCCCAGGCGTAAAGTGGGTGCGTTTTGCTCGGATGTCACTGGTCTTCCCCCTGACTGTTGTGAAACGTGAAGCGCGATGGTGGTGTGCTGTGCGCTCAGGCGGACGGAGTCAGGTAGTCCGCGAAATCCTTCTCCAGGGCGGACTTGGGCTTGGCGCCGATGGAGGTCTTGGCCACCTCACCGTTGGCGAACAAGTACACGGCGGGGATGGAGGTGATGCCGTACTTGGAGGCGATGGCGGGGTTGTCGTCCACGTTGACCTTTACGACGTCCACGTTGTCCGCGTACTCGGCGGCAATGGCGTCCAGTACGGGTCCCAGCTGACGGCAGGGTCCGCACCATTCGGCCCAGAAGTCGACGATGGTGGGCTTAGAGTTCTCCAGCACCTCGGCCTGGAAGTTGGCGTCGGTGACGTCCTTGGCTGCACTCATGGTGAGTAGTTCCTTTCAAACGGGTGGTTGACCGGCCTTAACGGTCGGTTCACCAATGGTTGAGATCGATTATGACAAAGTCGCCTGTGATCAGCTGTCCAGAGCGGCCAGGTAGTGCTCCACGTCGATCGCGGCGACACAACCCGAGCCGGCGGCGGTGATCGCCTGGCGGTAGGTCGGATCCACCACGTCACCGGCGGCGAAGACCCCGGGCACCGAGGTGGTGGAGGAACGGCCGTCCACGGCAATGGTGCCGTCAACGGTCAGATCCAGCTGATCCTTGACCAGGTCTACGCGCGGGTCGGAACCGATGGCCACGAACAAGCCGGTGATGCCCAGCTCGGACGTTTCACCGGTCACGGTGTCCTCCAGGGTCAGGGACTCCACCTTGGCTTCGCCGTGAATGTCCTTGACCTGCTTGTTCCACAGGATCTCGATCTTGGGATCGTCGAACGCGCGCTGCTGCATGATTTCCGAGGCACGGAACGAGTCACGGCGGTGAATCAGGGTCACCTTGGACGCGAACTTGGTCAGGAAGGTGGCCTCCTCGATGGCGGAGTCACCGCCACCGACCACGGCAATGTTCTGCTCCTTGAAGAAGAAGCCGTCGCACGTGGCGCACCACGAGACGCCGTGACCGGACAGTCGCTCCTCGTTGGCCAGGCCCAGCTTGCGGTAAGCCGAACCGGTGGCCATGATCACGGTGCGGGTGCGCAACACGGTGCCGTCCTCGACGGTCACGGTCTTGATCTCACCGTCCAGCTCCACGGAGGTGACGTCCTCGAAACGGATGTCCGCACCGAAGCGCTCGGCCTGCTGCTGCATGTTGGTCATGAGATCCGGGCCCATGATGCCCTCGATGAAGCCGGGGTAGTTCTCCACGTCGGTCGTGTTCATGAGCTCGCCACCGGCGGTCACCGATCCGGCGATCACGATGGGCTTGAGGTCCGCGCGAGCGGCGTAAATAGCGGCGGTGTAGCCGGCGGGACCGGAACCCACGATGACAACGTCGTGAACGGCGTCGTCGGAGGTGCCGGGGCTGGTCTCCTGTGCCGCGGCGGGGGTCAGGTTCAAGTTCACGGCGTTCGCGAAGGAGGGGCCGAGATCATTGCTCACGTGTAGTAGGCCTTTCTGAGGATTGCCGCGTGTGCGGCGGGAAACTACTGGAAGAACGTGCCGGTACGGCGTGAATATTCCGGGTGCCTACTGCACCGAGACCTCGCCGATGCGCAGCCCGTACTGGTAACCGCCAATGGGGTTGGTGAGCTGCGGCAGCTGATCCCAGACGACCAGCACGTACTGGTGCTCACCGTCCTGGGCTGCTTGGTTGAGCGGCACAGTGATCTGCGGGCCGGTGAACGACCCCGTTCCGACCTGCTGGGCACCGTCCATGGACGGGGAGTCGGAGACGTACACGGTGAAGTTGCCGCCGGTGCCGCTGGACTGGTCGATCGTGATCTCGGAAACCGGCGCGGGCTCCTCGAGCTCCACGGCCAGGCCCGCGTACTGGATCAGGTTGCCGAACGTGGCATTCGAGAAACCGTAGCTGAGCCAGTAGGTCGAGGGGTTGCCGTCGATGGACTGGTTGAGGGTGGCGTCCGTGTCGTTCATGAAGTTCGGATCGGACGTCACCCGGGTCACGGCCTGGGCTTGAGGTTCTGCCTGGTCGTCTGCCGGTTGGGTTTCCTGGGGCGCCGACGTCGTGTGCTCGCCTTGCGGTGCCGGGTCCGAGTCCTCGCCGCCGAACTGCGAGGTCAGCGATCCCAGCGCGCGGAAGCCGAAAACCACCGCGGCCAACAGGGCGAGGATCAGCAGGAGCAAGAGCAAGGCCCTCAGCGGGCCGTTGCGCTTCTTACCGGGCTTCTCGGGGTCGGCCGTGGCACCGGGACCCTGACCGTCACCAGCGCCGCCACCGCCGCCTCCGGCTGCACCAACCGCTCCCGCAGCCCCGGCTGCGCCCACGGCACCTGCACCGGCCGCGGCGGAACCACTCCCGGAACGAGGAGCGTAGTGGTCACTGCGGTCATCCGAGTACTCGTCCGCGGGCTCTTCCCCGCGGTCAATGGCCTGGTCCGTTACAGCAGCCCCCGCGGCAGTCGATGCACCGGAGTGGTCCTGGCCGGGGGTTTCGTCCTCGATGACCGGGTAACCGGTCAGGCGTTCGGGTTTGCCCTCGTTGGCCTCGAAGCTCTCGTAGCGATTGTCGCCGTCGTAGGTGGGGTCGATCTTGCCCGCAGCCGCAGCGGAGGCACCCACCGCGGCAGCGCTGCCACCGGCGGCGGCTCGGTCGAAGAGTGTGGAACGGGTGGACTCCGGGTCCACCTTGCGAGCCCGGCCCAGTTTATTGCGCACCGAGGGGGCGGCGGGAGCGTTCTCGTACGCGTTGTACTCGTCATCGCTCCACTTGGTGACGGCGGGCTTTGCCGCGGCCGTACCTTCGCCACGCTGTCCGGCGGCGTCGGAGGGGGTGCCGGAGTCGTTGCCGCTCCCGGAACCTGTGGCGGACACGGCCTGGTGCGGCTGCGTGGGGTCCGGCTCCTCGTAGACGTACGGGGAGACCGGATTGGAACGGGAGTCACCGAAGATGTCGTCCGAGAGGGAATCGTCCTCGAGCTCGTTCTCTGCGACAAGCAGGGTGTCCAGCAAGTCCGCGGCGGGCGCGTAGGAGGTCACCACGTAGGTGGTGTGGTCGGTCTGGCCGAGGTCCAGGATCTGGAACCGGTTACTGCCCGAACCCGAGGCCAGGGAGCGCGCGTTGGCCACCATGAGCTGCTCGTGCTGGTTTCCGGGCACCAGGATGGAGACCCGGCGCCGCAGGATCTGATCCTCGCCTTGCAGCACGTGATCGTCATCGGCGCTGGTCAGCAGCGATGCGGTCACCTGGTAGCGGCCTCCCAGAACAGTTCCGAGCGCAATGGGCTGGGACACAGCGAACTCCCTCGAGTTACGGCACCCGGTACGGTTCTCGGGCGCGACGACAAACTGTTGGGCAGTCTACCGGCCCAGGCGAGCCTTGAGCGGGCCAATCAGAGAGCCGAACTCCTCGACCCGGAATACCTTCATGGCCAGCAGATACACCAGCCCCATGGCCACGCCGCCCACCATCACGGAGATGAACGCGGTGACCTGGTTCTGCCACGGGAATCCCGCGGTGTCGTAGCCGCCCATGAGCCACAGGGCGACGACGCCGCCCAGGCCGGCTACCAGCGAGGCCGCCAGGATCCGCGCGTGGGCACCCAGGATGCGAGCGACGTCGTAATCCCCGATGCGGCGCTTGAGCGCGAAGTGGTAGAGCAGTGTGGCCAAGATGTTCTGGGCGGCGTAGCAGCCGGCCACGGCGAAGACCATGTATTCGGGCGGCAGGGCGCGGGCGATCGCGATCGCAGCGATGACAGTGAAGATCGACACGACCAGCTGCACGACGAACGGCGTGCGGGCGTCCTCCTGCGCGTAGAAAGCGCGGCCGAGCATGAATGCCGTGGACATGAACGGTGCGCCGATCGCGATGACCGTGATGACCTGCCCGATCACCGCACCGGCGGGGGCGATGCCGCCGGAGAACATCATGCCCAGCGGGCCTGCGTACACGATGAGCGCGACCATGCAGAAGACCGTGGCCACGCTGGTGATGCGCATGCTCGACGACAAGGACGAGACCAGGCCGTCGCGGTCCTTGGCGTCCGCGGCGGCGGCCATCCGGTTGAACAGGACCGTGGCGATGGACAGACCGATCACGCCGTGGGGCAGCGAATAGAGGAGAGAGGCCTGGTTGAGGGCGGTGACACCGGCGATCTGTTCGGAGACCCCGCCGGACGGGTCCACGTTACGAGCGCCGGTGGGGATCGCGGCGGTCCGGGTGAGGGCCAGGAACGCCAGGTTGGCAATGACTCCGGTGGCCAGCGTCCAACCGCCCAGCTTGGCCGCGGTGGAGAGGCCGATGCCGCGCCAGCCGAACTTGGGGCGCAGCCCCAGACCCAGACGCTTGAGCGGCCAGAAGAGAATGAGTGCCTGGGCGATCACACCCACCGTGGACATACCCACGAGCCAGAACGTCTGCGCAGACGTCCAGTTCTCCAGGGTGTGGGGAGTGCGAGCGAACGGACCGAACTGGTAGATGAAGACGACCAGACCGGCGATCGCGATGATGTTGTTGAGCACCGGTGCCCACATGTACGCGCCGAAGGCACCCTTGGCATTGAGTACCTGACCGACCACGGTGTAGAGGCCGTAGAAGAAGATCTGCGGGAACGTGATCAGGGCGAACGTGATGGCCATGGTCAGCTGGCCCTCGGACCAGCCCGGACCCATGATCCGGATGATGGGGATGGCGCACGCAACCACCACCGCCGTGACTCCCAACAGCGCGAGCACGGCCAGGGTGATGAGGCGGGAAATGTAGTCCGCCCCGGCGTCCGGATTCTTGGAGGCCTTGATGATCTGCGGGACCAGCACGGCGTTGAACACGCCGCCGGCGATCAGCACGTAGATCAGGTTGGGAAGGTTGTTGGCGAGTTCGAAGACGTCCGCCATGGTGGTCAGGGAGCCGATGGCCACCGTGATCAGCAGCGCCTTGGCGAAGCCCAGAACTCGGGAGATCAGGGTTCCGGACGCCATGATGGCGCTGGAACGCGCACCGGATCTCTGCATGAAAACGGGCCTTCCTGCACGGGGAATGAAACTGCGGACACCGCGGAGTCGGTCCGCGGGTGCGGTTACAGCTGGTGAATGATGTACTCCCGAGCGATGTCAGCAATGCGCCGCTCGTTGGGGAAGGACAGCTTACGGCCAAGATCGTCGATACCGGACCAGGCGACGTCAACGGCCTCGTGGTCGGGGTCGTTCTCCGTGGTCAGGAAGCCGCCGGTGGCTTCCAAAAGGAAGTGGTGAACGGTCTTGTGGACGCGGTGTCCGGAGACGGTGAACCAGTAGTCGATACTGCCCAGTGGAGAGAGTACGCGGCCCATGATGCCGGTTTCTTCCTCGATCTCGCGGACAGCTGCTTCTTGGTTGGTCTCATTACCTTCAGGGTGACCCTTGGGGAGGCACCATTCCAGGCGACCACCGCGATTGATTCGAGCGATGATGGCCACCGGATGAGTGGGGTCTTTGAGGTTCACCACAATGCCGCCGGCCGAGACTTCTTCCACCGTGGGCAGCGCGGAGACCGGTTGGTTCGGTCGCCTCTTGGGCGCGCTAGGGACGGGAAAAGCCATGCCTACTACCTTAGCCACATTCCCCGGGCACTCCCTGACCCGGGAAGCGGTGGGCCGGGCGGCCACGGAAGAAATGAGACAATTACGGCCATCATGACGCAGCTCTTCGATACATCTTCTCTGCACCCCGTTTCCCTCGAGTTGGGGCGGCTCTTTGCCGACGCCGGACACGAGCTGTCCCTGGTGGGTGGGCCCGTGCGGGACCTGTTCCTGGACCGGGACGCCCTGGACCTGGACTTCACCACCGATGCCACTCCGGACCAGACGCTGGCGGTCATCAAGAAGTGGGCGGACGCGCACTGGGAGATCGGTAAGGACTTCGGCACCATCGGCATGCGCAAGGCCGGCCTGCAGTTGGAGGTCACCACCTACCGGGCCGAGGCCTACGATCCGGATTCTCGGAAGCCCGTGGTCGCCTTCGGCGATGACCTCACCGAGGATTTACGACGCCGCGACTTCACCGTCAACGCGATGGCCCTGCGGTTGCCGGACCTGGAGCTCGTGGACCCGTTCGGGGGAATCAAGGACCTGCACGCCGGTGTGCTGCGCACCCCTGGTACTCCCGAGGACTCCTTCACGGACGACCCGCTGCGCATGATGCGTGCGGCTCGCTTCAGCGCGCAGCTGGGTCTGGACGTGGCCGAACCCGTGCGCGAGGCCATGATAGCCATGGCGCAGCGCCTCGAGATCGTCTCGGCAGAGCGGGTGCGTGAAGAACTGGTCAAGCTCGTGTGCGGTGCGTATCCCCGCCGCGGCATCGAGCTCATGACGGACACGGGTCTTGCGGACATCGTGCTTCCCGAGGTTCCCGCGCTCAAGCTCGAAACGGACGAGGCGCACCATCACAAGGACGTCTACGAACATTCCCTGACGGTTATGGAACAGGCCACGGAGAAGGAATCCGATGGTGACGGCCCCGTGCCGGCCCCGGACTTCGCGCTGCGCTTCGCCGCGCTCATGCACGACGTGGGCAAGCCGGCCACCCGCCGCTTCGAACCCAGCGGTGCGGTCAGCTTCCGCCACCACGAATTAGTGGGTGCCAAGCTCACCCGCAAGCGGATGAAGGCGCTGCGCTTCGACAACGACACCATCAAGAAGGTCACGCGCCTGGTCGAACTACATATGCGTTTCTACGGATATGGCGATGCGGGCTGGACCGATTCCGCGGTGCGCCGCTACGTGCGTGACGCCGGGGACCAATTGGAACGTCTGCACCGACTCACCCGTTCGGACGTGACCACTCGCAATAAGCGCAAGGCGACGAAACTGGCCAACGCCTACGACGATCTCGAACGACGCATCGCGGAACTGCGCGAACAGGAACAGCTCGAGGCCGTGCGTCCCGAACTGGACGGTCAGCAGATCATGGAGATCCTGGGCATCGGACCGGGCCCCGAGGTGGGCAGGGCGTACAAGTTCCTGCTCGAAATGCGCCTGGACGAGGGCGCCGTGGGTGAGGACGTCGCTCGCGAGCGGCTCATCGAGTGGGCGCGCTCCAAAGGCATCGGCTCGGTCTGACAGCCCGAACGGCGTCGTAAATTGTGGGGCGGAATCGCGCCACGAACGGCGAACGGGCGGGGGCCGTGGAAGACTGTTGCCGTCCCTGTGTCCACCGGAGGAGTTCGCGCATGAGCATGGAAGGCGCCAAGAAGCGCGGCGGCGGTAATTCCGGCCTGCTGCTGCTCGGCCTGGGCCTCTACACGGTCATGATGGCGTACCTGCTGCGCGTGCCGTGCCGGGTGCCCAACTGGAACCTGGCCGAGGATGTCCCGGAACTGTGCGCCACGGTGATCGGCACCGGCGACATGGGCGTGCGTTCCACGGACGTGGCCAACGGCTTCTTTACCGGTGGACCCACCGGGGACCAACCAGTCCTGGTGGGAATGATCACCACCATCATCGGATGGTTCGCCTCCAACCTTTCCTCCCTGCTGGGCATCGATGTGGACCAGGGCATCTACCTGGACCTCTCCCTCATTCTTTTGGCGCTCGTGTGGCTGGCCATCGTGGCCGTGGTGTCCTCGCTGAGCGGCTCCCGCAAATCCGACGCCCTGGTCATGGCCCTGGCACCCGTAGTGGTGCTCGTGGGCTTCCAGACCTGGGACCTGTGGGCCGTGCTCTTCATGATGCTCGCCCTGCTCGGCTACGTGCGCGGAAACCCGGCGCTCGCCGGTTTCATGGTGGGCTTCGGTGCGTCCGTGGCGTTCTTCCCCGTGGTCGTGCTGTTGGCCATCCTGATCATGGCCGCACGTCACCGCTTCATCAAGGACTTCATCAGTGCGCTCATCTGCGCGGCTATCGCCTGGATCCTGATCAACGGCACTTACATGCTCACCGCGTGGGACCAGTGGCGGGCGCAGTTCAACACCATCGTGGATTCCGATACAGAGCAGTCCTCGTTCTGGAACGTGTGGAACAACAACATCGAACCGCGCACCGGGGTGGCACTGGACGGCGGCAACGTGGGTCAGTACGTGCTGCTGACCATGGTCCTGGGCCTCGTGTTCGTACTGCTGATCTCGCTGTTGAGCCGCCGCGAACCCTCCGTGGTGCAGGTGATGTTCCTGCTGCTGGCCCTGTACGTGCTGCTCGCCAAGGACTACTCGCTCAACTACGTGGTGTGGTTGGTGCCGCTGGTGATCCTGTGCCGCCGCAACTGGATCGAGTTCGGTCTCTGGCAGGCGGTCGAGGTCCTCTACTGGGCCACCGTGGTGCTGCCGGCCGCGGCCTGGCCCACCCTGCCGTGGGTCGAACAGTTCGGTTGGGCGCCCCAGGACATCCTGGCGGTCATCCGCTACCTGTTCCTCATCTACTTCGTGGTGGCCGTGGTGATCGACATGTTCCGGGGCCGCAAAGCGCTGGCCCTCGGGGTGTCCGCGCTCAAATGACGGACAGACGTGATCGCTGCTAAGTGACGCGTGTGTTCCGTGAGATCATAAAGTCACCCTACTTATTACTGCCCGTCGGAAAGAGTCATGGAGAACCAGAAGTCCCGCCCGGTCGTCAACTGGCAGCCGCCGTCGTGGCGCTCTTTGCGTAAACCGCTGCTGTTGATCCTCGCGGGCGTGGTGGTCGTCGTGTTGTTGTGGAGCACCGTGATCAACTACTTCCTGGTCTCACGCGATCCGCAGTCTCCGGTGGAGGCCTACCTCAGTCAGCTGGAACGTGGCAGCGCACGGCAGGTGCTAGCCCCGCTGAGCATCGCGAACAGTGACCCCACGGTCCAGATTCTGCCCAACTCGGTGTACCGCAATTCGCATGACCGCCCGGTGGGGCATGAAGTCATTTCGGTGTCCGAACGCGGCACACAGGCGGACGTGGAAGTGGACGTGCGCATGGGTGACGGCCAGACCCATCGCGTGACCTACACGGTGGACAAGTTGGTCTCCACGGGATTCCTCAATGACACGTGGCAGCTCAACGACCTGGACGACGTGATGGTGGGTGTCAAGCTGCCAGCCGCGGTGGATGCCCTGTCCGTGAACGGTCAGACGGTACGTCCCGACGCCGCCGCGTTGCGCGCCGCGGATGACACAGCCGCCCGCACGTGGCAGTTCGAGGGCTTGCCGGGCAGCTATGACGTGGCGATGCCGGAGGATTCCTACCTGTTGGCCAGTAAACATGCTGTAGGGGGCATAAATATCAGCGACCCACAGGCACTATCGCTCGAACTCGACTTCGGGCCCTCTCCGCGCATGTGGGAGACCGTTGACCGGGAGATCGGCGTGGTCATAAAGAATTGCGAGGGAGGCCGCCGCCTGGACCTCGACGCATGCCCCGCACCCAGCTCGTGGGTCGAGGGAGCGGCGTCGACATCAGAAACCGCCCAACCCGATGACTTGCCGGATGGCGTAACGGATGTGAAGTGGGAACTGGAGACCAGACCCGCCCTGGTACTGCAGCCGGAGGACAACGACCCACTGACCTTTCACGCTCAGCGCTACCGCCCTGCAGTGGCCAAGGTGACCTTCCGGGAAGACGGCCGCACCAAGACCGAACGCGTGGAGTTCGGGCTGGACGTTACCGCACGCTCGACCGGCAACAACATCACCACGGATGTGCAATTGCGCCGAGCGCTGACCGAGGCCGAACAAGCCTTCGACGCCTCGTAAACTTGAGGTAGTCGAAGAGGGAGTCACCGTGGCCCAAGAGCCGGAATACTACAAACCTCAACCACTGCCACCGCGCGACGGCGTTCGCCCCGGTGGGCAGCAGTACAACGGCGGATACCGCCAGGGCGGTTTCCACCAGAATCCCGGAGCATCCCCGTGGGGTCAGCCCCGCCAGGGTCCACCCGTGGTCAACGTGGTGGGCGGTAAGTCCGCGCTGCTGTCCTACGTGCTGTGGTTCTTCCTGGGCTGGTTGGGTGTGCACAAGTTCTACCTGCAGCAGCCGTTCCAAGGGATTTTCTACATCCTCCTGTGGGCCATCGGCTGGTTCACCACCCCGATCATCATCGGTTGGTTCATCCTGGGATTGTGGGGACTGCTCATGATCATCGACCTGTTCGTCATCCCGTTGCGGGTGGCTCAACTCAATGCTCGGCTGGCCCGCCGCGTCAATGGCTACTGAGCCGCAGTTGTAGTAAACTCGGCAAGTCTGTGTGCCGTTCGATACGCGATCGGTACCGACAAACGCACAGAACCTCCTGCTGCGGAAGGACCGCAGCCGCTTAGCCCGAAGGAGGTGGGTTCTTTACATGCGTGAATACGAATTGATGGTGATCCTCAACCCCGAGGTCGAGGAGCGCGCCGTTGAGCCGACCCTCAAGAAGTTCCTCGAGGTAGTCACCAAGGAGAACGGCACCGTCGACAACGTCGACATCTGGGGCCGTCGTCGCTTGGCCTACGAGATCCAGAAGAAGTCCGAGGGCATCTACGCCGTTGTGAACTTCACCGCTGAGCCGCACACCGCTCAGGAACTGGACCGTGTCCTGGGCCTGAATGAAGCCGTGATGCGCACCAAGATCATCCGTCCTGAAGAACAGAAGATCGAAGCCAAGTGAGTTGACTGTGTAGTCCGTCAGGGCTGCACAGGGCGTCTTACCCAAGGCCCTTACGGGTTCCCCGTGAGATGCTTCAAAACCCACAACGTCTCGCATCCAGCGTCCACAGATACCGGAGGTTCACATGGCTGGCGATACCGTCATTACAGTGATCGGCAATCTGACCGCCGACCCCGAACTGCGCTTCACTCCGTCCGGAGCCGCGGTGGCCAATTTCACGATTGCGTCCACCCCGCGTGCCTTCGATCGGCAGTCCAACGAGTGGAAAGACCAGGAAACCCTGTTCTTGCGCTGCTCGGTGTGGCGTGAAGCCGCGGAGAACGTGGCCGAGTCCCTCACCAAGGGCACTCGTGTGATCGTTCAGGGCCGGCTCAAGGCACGCTCTTACGAGACCAAGGAAGGGGAGCGTCGCACCAGCCACGAGCTGGAAGTCGACGAGATCGGCCCTTCCATGCGGTACGCAACCGCCAAGGTCAACCGGAACTCGCGCGGTGGCGGCCAGGGAGGCAACTCCTACGGCGGCAACCAGAGCTTCGGTAACTCCGGCGGCGGTGGCGGATTCGGTGGCGACTCCGGATTCGGCGGCGGCCAACAGGGTGGCGGCTTTGGTGGAAACCAGGGCGGCAACTTCGGTGGCGCCGGTGGCGGCAACCAGCAAGGCGGTTTCGGCGGGGGTAACCCCGGTGCGAACCGCGGCGGTGGTCAGCAGCAGCGTCCGCAACAGGGCAACGATCCTTGGGGTCAGTCCTCCGGTGGTAATTACGACTGGGGTACCGATTCCGAAGACGAGCCCCCCTTCTAAACACACTTATCCAACCCATCCCGCAGGTACGCCTGCGGGCTCCGCATCCGAAAAGGAGCACCACGATGGCCAAGGCTGAAATTCGCAAGCCGAAACCAAAGCAGAACCCGCTCAAGGCGGCTGGCGTCACTGAGATCGATTACAAGGACGTCGCTCTGCTTCGCAAGTTCATCTCCGACCGCGGCAAGATCCGTGCACGCCGCGTGACTGGCGTGTCCGTTCAGGAGCAGCGCAAGATCGCTTTGGCGATCAAGAACGCTCGTGAAGTTGCTTTGCTGCCCTACTCCGGCGCCGGCCGCTGATCTGAGAGGACTGAGAATCTATGGCAAAGATCATTCTGACCCACGAGGTTTCCGGGCTGGGTTCCGCCGGTGACGTGGTTGACGTGAAGAACGGCTACGCCCGTAACTTCCTCTTCCCGCGCGGTTTCGCAACCCCCTGGAGCCGTGGCGCTGAAAAGCAGATCGAATCCATCAAGAAGGCACGTGCCGCCCGTGACCTGGCTTCCCTCGAGGACGCCCAGGCTCTGGCTGCCAAGCTGACCTCCACCACCTTGACCGTTCCGGTCAAGTCCGGTGCTGAGGGCCGCTTGTTCGGCACCGTGCGCGCTGAAGACGTGGCCAAGGCCGTTGAGGCTTCGGGTCTGGGCTCCATCGACAAGCGTCGTGTCGAGCTCACCCAGCGCATCAAGACCACCGGCGTGTACCAGGCCGTGGTTCGTCTGCACGAAGAGGTCAACGCGAACGTCGAGTTCGAGGTTGTCCCCGCCTGATTTCATCCCCTGGGCATCCTTCGGTGTGCCCGTGGAATGTGATTGAGAAATGCCCCGCAGGTCTATGGCCCGCGGGGCATTTCTATTGCGTTTGCACGCTCTGACCAGTACTTATGACTTTCCCAAGTGTCACGACCGGACGATCCAGGGGGTTACATGTGATGATGCTCAGTATGGAGATCAAGGCACACAGGGGACTCACCGGGTCCCAGCTCTACTGGGTTGGACTGGGCTGCCTTGGCCTGGCCGTGGCCGCCTTTGCCGGGAGTTTTGCCATGGGCAATTCCCTGGACCCCCAAGGGGCCGTGTTCGTGCTGGTGATCGGGCTGATCATCAGCGTAATCGCGTCCATTGTCGCGGCGGTACTGAGCATTGCCGGGCTGGTTGCTTTTCCCCTGCTCAGAGGGAGATTCATTATCCTGTTGGTACTTTCGCTGGTGTTCTCGCCTCTGCTCTGGCTTGGGCTGATGGCCACCGTGCTCTAGTTATCCACAGATCCATCCACAATCCGTGCACAAGTTCGCACGGCGTGTTCCACACGCTGTCCACAGGTTTTCCACAACCCGTGGACAGCGTGTGTCGGTTAAGCCTCGCGGATCATGCGGCTGTCGTCGCGGATCTGACCCACCAGCTCTTCGAGCATGTCCTCGAGCGTGACGATTCCATCCACGTGGCCGTCCGCTGAAATCACGGCGCCCAGGTGGGCACCCGAGTTCTGCATGATGGTCAGCGCTTGTCGCAGCGGCATGTCAGCGTTGATGCGGGGCAGGGTGCGCACCTGGGAGGCCTCGATGGGAAGGTCGCGAGCGGCGTCGTCCTCCTCGATGAGGTCCTTGATGTGCACGTACCCGGCGAGCGAGCCGTCGCGGGCGAGCATCGGGAAACGCGAGTAGCTGTCCGCGGCGATGATCTCGGCCTGCGCGGTGGTCACGTCCGAGGGCAGACACGTCACCTTGCTCATGGGGATCATGATGCCCTTGACGCTGCGTTCCTCGAAGGTGAGGGCGCCCAGGAGCAGGCGCTCGTCGTTGGCTTCCAGCAGCCCGCCGTGGCGTGATTCGGCGACCAGGGCGGCCACCTCGTCGCGCGTGAAGACCGAGGTGACCTCGTCCTTGGGTTGGACGCGCATCAGGCGCAGAATGCCGTTCGCGATACCATTCATGATCCACAGCAGCGGTCGCAGCACGGTGACCACGCCCATCAGCATGGGGCCCAGCACCAGGGCGCTGCGCTCGGGAGTGGCCAGCGCGATGTTCTTGGGGACCATCTCGCCGATCACCACGTGCAGGTAGGTCACCAGGGACAGCGCGATCGCGAAGGCGATGGGGTGCTGCAGTGCTTCCGGCACGCCGATCGCGGCGAACGGGACCTCGAGCAGGTGCGCGATGGCCGGTTCACTGATGGCACCCAGCGCCAGGGTGCAGATGGTGATGCCCAGCTGCGCGCCGGCCATCATGAGGGAGACGTTCTCCATGGCCTTGAGGGTGACCTTGGCGGCCCATTTCCCCTCGAGTGCCTTGGGCTCGATCACGGTGCGGCGCGCGGAGATCAGAGCGAATTCCGCGCCCACGAAGAATGCGTTGCCTGCCAGCAGCACCACGGTGAGCAGCAGTCCGGCGAAGTCGCTCATCGGTTCTCCTCCTGGTCGACGACGCCGCTCGGGGCCTCGTGGTGGTCGGTGGCCTTCGCGTTCTGCTCCGGGTTCTCGTGGTCGGTGTCATCCTCGGACGGCAACTCGCTCACGCGAGCGGTCAGCTCGGTGATGCGGTGCTCATCCAGGTCGATCACCTCGAACGTGATGAGTACGGGATCCTCACCGGGGTCCGGATCGGATTCGACTGTGACGGTGTCACCCACCTCGGCCAGGCGGCCCAGATCCAGGGTGATGAGGCCGGCCAGGGTCTCGTAGTCCTCGTGTTCGGGGACCGTGACGCCCAGGTGATCGCTGGCCTCGTCCGGGCGCAGGGCTGCGGAGAAGGTCCAGACGCCGTCGTGCTGTTCGGCGTGGGGCTCGTCCTGGGGGTCGTGCTCGTCCCGAACCTCGCCCACGAGTTCCTCCACGAGATCCTCCAGGGTGACCAGACCGGCGATGTCGCCGAACTCGTCCACGAGCAGCGTCATCTGCAGGGCACCGGTGCGCAGGATGTCCATGAGGTCGTCCAGCTCCACGGTGTCCGGGACGAAACGAACTTCGCCCATGATCTGTTCGACGGTCACGGACTCACGCTGGGCGTAGGGAACGGCCAGGGCCTGGCGCACGTGCACCTGACCCAGGACGTGCTCCTTGTCCTCGTGCAGTACCGGGAAACGGGAGAAGCCTGTGGCCTTGGATTCGCGCAGCAGATCCCGCACGGTGTCGTCCGGGGACAGGGTGACCATCTGGCCGCGCGGGGTCATCGCATCATGCGCGCGGCGGTCACCGAACGCGAACGAACGCTCCACGAGTTCCGCGGTCTGGGATGCCAACGCACCTTGATTGGCGGAGTGGCGGACCAGACCGGCGAGCTCCTCGGGGGAGCGGGTCGAAGCCAGTTCCTCCTGAGGCTCCACGCCCAACGCGCGCACGATCTTATTGGCGTTGTTGTTGAACAGGCGGATGGGCCAGCCCAGCACCTTGGTGAAGCCGCGCTGGAAGCCGACCACTGCCTTGGCGGTGGCCAGTGGCTTGGCGATCGCGAGGTTCTTGGGCACCAGCTCGCCGAAGATCATGGTCAGGCCGGTGGCCAGCACCAGGGCCAGCGTGATGGAGGTGGAGCGGGCCGCGACCGGTGACAGGCCGGCGTCGGTGAGAGGGCCCGTAATCAGGGCAGCGATAGCGGGTTCCGCGAGGAAGCCGATGCCCAGGTTGGTCACGGTAATGCCCAGCTGAGCCCCGGAGAGCTGGGTGGACAGGGTCTTCATGCCCTTCAGCACACCCTGGGAGCGGCGGTCGCCGGTCTTGGCGGCGGCCTCTACGTCATTGCGGTTGACGGTGATGAGGGAGAACTCGGCGGCGACAAAGGCGCCGCACGCTGCGATCAGCACGAGTCCGATGATGATGGAGACGACTTCCACTAGCTCCACCACCCCTGGCTACAACTCAGAAAACCGGGTCTTTTACAGGGGGCGTCGCTAGGGGCGCTCATGGTCTCCGTATCTCGGTGAGGGCGGCGCTCGGTGTGCCGCGAAAATATAAAACGAGATAAATGTACTGGGCTTGACTGTGAGTTGGCTAGGGGCGAGCGGCGTCGTCCTGCCCCATGGTGAACGCGTGTTATCCGTGTCCCCGTGCGGTGCGACAATGGAACGCAGTCTTTGAGGAATGGAAGTGAGTGAGGGTGTCGGAATACACGTCCGGATCGCGCGAGGAATACGGGCGCTCGCTGCCGCACGACAACGTGGCGGAGCAGTCGGTGCTGGGCGGCATGCTGCTCTCCAAGGACGCCATCGCGGACGTGGTGGAAGTGCTGCGCGGCGTGGATTTCTACAAGCCGGCGCACGAGTCCATTTACGACGCCGTGATCTCCCTTTACGGGCGCGGCGAACCTGCCGATGCGATCACCGTGGGCGACGAGCTCACCAAGCGCGGTGAGATCGAACGTATCGGTGGCGTGGCCTACCTGCACTCGCTGATCGCGTCCGTGCCGACCGCGGCCAACGCGGGTTTCTACGCGGAGATCGTGCGCGAGCGTGCGGTACTGCGGCGCCTGGTGGAGGCCGGTACCAAGATCGCGCAGCTGGGCTACTCGCAGGACGGCGAGGTCGATGACATCGTCAACGAGGCCCAGGGTGAGATTTATCAGGTGGCCGAGCGGCGTACGTCCGAGGACTACGTGGTGCTCAGCGAGGTCATGGAATCCGCCGTGGATGAGATCGAGGCGGCCGGTAACCGCGAGGGCATGCAGGGCGTGCCCACCGGATTCATCGAACTGGACGAGTTGACGCACGGTTTCCAGGGCGGTCAGATGATCGTGATCGCGGCGCGTCCCGCCATGGGTAAGTCGACGTTCGCGCTGGATATTGCGCGTTCCGCGTCGATCAAGCACAACATGACCTCCGTGATCTTCTCGCTGGAAATGAGCCGCAACGAGATCGCCATGCGTCTGCTCGCGGCCGAGGGCACCCTGCAGATGCAGGACCTGCGCGCCGGTACGTTGCAGGACGAACAGTGGGCCAAGATCGCGCAGATCATGGGCAAGATGGACTCCGCGCCGCTGTTCATCGACGACTCGCCCAACATGTCGCTCATGGAGATCCGCGCGAAGTGCCGACGGTTGAAGCAGAAGCACGACCTGAAGCTTGTGGTGCTCGACTACCTGCAGCTCATGAGCTCCGGCAAGAAGGTCGAGTCCCGTCAGCAAGAAGTATCCGAGTTCTCCCGTGCGCTCAAGCTTCTCGCCAAGGAGCTCGAGGTCCCGGTCATCGCACTGTCCCAGCTGAACCGTGGTTCCGAGCAGCGCACGGACAAGAAGCCGCAGGTGAGTGATCTGCGTGA
>JAFAAV010000108.1 GCA_023426375.1 Actinomycetes bacterium | reverse complement strand
GGGTTCACGGGCGCCTTCTCTCGGTTGCTGCGGAGTTACTACTGGATGATCACCGGGTCAGTGCTGTGCGGCGGCTTTGCGGTCTGCCGAGGTTTGCAGGACTTCCGCCAGGAACTGACCGGTGAAGCTGTCCTTGTTCTTCGATACATCCTCCGGAGTGCCTTCGGCAACGATCGTGCCGCCGCCCGAACCACCGTTGGGCCCCAGGTCGATGACCCAGTCCGCGGACTTCACCACGTCCAGGTTGTGTTCGATGGTCATCACGCTGTTGCCCTTGTCCACAAGGGACTGCAGCACCATGAGCAATTTGCGGATGTCCTCGAAGTGCAGGCCCGTGGTGGGCTCGTCCAGCACGTAGATGGTGCGACCGTTGGACCGCTTCTGCAGTTCAGCAGCGAGCTTCACGCGCTGAGCCTCACCACCGGAGAGTGTGGTGGCCGGTTGCCCCAGACGCACGTACCCCAGGCCCACTTCGACCAGCGTGTTGAGGTAGCGGGCGATGGCCGTGAACGGCGCGAAGAACTCCGCGGCCTCTTCGATGGGCATGTCCAGAACTTCCGCGATGTTCTTGCCCTTGTAGTGGACCTCCAAGGTCTCCCGGTTGTAGCGGGCGCCCTTGCAGACCTCACACGGGACGTAGACGTCCGGCAGGAAGTTCATCTCGATCTTGAGCGTGCCATCACCCGAGCATGCCTCGCAGCGACCGCCCTTGACGTTGAAGGAGAACCGCCCCTGTTGGTACCCGCGAATCTTGGCTTCCTGGGTGTCCGCGAACAGCTTGCGGATGCGATCGAACACGCCCGTGTATGTGGCGGGGTTGGAGCGCGGGGTGCGACCGATGGGGCTCTGGTCCACGTGCACCACCTTGTCCAGGTGGTCCACACCGTCGATCCGCTTATGACGGCCGGGCACCTGCTTGGCACCGTTGAGCTTATTGGCCAGTGACGTGTACAAGATGTCGTTGACCAGCGTGGACTTACCCGAGCCGGACACACCGGTCACCGACACGAACACGCCCAAGGGGAAGTCCACGGTGAGGTTCTGCAGGTTGTTCTCGCGCGCTCCCACCACGGTCAGCTGGCGCTTCTTGTCGATCGGACGACGCCGCTCGGGCACCTCGATCGCACGCCGTCCGGACAGGTAGTCCGCGGTGATGGAATTCTTGTTCTTGAGCAGTTCGTCGTACGTGCCCGAATGCACCACGTCGCCGCCGTGCACGCCCGCACCCGGACCCACGTCCACGATCCAGTCGGCTTCGCGGATGGTGTCCTCGTCGTGTTCGACCACAATGAGCGTGTTGCCCATGTCCCGCAAGCGAGCCAGGGTTTCGATGAGCCGGCGGTTGTCGCGCTGGTGGAGGCCGATGGACGGTTCGTCCAGCACGTACAGCACGCCCACCAGGCCTGCGCCGATCTGCGTGGCCAAGCGGATGCGCTGGGCCTCACCGCCGGACAGGGTGGCTGCCGCACGTTCCAGGTTGAGGTAGTCCAAGCCAACGTCGATCAGGAACGTCAGGCGCGCGACGATCTCCTTGAGGACCTGGTCACCGATCTGAGCTTCCCGATCGGTCAGTTCCAGGGACTGGAAGAACTCCAGGGAGTCACGCATGGGCAGGTGCGTGGCCTGGGCGATGTTGAGCCCGCCCACGGTCACACCCAGGATGGTGGGGTTCAGGCGCGCACCCTCACACGTGGGGCACGCAACTTGCCGCATGTACTGCTCGTAGCGGTCCTTGGCGTGATCCGATTCGGTTTCCTCGTGCTTGCGCTTGATGTACCCGAAGACACCCTCGAAGCCCTGGGTGTAGCGGCGTTCGCGACCCCAGCGGTTCTTGTAAGAGACGGTGACCTTGTAGTCCTTGCCGTTGAGCACGGCCTTCTTGGCCTTGCTCGACAGGTCCTTCCACGGGGTCAGCAGGTCGAAACCTACTTCTTCGGCCAGGCCTGCGAGCAGACGGTTCCAGTAGTCACTGGTCGCTTTGCCCAGCGACCAAGGCGCCACGGCACCCTCGATGATGGACAGGTCCGGATCGGGGATGACCAGATCCTCGTCCACCTCCAGGCGCGAACCGATGCCGTCACACTCGGGGCACGCACCGAACGGGGCGTTGAAGGAGAAGGAGCGCGGCTCGATCTCGTCGGTCTGCAGCGTGTGCTCGTTGGGGCAGGCTAGATGTTCCGAGAACATGCGGCTGTTGCCGGCCCACGGCGTTTCCTCCCCCTCGCGCGGGACCAGCTCGATGACCACTCGGCCCTCGGCCAGGTTCAGCGCGGTTTCCACGGAGTCAGTGAGTCGCTGGCGTGCCTCGGCCTTGACCGTGAGGCGGTCCACGACCACGTCAATGGTGTGCTTGTACTGCTTCTTGAGCTTGGGCGGATCATCCAGCTGGACGGTGTCCCCGTCCACGATGGCGCGCGAGAAGCCCTGTGTGCTCAGCTGTTGGAAGAGATCCACGAACTCGCCCTTACGGCCCTTGACCACGGGCGCGAGCACCATGAAGCGGGTGCGCTCGGGTAGTTCGAGAAGCTGGTCCACGATCTGCTGAGGGGTCTGCTTGGTGATGGGCTCGCCGCACACCGGACAGTGCGGATGGCCGATACGCGCCCACAAGAGACGCATGTAGTCGTAGATCTCGGTGATGGTGCCCACCGTGGAACGCGGGTTGCGCGAGGTGGACTTCTGGTCGATCGACACGGCGGGTGAGAGACCCTCGATGAAATCCACGTCCGGCTTGTCCACGCGCCCCAGGAACATGCGTGCGTAGGAGGACAGCGACTCGACGTAGCGGCGCTGGCCCTCAGCAAAAATGGTGTCGAACGCGAGTGAGGACTTTCCCGAACCGGACAGACCGGTGAACACGACCATGGAGTCGCGCGGGATGGTCAGGTCCACGTTCTTGAGGTTGTGTTCGCGGGCGCCCTGGACCACGATCTCGGTCAGGTCGGACGCTCCGGAGGCTCGCAGCTTGGGCGCATGCTCGGATGCGACCTGCTCCGCAAGAACGGATGACGAGTGCTTTTTCACGGGGGCTTCGCGGGTTTGCTCAGACACGGCAGTCACTCTATTACTCACCTCAGACATGCAGCGCTGAGCGAGGGTGAATCCTCGCTCAGCGCAACGTTGGACGAAGTTCTATTGTCTCAGTTTTTCGGGCCGCGGCTCGAGTCGGACCGGGCCGACGCCGCGCTGGAACCGGAGCGAGCGGCGTCGTCGTCCGCTTCGGCAGCAGACCGGCGCAGGCCGGACACCTGCGGGTCGATCACCGGGAGCGAACCCGTCTGAGCGGTGTGCATGCGCAGACCGGCGGCCTCCACGGGATCCACTTTCTTGGAGACCACGGAGAGTTCGCCCGTCTCGGGATCGACCTCCACGATGTCCACGGTGGTGCGCAGCGGAATCTCCTTCATGAGCAGCACACATATCAAGGTCACCACGGACGCGATAGCTGCGATCAGGAACAGCAGGCCCGTGCCGGAACCGTAGGCCGAGCGCAGCGCCTCCTCCACGGCGGGAGGCAAACCGGACATGTCGATCGACGCGGGGTCGCCCACCTGAGAAGGATCCAGGTTGTGGTCCCGGGCGAAGGTTTCCATGGAGCTGGTCAGGTGGCGCGTGAGCACCGCGCCGAACAGCGAGACCGCGAGGGCACCGCCCACGGTGCGGAAGAAGGCCACGCCGGAGGAGGCCGCACCCATGTCCTTGAGGCCCACCGTGTTCTGGACGGCCAGGATCAAGTTTTGGTTGAGCGTGCCCACGCCCAGGCCCACCAGGCAGATGAAGATGCCCACGAGCCAGACCGGGGTGGTGTGCGTCAGAGTGGCCGCGGAGAACAGACCTGCGCCGAGGATCAGCGTGCCCACGATCAGGATGCGCTTCCACTTGCCGAACTTCGTGATCAACTGACCGGCGACCATGGAACCGACGAACGAACCGATGACCTGCGGCAGCATGAGCAGACCGGATTCAGTGGGCGTGAAGCCTTGGCCGAGCTGGAAGTACTGACCCAGGTACGTGGTGGAGGCGAACATTGCCGCACCCGTGGCAATCGCGGCGATCGTGGCGAGCACGGTGGTGCGTTCGGTCATGACGTTCAGGGGCATCACGGGCTCGGGTACGCGGCGCTCCACGATCAAGAACAGTACGGCTGCCACCACCGTGAGGGCCACCAGGCCCAGGGACTGCCACGAACCCCAGTCGAAGAGTTTGCCTGCGAAGGACACCCACAGCACGAGTGAGGCCGTGCCGATGGCCAGCAACGTCATACCGCCCAGGTCGATGACGGGCTTGCGTTCCTGCTCGCGCGGCGGAATGTGCAGGGTCTTGATGATCAGCCCGGCGGCCAGGATAGACAGCGGCACGGGAATCAGGAAGCACCAGCGCCAGCCGAACAGGTCCACGATCAGGCCACCCAACAGCGGGCCGAGTGAGGTAGCCACGGCCATGACCGCGCCCATGTACCCGGCATACCGGCCGCGCTCGCGCGGCGGGATGATGGTGCCCAGAATCGTTTGAGCAAGGGCCATGAGACCGCCCATGCCAATGCCCTGGATCACGCGCGCCATGACCAACATGCTGATGGACGTGGACAGCCCGGCCGCTCCCGAACCGATCACGAAGATCAGGATGGCCAGCAACAGCAACTTCTTCTTGTCGAAGAGATCCGCGAGCTTTCCGAAGATGGGCGTGAAAATCGCGTTGGCCAGCAGGGTGCCCGTCACGGTCCAGGACAGAGCCGTCTGATCGCCACCCAGGTCCGCCATGATCACGGGCAGCGCGGTACCGATGATCGTCAGCGTGACCATGGCCATGAAGAACGCCGCCAGGATGCCGGTCAGCGCACGCAAGACATTGCGGTGGTCTTCGTCCCGGGTCTTCTTGTCCTTGCGGCCGTCCTTGCGGTCCGCAGACGATGTGTCGACTGCCTTCATAGAACGGTGTCCTCCAGACGATGAGTCGTCTCAGTAGTAAGGGTGTGTGGAGCACGGGGTCCGGAAGCGTCCGTCCCCAGCTGAGCTTCAGGACGCTGCGAAGCGTGCAGATCGACCTGCGGCATGCACGTGGTCATGCGCTCCAGGCCGAGTGAGGTCAGAAAGATCTCGGTCAGGCGGTTGAGGTTCTGGCGGGTCTGTGCGGCGTCGTCCTCTTCCAGAGCACCGAGCCGTTCGATCAGGCGCTGGGTGTCTGCGTCAAGGTGATTGGCGACCGCTTCCCGGCCCAGAGCTGTGATCTGCACGAGCTGCGCGCGGCCATCCTCCGGGTCGGGAGCACGTTCGACGAACCCCAGTTTTTCCAAATGGCTCAACTGCCGGCTCATGACGGACGCGCCCAGTCCGGAATCTGCACCGATGTCCTTGGCGCGGCGCGCCGGCACGGAAGCCAGGTGGCTCAGAAGACTCATCTGCACCACGGTGAGCTCACGCTCCGCGGTGGAGGCCTTCAGGACTCTGTGCATCACGCGCTGCAGCTCGAACAGCTCTTGGACCAGCGCTGCCGCGGTCTCGTGAGAAACGCTCATGGACTCCCCCGAGGTGGCTTCTGTTTCGTAATAAATGAAAGGAGTGCGAACCGTGGGCCCGGGTCAATGATCCGGTCAGAATGCCTCAAACAGTTGCTTGCAGCATGCAACTATATGCCTCAACCTGTAGGCTGTCTAACTAATAAGGCGTGGGTTCCGTCACCTTGCGATGGACACCACGTTTGAAATGCAGCGCACACATTGGCCCCGCTCCGGGTCCTGGGCCTACACTCGTGCCATGATCGCCACCCAGACCGAGGTAACCGAGCTCTCTGAGATCACCATTCGCCGTATCTCAGTCAGCGAGATGGACAACAATGTTTACCTCCTGACATCCAAGGAACACGGCACTCAGGTGCTCATCGACGCCGCCGACGACGCCCGCGCCATCGCGGGCATGGTGGCCGCCGGTTCCACCGACTGCACCGATTGGGCCAACCTCCAGCTCATCATCACCACGCACTCCCACTGGGACCACGTGCGTGCCCTGGGCAGCGTGGCCACCCACTCCGAGGCCATGACCGCGTGCGGCGCTGCGGACGAGGACGACATCGACGTTCCCATGGACCTCACGTTCAACAACGGCGACACCGCCGAGCTGGACGGATTCGAGCTCGAGGTCATCGAGCTGCGCGGTCACACCCCCGGTTCCATTGCCCTGGTCTACCGCGACCCGCAGGGACCGGACCACATCTTCTCCGGTGACTCCCTGTTCCCCGGCGGCCTGGGTAAGACCAACTCCCCCGAGGACTTCCAGCAGCTCTACCAGGACGTCACCGAGCGGGTTTTCGATCAGTTCGACGACGACACCATCGTGCACCCCGGCCACGGCAAGCCGACCACCATCGGGGCCGAACGCCCGCATCTCGAAGAATGGAAGCAGCGCGGCTGGTGACCTCACCCGCACGACAGCGTGATCCCGCGGCTGCCACCGTGGACCGTGCCGCCTACGTTGCGGTTCTGGTCTTTCCCGTCTTGATTCTTGCCGGTGGCGCCGCGGGATACTTCTTTGCCCCCACCGTGCAGCAGGCCTCCGGGTGGACCAACACCCTGTTGGGTCTGGTGATGTTCGGGATGGGTCTCACCCTGCGTCCCGTGGATTTCGCCTTGGTCGCCAAGCGACCCGTGCCCATACTGGTGGGCGTGGCGGCCCAGTACATCGTGATGCCGCTGCTCGCGCTGTTCGTGTGCTGGATCCTTCAGCTGCCACCCGAGCTTGCCGCCGGCGTGATCCTGGTCGGTTGCGCCCCGGGCGGTACGGCCTCGAACGTTGTGACGTTCCTGGCTCGTGGCGATGTGGCCGTCTCAGTCACCATGACCTCGATCTCCACCCTCCTGGCGCCCCTGCTCACTCCGCTGCTCACCCTGTGGCTCGCTGGTCAGTACATGCCGCTGGACGGTGCCTCCATGGCCATGTCCATTGTCACCATCGTGCTGGTTCCGGTGATCGCCGGCATTCTGGTGCGTCTGGTCCTGGCGCGTTTCGTTGAGCGCTTGCTCCCGGTGCTGCCGTGGCTCTCGGTCTTGGGGATCGCCACCATTGTGGCCATCGTGGTCTCGGGTTCCGCGGACAAGATCATTCAGGCGGGGCTGCTGGTTTTGCTCGCGGTCGCGATCCACAATGTGCTCGGTTACACCTTGGGTTACTTGATCGGCCGTTTCACCGGTCAGCCCGCCCCGGTACGACGTGCCACCGCTGTTGAGGTGGGCATGCAGAACTCCGGTCTCGCAGCAGGCCTGGCCGCGCAGTACATGTCGCCGCTCGCCGCGTTGCCCGGTGCCGTGTTCTCGGTGTGGCACAACATGTCCGGCGCGGTCTTCGCGCTGCTCTGCCGCCGTGCGGACGCTCGCGCTGCCGAGCGCTCGGCCATTGCAGCTGACGACGACGCCGCTCGCGTTCGTTCCTGACGGTGCGGTCTATGCCTGTCGGCAAGTGTCGATAGGCTTGCGGTGATGAAACTCCTGGACGCTCTTGCCCCCGAACTCTCCGCCCCCGGTCACCACTACCTGCGCGGGGACTTCGCCTCCAACCCGCTCAGCGACGACGAAATCTATGAGGGCTTCCTCGGGTGGATCTCATCCCGGGACATGGAGTTGTATCCCGCCCAGGACGAGGCCGTCCTCGAGGTTGCCGGGGGCTCGAACGTCATTCTGGCCACGCCCACCGGTTCCGGTAAATCCACCGTGGCCGTGGCGGCACACTACGCCGGCCTGGCCCATGGTCAGCGGTCCTACTACACCGCTCCCATCAAGGCGCTGGTCTCCGAGAAGTTCTTCGACCTGTGCGAGATCTTCGGTGCGGAGAACGTGGGCATGGTGACCGGTGATTCCTCGGTGAACCAGGATGCGCCGATCGTGTGCTGCACGGCTGAGATTCTCGCCAACGTGGCACTGCGTGAAGGACCGGACGCCGATGTAGGTGTGGTCATCATGGACGAGTTCCACTTCTACTCCGACCCGCAGCGTGGTTGGGCGTGGCAGGCCCCGCTCATTGAACTCCCCCAGGCACAGTTCGTGCTCATGAGTGCCACGCTGGGCGATGTCACCCGTAT
>JAFAAV010000102.1 GCA_023426375.1 Actinomycetes bacterium | reverse complement strand
GCCGTGGCCACACTGACGACCGGTGCGATCGCGGCGTGGCTCAGTTGGCGCGTGGTCTTCGGCATCGTGGCCGTGGGCTGCCTGGCGCTCCTGATCCTGCTGCGTCACGTCCGCGCGCCCAGACCAGAACGGACTTCCGCGGCCAAGGGCAGCGCATTCACCCGGTGGCCGCTCATCGTCTACGCGGTGGCCTTCACGGAGGGCATCGTACTCGTGGGCATCCTGACCTACGTGGTGCCCGCACTTCAGAGCGTGGGCGTGAGTGTGGCCCTGGCGGGGGTGCTCGGCGCGACCTACGGCCTGGGCGTCGTGGTGGGCGCACCCATCATGCGAGTACTGTCCCGCCGTTTCACGCGCACCCAGTGCATGGTGTGGGGAGGCGTGATTATGGTGATCGGCATGGGTGCCTCCGCGATGTCAGCCACTCCGGTACCGCTGACGATCACGGCCGTGTGCATCGGGCTCGCCAACGCGGTCCTGCACTCGTCCGTGCAGGGCTGGGCCACCGAGGTCTCGCCGAACGCCCGCGCCACGACCGTCTCGTTCTTCGTCACGTCACTGTTCCTGGGTGCCGCGGCCGGCACGTTCGTCACCGCCGGTCTCGCCGACGCCGCTCAGTTCGACACCATATTCAGCATCGGGGCGGTCGCGGGGCTGGGAATTACGACCTTCGCAAGTGTTGCCCACGCACGGTGGGCGCGCTCCACAGAGGCACCCTGATCGTCAGGCGTACTTGGCGATCTTCACCGCGCTCGCGATCATGGGGATCTGCAAGGGCAGGCGGCCCAGGGGAATCAGCTGCTTCTCGATCGGACGGTGGCGCCAGTCCCACGCCATTTTCATGTTGCCCGGCCACACCCCGATGAACAGCGCCGTGGCCGCAACACCTCCCAGCTTGCGAGTTCCAGGCACCAGCAACAGCGCGGCCGTCGCCAGTTCTGCATACCCCGAACCGATTGCCCACTGTCGCGCGGTTCCGGGCAGTTGCTCGGGGATCAAACGCTCGAACGGTTCCGGTTTCGCGAAGTGCAGTGCACCCATGCCCGTGAGCGCCAGGCCCGTGAACAGCGCGGACCGGTGTGCGCTTGTGCGCTTCTGGATCAAAGTCTTGGTCATACAAGAACGGTAACGTGCGCGCATTCCGGCGAGCTGAGCGGCGTCGTAGAGTGGCGATACACGCTCGAAGGGAGACCCTCATGGAACCGTTCGTCACCGCCGACTGGCTGCAGGAAAACCGGAACTCCGTGGTCCTCGCGGACGCCCGCATGTACTTGGACGGCCGCAGCGCCCGCGCCGCCTACCTACAGGGACACTTGCCCGGCGCGGTGTTCGTGGATGTCTCCGAAGCCTTGGCCGCGCCTGCCTCTCCCGAGGACGGCCGACACCCGCTCCCGTCACCAGATGATTTCGCGGCTGCCATGTCCACCGCGGGCATCGGTGATGACACCACGGTGGTCGCCTACGACGACGCCGGCGGCGTGATGGCCGCCCGTCTCGTCTGGATGCTGCGCACCACCGGTCACGACGCCGCTCTGCTGGACGGCGGAATCGACGCCTTTCCCGCCGAATCGTTGGAGACCCGTTGCGTCACCGCCGACCCCGCCCAGTTCACACCCGTACCGTGGCCCCGAGAGGCCCTGGCCACCATCGATGAAGCGGCCAGTGGCGGCAGCGTGATCGACGCTCGTGACCGCACCCGTTTCGATGGCCATGGCCCCGATCCCGTGGACCCGCGTTCGGGCCATATCCCCGGTGCCCACAACGTGCCCGCCCGTGAGCACCTGGCCGAGGACAAGACACTGCAGCCCGTCGAGCAACTGCGGAAGCACTTCCAGGACGCCGGTGTGTCTGACGCAAACGCCATGATTTCCTACTGCGGCTCAGGCGTGACGGCGTGCCACAACCTGCTGGTGGCCGAGTACGTGGGCCTGGGGCGCGGGCGGCTGTTCCCCGGAAGCTGGTCCCAGTACGCCCACACGGACCGCCCGGCTGAGACCAGCCCGTTACCCAACTAAGCCCCAGGTCACAGCTTGATAACTTAAGCAAATTCCCTATTGCAAATCACTACTGGGTGATCGAAGCTATGTGACATGACCCACATGAAAGCCCGGTTCTGGGCTACCTCCCTCGGCCTCACCGCTGCTATCGGTCTCACCGGATGCGGGGCACTGACCGCCGCTCCGCCATCGAATCAGGGGAACGGCACATCAGTCGCCGTATCTGCCGACTCCACCCCTAATGCCGCCACCGAGACCACCACTACCCACATCACCGAAAACCCCGCCCCCGCGGCAGCGCCTTCCACCGGCGCGACCGATACCTCGGCTCCGAGTGCCCCGGCAGTGACGGCCGGCCCGGCAACCACGGTGGGAACGCCGTCGGCGCCGAAACCCGGAACCCCCGCGACCGAGGCACCGACAGCGCCGTCGGCCCCGGCATCGGAAGCGCCGGCCCAGGAGCCCGGTGGCTACCCCGTGGTGACTCCTGAGAACTCACCCCAGGTGGGTCTGGACACCATCGGCAAGTACGCCCCTGGCATGAAGTTGGCCGCGATGGATCAGGGGCGGCTGTTCTTCGCGTACCCGGAGCACTGGAACGTATTTGCCACCTCCGATACATCCATGAGCATCACCAGCACGGACAACCACATCGAGGGTGGAATCAACATCCGTGAGGCGGGCACCCCCGAGCCCGAGATGCCCGTCATGACGCACACCCGCACCGTCTACGGCCAGGCCCAGGGACCGGATCACGCGGCGAATGTGGTGGTGGGTCGTACGGACGGGCCGTTCAACACCGACAGGCTGAGTTTCCGTCTTCAGGACCCGACCACCGGCGGAACGGGGTTGGCCCTGGGTGACGGGCGCGTGGTCGACGTCCAGCTGTACTCGATCATCGGCCAGGGCAATCCCCCGCTGACCGGCGAGCAGATCGAGCAGGTCATCAACGGAATCCCCCAGCACCCGGATCACTTGGCGGCCCAGAACATCCTGGGAACGGTTCACCACGTGGGCTGACATCGCGCTGACAGGGAGAGGTCAGTGCCTGGAGAGGGCCGGGGATCGCACGAGCGGTCCCCGGTTTCTCTCTGCGCCAAAGACGAACCCGATCCCATCAGGATGCTTACGTTTTGCGCGGTTCAGTGCCAATATTGAAATCAACGCGTGTCACCCGTGACACCCCTGATGAGGAGGCAGCAATGACCAAGCGACCCGAGAACTCCGACCCCATTGCTTCGGCCGGCCAAATCGACGACCCCGATCAGCCCGTGAGCCGCGACGACGATCACGAGACCGGCCGCCGCGCGAAGTCCGACGATGAGGCAGACCACCCCGCACATCACGCCCGTGATCGCACTGCCGACGGCGCCACCAGCGCCGACGCAGCACGCTCGGACGAGCGCGCCGCTCGCGGCAGCGGCAGACCCCCCAAGGCCTTGAAGGAATCGGGCTTCCCCAACGTGGACGCCTCCGAGGTCGAGGCCCAGCACGGTCACGACGTCGACTCCTCCGCCATGGCCGCGGGCCGCAAGTTCCAGCCGCCGGCCGGCCGGGAGGACCCCAATGTTCCCAACCTGCCGTCCGCCGGCGGTGACATGAACACCCCACAGGGCCAGGATCTCAGTGAGGCCGCACGCAAAGACCGCGACGGCGACAGCTCAGAGGCCGAAACCTACGGCACCCCGGAGAACACGGGCGGGCCCGAGCCCATCACCCATTCACGTGCCGTCGAAGACCGGGTGCAGCAGCAGGAGCAGGATTACAACCTGGAGGAGACTGAGGACGGCGAACGCTACATGACACCCCGCGAGGGCCACTGATCCGCTTCTAGCCGCCCAGGTGTGGTTTAAGGTTCCGTATCCCCGATTCCGGCGTTGGAATCGGGGATACGGAACCTTTTCTCGTGGGTAGGTCACGCCGACGACGCCGCTCGGGCGCCGTCGTGCGCGATCAGCGGGTGGGTGAACCGGGACCCAGAGGGATGCCCAAACCCCACCACGCGAGGAAGAACAGGAACCAGACCACCAGCATCGCCAGGGACACCGGGATGGTCAGGGACATCAGCGTGCCGATACCCGCCTTGGGGTACCAGCGCTGCATGAAGCCCAGGGTCATGGCGAAGAACGGGTTCAGCGGGGAGATCACGTTCGAGGGCGAGTCACCGATACGGAACAGCATCTGCGTGGTTTCCGGCGGGATCGACAGGTACATGAACATGGGCACGACCACCGGTGCGGTCAGCGTCCACTGTGCCGAACCGGAGGTGATCAGAATGTTCACCACGGCGACCAGCAGCACGAACCCGGCGAACAGGACCACGGTGGGGACACCGGCGTCGCCCAAGAATTCCGAACCCTTGATCGCGAGCACCGTACCCATGTTGGACCAGTCGAACCACGCGATGAACTGGGAGGCGGCAAAGAACAGCACGATCAACGGGGCCACCTGAGTGATGGCCGAAGCCATCATGGGCGGGATGTCCGAAGGCTTGGTCAGAGTGCCCGCGACCCAGCCGTAGACCGAGCCGCACAGGAAGAACAGAAGTGCGATCGGCACCGCCACACCGCTGATGAGCACGGAGGTCAGCGGGGACCCGTCCTCGCCCGGGAACGGCGTGTTGGGCATGAACATGAGGGTGAAGTAAATGGCCAAGCCGACGGCCAGGGCGATCATTGCCGCAATCAGGCCCTTGATTTCGCGCTTGCTCGTCGAGGTGAGGTCCTCGGCGGTGAGAGTTTCGGCCTCGTCGCCATTGCTGCCGTTGTCAGCGGCCTGTTCGGCGGCTTCCTGCTGGCTCAGCTCGTCCGCCTCGTAACGCTTGGAGAGCTTGGTGAGCACCAGTTCGGAAACCACGGTGATGACCAGGGCCAGGACCACTGCGGAGGCAGCGGAGAAGAAATAGTTGGCAATGGGAGAGACCGTGTACTCGGGATCCACGAGCTGGGCGGCGGACTGGGTGATACCACCCAGCAAGGGGTCGGTCAGATTCACGACCAGTGACGCGTTGAAGCCGGCGGAAGACGAGACGAATGCGATGACCGCACCCAGTACGGCAGAGCGTCCGGCAGCCTTGAACGCCGCAGCACCCAAGGGAATCAGCACCACGACAATGGCATCCGAGGCGACCGATCCGGTGACGCCGGCCAGTGCCAGGACAAAGGTCAACCAGCCGGCAGATACGCGTGACACCACGAGCTTGACCGCGGTGTTGATCAGGCCGGTGCGTTCGGCCACGGCAACACCGAGCAGCACAGTGATGACCACGCCCAGCGGCGGGAACGTGGCGAAGTTCTCGACAGCTTCACCCACCATGCGTTGCGCGCCCTCGGGGGTGAGGAGGTTCTGAATTGCGACCTCTTCGCCATCGGCGGGGTTCACCGCGGTGATGCCGATGCTCGAGAGCAACGCGGACAACGCCACCACCAAGCCGGCCAGGATCACGAACAACCAGAACGGGTCCGGCAGCTTGTTACCCAAGACCTCCACCACGCTGAGCGCGCGGATCATGGGGCCGTTTTTCTGTGGCTGTTCCTGGGTGTCATCCGCCGCGCTCGTGGATGAACCGTTCGTCTTTTTCGCCGTTGTAGCGGCCTCGGTTTCAGTCATGGATTTCTCTCATCGGCTGTCAGGTCGAAGGGGCGCGGCGCTCATGCCCGAGTGCCCCACGACACTATCAAGACGGCGGTTTCATGCGCCCTTTTTGATCGTCCGCCCACGTCAACAGTGGTTTCGTGGTTCACGTCACAGGTTTATTACGATCCTGCGTTTACCATTGCAAACCAGTCTGAGTCTCGGAAGACTCGGAGACATGGCACATAGAAAAGCCCGCAACTGGGCTCTAACCCTCGGAATATCCACCACGATCGCATTGACCGGGTGCGGCACTTCGGCCCCGGCAAGCACAGCGTCCGAAACGCAACAAACCACGGCACTGGACGCGTCCGAGACCACGCCGAGCGCGGCGTCGTCGACGACGCAAAGTCAGACCGCACAGCCCGCCGCAACCGGTGCGGAGCAGACAACCGGTGCGCTCACGGAGACCTACACAGCTCCTGACGGGAGCTATTCCGTGAAGTACCCGTCCTCCTGGAAGGCCACGACCGACAAGGGCTACCTGGAACTGACCAGCCCTGACGGCACCGTGACCGGCCATGTGTCCGCAACCGGCACGTACGGACCAGGTGAGGAGTGGTTCACGGATCGCCACCTCGTTCACATGACCTCCTATCCCGCCGAGCGTCTCACCGAGCTTCTGGGCACCACGGTGGGCCTCTACTCCGGCTTCAAGGCTGGAGAGAGCCCGGAGCAGGATGTCGTGGCGCACGGGCTGAGCCAGGTCAATGCCAGCGGCATGGTGTCGCTGGGCAAGACCGGAAGTAAGGAAGAGCTGTGGGCCTCCTTCGAGCAGACCGGCGTGAACACGACCGGCAAGGCCCTAACGGATGCTGAAGCAGCTCAGGCTGTCGAGAAGGCAGTGAAATCGGAGAATGGCGTCACGACTCAGGCCATTCTGAAGTCGGTGGAGATCACCCCGGAGGCTTCGGCCGAACCGCCCGCCCAAGGTGAGGCGGAGGCGTTGACGGAGACGTTCACCTCCGACGATGGCCGGTACTCGCTGAAGCACCCCGCGGGATGGCGCGTCGAAGAGCTCACGGACGGCTCGAGCCTCAGTCTCTACAGCCCCACGAACTCCGTGACCGGGGTCTTCTCGATCCTTGAGGCGGGAGATGATTGGACTCCGCACCCGCTGCCCAACGAGTTGAACGGCAAGCAGAGTTTCGAGACTCCCAAGGTCAGCGCTTCGTTGGGACGAGAGACCAATGGATTCGTGGGTCACTGGAGTGACGGAACCCTCCACGGTCAGCAGATTCAGTGGGGCGTCGAGGACACCCCTATGGCCGAACGTGGACACCTGCGGTTCGCCAACGGGGATGAACTCGCCATGATATTCACGGACTGGAACTACACGGATGATCCCGCGTGGCAGACCCACTGGACCCCAGAGGTCACCGAGCGATTCATCTCCCAGTCCATGAACTCCAAGGACGGCGCCACGATCAAGGCCATCCTGCAGTCCATCACCATCGATGACGCAGAAGCCTCCGTTGGCTAATCACCCCGTCCAGTCACTGGACGAACCTCGACCCGGACCCGAAAGGACCGGAGACAGAAGGCCCGGGTAGCGTTCGCTACTCGGGCCATCTCGTGTGCACCCATTGCAGGCCGCGACCGGCGCGATCTAGCCTCCGACCACACCCAGCACCAGGTTGATCGCGGCCGCCAACACCACGGTTCCGAAAATGTAGGACAGCAACGCGTGCCGCGTGACCACGGCGCGAATGGATGTGTGGGAAACGTTGGTGTCTGACACCGCATAAGTCATGCCCAGGGTGAATGCCATGTAGAGGAAATCCACGTACTTGGGCGGATCGGAACTGTTGAAGTCGATCCCGCCCTTCGGTTCCGAGTAGTAGAGATTGGCGTAGCGCGCCCCGTACATCAGGTGCAGCATGGCCCAGGACAGGAAAATACCCAACAACCCGAGGGCTGCTGCAGCGGTTCGCTCCTGATCGTGTCCTCGCAGCAGGATCACCACGATCCCCACCAATCCCGCCAGCGCGACCGAGACCACCAGGGTCTCCTCCAGTAGCGGGTTGAAGTCCTCCCGGTTGGCGTTCTCACGGGTCCGCTCCGAGGACATTGGCCAGAGCACCACGATGGAGGCCACCACGAACAATCCCGCCATGAACACGAGCCCCACCAGGAGACTCAAGGGGAAGGTGAGGAAGAACGTGGCCACCCAGCAGGCGATCACCCCCGCAAGCACGGCAAGCCCGAGTCGCAGGTGTCCGGACGGGGGCTTCTTGAACTCAGTGGCCATACCGCCAGCCTAGACAACGCCTACTTCTGAAACGCCTCCAACAGGGCCCGGCTGCCGTTGGCGAGCAGAGCGACGTCGGCGCCCACGTTCACGAAATCCGCACCCGTGGCCAGGTAGTCCCGCGCCTGGTCCTGGGCGAACGCGTTGACGCCCACGAACTTGCCCGCGGCCTTGGCCTCAGTGATCACGTGCTTGACCGCGGCGACCACGTCCGGGTGGGTCTGCTGACCGAGCAGCCCCATGGAGGCGGCCAGGTCGGACGGGCCGATGAACACGCCGTCGACGCCCTCGACCGCCGCGATCTCGGTGATGTTCTCCACCGACGCCGCGGATTCGGCCTGCACGATCAACGTGATGGTCTCGCGCGCACGCGCCAGGTAGTCGGGGATGCGGTTCCAGCGCCCGGAACGGGCCAGTGCGGAGCCGACGCCGCGCACGCCCTCGGGCGGGTAAGCCACCGCACGCGCTGCGGCCTGAGCTTCGGAGACCGAGTCGACCATCGGCACCACCAGGGTCTGAACGCCCAGGTCCAGGTACTGCTTGATGATGACCTCGTCGTTGGCGGGGACCCGCACCATACCCAGCGTGGGGTAGGCGGCCATCGCGCGCAGCACGGACTGGATGGTCTCCAGCGACAGCGGCGAGTGTTCGCCGTCGATCAGCAGGTAGTCGAAACCGGTACCGGCCAGGATTTCGGCGGCGGTGGGGTCACCGGACGAGAGGAAAATGCCCACGACCGGCTGCTCACCGTCCGCCAGCGGGAAGAGGTTTTTGAGGCTCGGCAGCGCGCCCGGCAGGTTGGCCGCGCCCTCCGCCCGGAAGGACTGGATCAGGTTGTTCACTCGAACCGACATGTAATGGCTCCCAAATCTCCGTAATCAGCGTGCACGGTGTCACCGGGGTGGACCCACATGGGCTTGGTGAACGATCCGGCCAGGATGATGCTCCCGGCGGGCAGCGAGTCGTCATGGGCAGCCAGCTTGTTGGCCAGCCACACCACACCGTTGGCAGGGTGGTTGAGCACGGCGGCGGCCACACCGGTGTCCTCGATGGTCTCGTTGCGGTACAGCAGCGCGGAGACCCAGCGCAGGTCCACGGCATCCGGAGCCACAGGATTGCCGCCATAGACCATGGCGCCCAGGGCGGCGTTGTCCGAGATGGTATCGACGATGGTGCGACCCTCCATCTCGATGCGCGAGCTCAGGATCTCCAGGGCGGGGACCACGTATTCGGTCGCGCGCAGCACGTCGAAAATGCTCACGTTCGGACCCTTGAGCTCGTCCTTGAGCACGAAAGCCAGCTCCACCTCGATGCGCACGTTCGAGTACTGATCGTGCTTGATCACGGAGCCGTTCTCGTAGACCTGATCGGCGAAAATCGCGCCGTAATCGGGTTCGCTGATGCCCGTGGCCTCCTGCATGACCTTGGACGTCAGCCCGATCTTGCGGCCCACCAGTCGGCGCCCGGATTCCTCACTGCGGCGGCGCCATTCGTTCTGCACCGCGTAAGAATCCTCCACGGTCATCTCCGGGTACTGCTGCGTGAGCCGCGGGATCATGGTGCGGTCGCGTTCGGCCGCGGCCAGATCGTCCGCGATCTTGGTGATGCGTTCCTGCTCCAGCATGGGATCTCCCTCGCGTTGGTCGGGTGTCACTGGCGACGACGCCGCTCGGCCGCCCCGCGTGCGGAACGGCCCGGCGGCGTCGTCGTCAATAACGAAAGTTGAGTGATCAGAGCTGGTTGCCCAGCTTGTACTCGCCCTTCTTCCAATCGGGTATGGACTCCTCGCCCTCGGAGGCGCGGGTGTAGGAGAAGCCGTCCGCGCCGATGGTCGCGGCCATCTCGGACTCGTCCGTGCGGGCGATGACTTCCTGCGGGTTGCCGTCCAGGTCGAGAACCAGGGAGGCCTCGGTGTACCAGGACGGGACCACGGGGGTGCCCCACCAGTCGCGGCGCTGATTGTCGTGGACGTCCCACGTGACCACGGGGTTGTCCGGGTCGCCGGTGTAGTAGTCCTGGGTGTAGATCTCCACGCGGTGACCGTCCGGGTCGCGCAGGTACAGGTAGAACGCGTTGGACACACCGTGGCGGCCGGGACCGCGTTCGATCTTGTCCGACTGACGCAGCGCACCGAGCTTGTCGCAGATCGCCAGGATGTTGTGCTTCTCGTGGGTCGCGAAGGCCACGTGGTGCATGCGGGGGCCGTCGCCGCCGGTCATGGCGGTGTCATGCACGGTGGGCTTGCGGCGCATCCACGCGGCGTACACGGTGCCCTCTTCGTCCTGGATGTCCTCGGTCACGCGGAAGCCCAGATCCTGCATGAACTTGGTGGCGCGGGGAACGTCCGGGGTGACCTGGTTGAAGTGGTCCAGGCGCACCAGGGCACCGGGGGTGTAGAGGTCGTAACGCCAGGCCAGGCGCTCAACGTGCTCCACGTCGTAGAAGAACTCGTACGGGAAGCCCAGCGGGTCCTCCACGCGCACCGAATCTCCGATGCCCTTGGTGAAGCCTTCCTTCTTGCGCTCCACACGGCATCCGAGCTCCTCGTAGAAGGCGACAGCCTTGTCGAGTTCCTCTGGGCTGCGCACGCGGTAGGAGAATGCGGCCACGGCGGCCACGGGGCCCTGACGCAGCACCAGGTTGTGGTGGATGAACTCCTCGATGGAGCGCAGGTAGACGGTGTTCTCGTCTTCTTCGGTCACGGTCAGGCCGAGGACGTCCACGTAGAAGTCGCGGGAGCGCTTGAGGTCGGTGACCACGAGTTCCATGTAGGCGCAGCGCAGGATGTCCGGCGCGGGAACCGAAGGGGTCTTGATGGGATTGTCGGTGGAGATCGGAGCTTCCTGCGAAACGTAGAAGCCCGAGGACGTCATTGTCCGGTCTGCGGGATTCGTCATGATGGTGTCCTTCGTGATGAGGGTGTTCAGGTGGTGGGTTGCTTAGGTGTGCCGAGGGTGGGCGGCCGCCGTGGCCGCCCACCGCGGCGCGGCATCAGTCCTGCTTGCCGAAGACCGGGTTGTGGACCTCGCCCAAGTTGATGTGCACGGCCTGCTGGTCGGTGTAGAAGTCGATGGAGCGGTAACCGCCCTCGTGACCCAGACCGGAGGCCTTCACACCGCCGAACGGGGTGCGCAGGTCACGCACGTTGTTGGAGTTAAGCCAGACCATGCCGGCCTCGACGTCCTGCGCGAAGTTGTGCGCGCGCTTGAGGTCGCTGGTCCACACGTACGCGGCCAGGCCGTACTTGGTGTTGTTGGCCAGCTCCAGGGCTTCCTCATCCGTGTCGAACGGGGTGATCGCCACGACCGGGCCGAAGATCTCCTCCTGGAAGATCCGGGCATCGGGCTTGACGTCCACGAACACCGTGGGTGCCACGTAGTTGCCGGTGTCGAAGCCCTCGGGTCGGCCACCGCCGGCGACCAAACGGGCCTCCTGCTTGCCGATCTCCACGTAGGACATGACCTTGTCGTAGTGCTCGGGGTGCACCAGGGCGCCCACCTCAGTGTTGGGGTCCGAGGGCAGGCCCACCTTCACGCGCTTTGCCTGGGCGGCGTAGCGCTCCACGAACTCGTCGTAGATGCCGCGCTGAACCAGGATGCGCGAACCGGCGGTGCAACGCTCGCCGTTGAGGGAGAACACACCGAAGATGGTGGCGTTGATGGCGGCGTCCAGATCGGCGTCGTCGAAGACGATGGCCGGGGACTTCCCACCCAATTCCATGGACAGGCCCTTGAGGTAGGGCGCGGCGTTGGCGAAGATGATCTGCCCGGTGCGGGACTCCCCTGTGAAGGAGATCAGCGGCACGTCCGGGTGCTTGACCAGCGAGTCACCGGCGTAGCCCTCTTCGCCGTAGCCGTTGACCAGGTTGAACACACCTGCCGGAACGCCGGCTTCCTCGAAAATGCCCGGCCACAGGGAGGCCGAGAGCGGGGTGAACTCTGCGGGCTTGAGCACCACGGTGTTACCGGTGGCCAGCGCGGGGCCCAGCTTCCAGGACTCGAGCATGAACGGGGTGTTCCACGGGGTGATCAGGCCGGCCACACCAATGGGCTTGCGGTTCACGTAGTTCACCTGGCGGCCGGGAACCTTGTAGGTGTCATCGCTCTGGGCGACGATCAGGTCCGCGAAGAAGCGGAAGTTCTCCGCAGCGCGGCGGGCCTGACCCAGCGCCTGGGTGATGGGCAGACCGGAGTCGTAGGACTCCATGGCGGCCAGCTGGTCACCGCGGGACTCCACGATGTCCGCGATCTTGTGCAGCACGCGGGAGCGCTCGCGGGGCAGCATCTTGGGCCAGGGGCCCTCTTCGAACGCCGTCTTGGCGGCGGCCACGGCGGCTTCGATGTCCGCCTTCTTGCCGGAAGCTGCCTTGATGTAGGGCTCATTGGTGACCGGGTTCAGGACATCAAAGGTGTCTCCGTCGATGGAGTCCACCCATTCGCCGTTGATGTAGTGGCGGATCGAATCGGGCAGACCCTGAGGCTTGGCATCGGTGTTCGTAGTCATGTGTGTACTCCCAATGTGTGTGCTGGGTGTGGACGGTTGGTCAGTTGTCCCCGCGGCTGTTCAGGTAGCTGCGCAGTGTGGCGGTGCGGTGTTCGCGCACTGCCTTCTCCACCGCGTCCGCGGGGGCGTGGGTCTCGATCAAATGCAGGATGTGGTAGTGCTCGTGCACCGAGGCGCGAGCGCGGTTGGGGACAAAGGAGAACGTGGAGGTACGCAGGTGGTTCAGGCGTTCCCACTCCACGGAGATCAAGTCGTTGAGGCGTTGGTTGGGGCACCGACAGGCCAGCACCTGGTGGAACTGGTGGTTGACCGCGGTGAAGGTCTCCGGGTCGAAGTTCTCCAGTGACTCCTCCAGCTTGGCATTGAGTTCACGCGCTTGCGCGAGCTCGGCCGCCGTGAGGTGCGCCGCCGACTGTGCGGTGGCCGCACCCTCCAGGATCCCCAGGGTCTCCATGCTGTAGCGGTACTGCTCACCGTCCACCATGGATACTCGCGCGCCCACGTTGCGCTCGAAGGTCACCAACCCCTCGGCCTCCAGCCGACGGATCGCTTCGCGCACCGGCACCACGGACATCCCCAACGTCTGGGCGATGTTCGCGAGCACCAGGCGGTATCCGGGCGTGAAGGACTGCTCCAGGATCTGCACCTTGATCCACTCGTAGGCGTACTGGGCCTTACCGAGTTTCTGCGCTGCTTCCGTGCGAGCCGGGGTTGCCATGGGGTTGCCTCTGTCCTTGATCACGTTCCGTGTCGGCCGGATCAGTTACCGGGGACCGGGTTCTCGGCCAGCCACTGCTGGAACTTTTCTTTCCACTCGCCCGTGGGCGGGAACAGACCGTCGACGGGATTGCCCTCGGCCACGCGCACGGCCACCCAGGCGTCCTCGTGTTCCTTGGCCAGTGCCGCGTCCACGACCTCCTGGGCGATGTCGCGCGGGATCACGATCACGCCGTCGTCGTCGCCCACGATCACGTCTCCGGGCAGGACGGTCGCGTTGCCGCAGGCCACAGCGATGTCCTGGTCCCACGGAACGTGACGGCGCCCGAGCACGGCGGGGTGAGCGGTCTGTGCGAAGACCGGCAAGCCGATCTCCTTGACGGCCTCGTAATCGCGCACGCCGCCGTCGCTGACTACACCGGCCGCGCCGTTGAACTGGGCGCGCAGGGCCAGGATGTCGCCGAGCGTTCCGGAACCTGCCGAACCGCGGGCCTCGATCACGATGACTTCACCCGGGCCCACGGCGTCGAAAACCCGCTTCTGGGTGTTGTACCCGCCGCCGTGGGATTTGAAGAGGTCCTCGCGGTTCGGGACGAAGCGCAGCGTCTTGGCCGTACCGACCATTTTGGTGCCCGGCGTTTGGGGGTAGACGCCCTCGATGATCACGTTGTTGAGGCCGCGCTTGCGCAGCTCTGCGGACAGACCAGCGGTAGGTGCCTTCTCGAGCTTGGTGCGCAGGTCCTGGGGCAGGCCCTTGCTTTCTTCGGCCGGGAGCCCGGCCTCTTCGCGGGAGCCCCAAGCCTCTTCGCGCTGCTTGTCGTCCACGGCGGGCATCGCGCCCAGGTTCGAGTCGAAGCCCGCGGCGCCCTCGATGACGCGACTGATCAGCCGGCCGGTGCTCGGAGCGCCGTCGGCCTGGGGAGCGTCAACTTCAATTTCGACGACGTCGCCCGGCTGGGCCACCGACGACCCCGCCGGAGTGCCGGTCAGGATGACATCGCCCTCGTCGAGCGTGACGTGCTGCGAGAGGTCCGCGACGAACTGCGCGAGGGGGAAGATCATGTGGTCGTCGGCGGTGACGTCGTCCTGAACCAGGTCGCCGTTGACCCAGGTGCGCACGCGCAGCTCGTCGGGGCTGACCTTGCGGGCATCGATCAGCTCGGGACCGACCGGGGTGTAGCCGTCGCGGCCCTTGTTGCGCAGGTTGGAGCCCTTGTCAGCGGCGCGCAGGTCGTATACGCCCCAGTCGTTGGCGGCAGTGACCGCAGCCACGTGGTCCCAAGCGTTCTCGAGGGAGACGTTCTTGGCGGGCTTGCCGATCACCAGGGCAATCTCACCCTCGTAGGCGAGCAGCTCGGTACCCGCGGGGCGCTCCACCTCTGCGCCGGAACCGGCCAGTGAACTGAAGGGCTTGATGAAGTACGAAGGAACCGCCGGCTTGCGACCACGCTGTGCAGCACGGGATTCGTAGGCCAGGTGCACGGCAATGATCTTGCCCGGCTTCACCGGAACCGCTGCGACCTGGGAAGGAACGTTCTGAGTGCTCTCAGTCATGGAGCCTCCTCTGGTTATCCTCGGATGTTATTCGAAATCGTATATTATCTGCGATGGGTCGACAAGGGGTGATCTCGTTGCGTGACCACTGGGCGCTCGGCCCTAGCTTGAAGATCCTTGAAACCTTGCGGTTTGATCGTATCCAACTTGTACATGGTTTGACTAGTTGTTGCAGCACAACACTTTCGGCCGTGTATGACATGCGCCACTGGACTCGCGTCTTACCGCGTGTTGACACGTCCAACGGTTTAAATATGGTGATCCCCCCGTTTTAGCGACAGGACTGCAATGACGCGCCCACACACCCTCCGGCGATTGACCATGCCGGCGATAGCTCTACTTCTTCTCACCGGGTGCGCGGACACCCCGGCCGCCTCCAATGACTCAGCTCCAGCAGCTCCTACAACACAGGCGGCCGCGAGCCCATCCCCCACTGCCGAATTACGCGGCGAACGAGCTGTGGTTGATCGGGTGATCGACGGCGACACGATTGACGTCCGACTCGACGGTGCGATCGAACGAGTCCGCTTGCTCAACATCGACACCCCCGAAACCAAGGACCCGAACGAAATCGTCGAGTGTCTCGGCCCGGAAGCGACCGAGTACGCCGAGCAGCTTCTAGCCCCCGGCACCGTTGTGGGACTGGAATACGACCAGGAAATTTACGACCCTTATGGCCGCACACTGGCGGGCGTTTTCCTGGAAGATGGGCGCTTGGCCAACGCTGAGATCGCTCGCCAGGGTTTGGCCACACCTCTCTTGATTGAGCCCAATGACAAGTTCTTGCCTCCGGTGGAGGAGGCCTTCGCAGAGGCGGAGCGCAAGGGAGTTGGCCTGCTGGATCCGGCTATCGGTTGCACATTGCCGACTCAACTGAAGGAAGCAACAGAAGCACTGGAGAACGCATCACCCGAGGATCTTGCAGATGGGGCCACTGACGCCGCCCAGGCAGCAACGTTCCTCGCCACCCTCGATTTGATCGATGGAGACGTACACCCGCACATCCGTCATTTGCTTGAAATTCCATCGATCCGCCAGGGTGTAGCCGTCCTCCGAAGCGATGTGACCAACTTGGAGCAGCGCGCCGCACGGCAGCAGAGCGAAGAACAGCAGCGGGCAGAGAGTGACTCAGCTCGAAACAATGGCAGCGGCTCAAGCGGTTCTGACGGGTCCGGCGGTTCGGCGCCACAGGCACCCTCCGCACCGGAACCCCCTAGGGCTCCGCAAGCTCCCGCTGCCCCGGCCGCGCCCGCAGTACCGGATGCCCCGGCAGTTCGCGCCCCGGCACCGCCCGCACCGCCCGCACCTCCGGCTCCCCCGGCGCCGGCCCCGGCCCCGAAGCCCGCGCCGAACATCGTCGAACAAGCACCGCCCGGGTACGTCTCAGACCTTCCCGGTTACACCGGTCCCCGCTGCTACGCGCCCGGGGGCAAGGTGTTCAAACCCTGCTGATGATGGCGCACCGTGATTGGCGACAAGGCCCGCTCTCACACCTGCGAGCGCTCTGATCGACGGTGCAGCCTTTGGCTCAGCAGCTACGCAATCTGATCGACGGCGCGACCACGAAATCCAATTCCTCTGGTCGCGCCGTCGATCATTTTGCAGTGAGCCCTGGATCCGGGTCGTACGGTCGATCAGACTGCACCCGGGTGCGCGTCGATGGTCGGAACGTCGACGAGATGTCAAGTGCACCTGGACTGCCCCGCGAACTGAGGTGGACAGTCAAAAACAGTCCCGAAAAACTATTACACTCATGTACTAATTTGTAGTAACGTGGATCACGATTCGTATACGACTTAGTGCGCAATCCTGAGACGCCGGCCACATCCAGCCGGGTCCCCTCACCTAAACTTCAACCAGCAGAGCCGCACGCAACGACGCGCGCCGTCACGTACCTCGAGGAGCAAGGCATGCAGTTTCACCAGTACGGATATGTTTCCGAGGATCCACGGATTGCAACCCCACGGGGCTACGGAATCGACCGCCCCGAAGACCTCCCCGATGAGATGGATGTCCTGATCGTCGGAACCGGCCCAGCAGGCGTGATCGCCGCCGCCCAGCTGACTCAGTACCCAGACGTGAACACTCGCGTCATTGAACGCCGCCCTGGTCGTCTCGAGATCGGCCAGGCTGACGGTATCCAGGCACGCAGCGTGGAGACCTTCCAGTCTTTCGGCTTCGCCGAGCGCATCACCCAGGAAGCGTTCCACCTGACCGAGATGTGCTTCTGGAACCCGGATCCGGAAAACCCCGAGAACATCGTGCGCACCGGTCGCCCGGCGGATGACCCGCACGGCGTGTCCGAGTTCCCTCACTTGATCGTGAACCAGGCGCGCGTGCTCGACTACTTCCTGGAGGCTGCTGCCAACGGCCCCGCCAAGATCGAACCCAACTACGGCATCGAGTTCGTCGGTCTGCAGGTCGATCAGGACGCGGAGTACCCCGTATCCGTCACGGTCCGTTACGTGGCCGGCGAGCGCGAAGGTGAGGAGCGCACCATCCGCGCCAAGTACGTCTTCGGTTGCGACGGCGCCGGCTCGGGTGTTCGCAAGGCCATCGGTCGCAAGCTCGAAGGTAAGGGCGCCAACCACGCATGGGGCGTGATGGATGTCCTGGCCAATACCGACTTCCCGGATATCCGCACCAAGTGCGCGATCAACTCCCGCAACGGTTCGATCCTCCTGATCCCCCGTGAGGGCGGTCTGCTGTTCCGCATGTACGTGGACCTGGGCGAGGTCCCCCTGGACGACAACCGCAAGGTGCGTCAGACCCCGGTCGAGGAGATCATCAAGCGCGCCAACCAGATCATCCACCCCTACAGCGTGGACGTGAAGTCCGTGGCGTGGTCCTCGGTCTACGAGGTGGGCCACCGCCTGACCGATCACTTCGACGACGTCGACACCGAGGACCGCGGCACCCGCGTGCCCCGCGTGTTCATCGCCGGCGACGCTTGCCACACCCACTCCGCCAAGGCCGGCCAGGGCATGAACGTGTCCATGCAGGACGGCTGGAACCTCGGGTGGAAGCTCGGCGCGGTGCTCTCCGGTCGTGCCAATGAGTCGCTGCTGGACACGTACTCCGAGGAACGTCAGGTCATCGCCAAGAACCTGATCGACTTCGACCGTGAGTGGTCCACGCTCATGGCCACCCCGCAGGACAAGTTGCCGGACCCCAAGTACCTGGAGGACTTCTACGTCAAGACGGCGGAATTCCCGGCCGGGTTCATGACCGAGTACCAGCCCTCGATCATCACCGCGGGCACCGAACATCAAGACTTGGCCGCCGGCTACCCCGTGGGTAAGCGCTTCAAGTCGGCTCGCGTCATGCGCGTGTGCGACGCCTACGCGCTGCACCAGGGTCACCAGGCCACCGCGGACGGCCGCTGGCGCATCCACGTCTACGCGGATCGCGCCGCGGCAGGTGAGGAATCGGCGACGTCGCGCTTTGCCGAATGGCTGCAGAACGACCCCAAGTCCCCGCTGGTTGCCTACCGCCGCGAGGGTGACGACGACGCCACCCTCTTCGACGTGGACGTCACCTACCAGCAGCAGTACACGGAAATGGACGTCACCCAGGTGCCCCGTGCCTTCCGCCCGCAGATCGGCCCGCTGGAGCTGAACTACTGGGAGCGCGTCTACGCCACGCTGCCAGACGAGGACATCTACGAGGAACGCCAGATCAGCCGCGACGGCGCCGTGGTAGTCGTCCGCCCGGATCACTACGTCGCCGCGGTTCTGCCCCTGGACGCCACCGACGAGCTGGCTTCCTTCTTCGAGGGTGTGCTCAAGCGGAACTGACCAAAAGGTTCATTCGCCGACAAGACCGGTACCTGTGGAGCCCAGACCCGAGAAGGGTCTGGGCTCCACAGCTTTCTACGCTGCTCAGGACTTTGCGGGCGGGTCATCCAGGAAGCCGATGGGCGGCGCGAAGAACAGTGCACCTGTTTCAGCCGTGGAGAAATCGAGGATCCGGTCGTAATTACCGCGCGGGTTGCCCAAAAACATGTGCTCGAGCATGGTCTCGGTCACGCCCGGATCAGCTGCGTAGCCGATGAAGTAAGTCCCGAATTCCTTGGTGCCGATGGTTCCGAACGGCATGTTGTCGCGCACGATTTCGCGCGCCTTTCCGTCCACATCATCCAGGTCGTTGAGGGCCACATGGGAGTTCGAGGGCTTGACGCGGTCATCGAGCTCGATATCGGTCAGCTTGGTCCGGCCGATCACACGTTCCTGATCCTCGACGGACAGTGCGTTCCACTCGTCCAGTGGGTGCAGGTACTTTTGCACGATCACGTAACTTCCACCCGCGTAGTTCGGATCGTCTTCTGCCCTCACTACGGCCGCCGACGTCGCCGCCTCGCCTTCCGGATTTTCGGTTCCGTCCACGAATCCCAACAGGTCCCGCTCGTCGAAGTACTTGAAGGCGTGCGTCTCGTCGACCACGGTGGTGTGCGGGCCCAGCTTGTTCATCAGTTGATTGGCCAGCTCGAAACACAGGTCCTGGGTGCCGGCGCGCAGGTGAATCAGCAGGTCGCCGGGAGTGGACACGGCGGTGTGCTTGTCTCCCTTGATCTCCTGGAACTCATGCAGATGTTTGGGCATGGGAGCGTCGAAAAGCCTGGGCCACGCGCGAGCGCCGACACCCACAACGCAGATCAGGTCACCATCGGGAACTCTGAAGGAGACCGCCCGGGTCAGCGCGGAAACATCGCTCAGGATGTCCGCGACCTTCCCCTCCGCAGATTCATTGATGGTCAGCGTGAGAAAAATCGCTGCCTTGGCCGGGTCGGACAAAATCTGCTGTGTAGGCACGAGTGCTCCTCAAAAACCGGACAGAAGGTATCGGACTGCCGTTCTGCTATTCACACTATCGCCGCGCACGAGGGCGCACGAGGGTTTTACAGCCAACGAAACTCGTCCACGATGTTCGCCGCGGGCCGCGCCTGACAGGCCGCGAATCCCGTGCCCGCCCACAGATTCAAACCTTCCGGATTATCCGCCGACGCCACTCGCAATGGTGCCGTCAGATAGTGAACTTGCGGGTAGCCCACCACTTGATCCGCTGCCATGCGTTCGGTGAACCGGTTGCTCAGTGCTCGCGCGGCCCGACCGGAGAACGCCCTGGTGACCACTGTGTCCCGGTATTGGCCGCTGAGCAGCGCATCCTTCTGGGCGTCCTTGGTGCCGGCCTCGTCCGCCGTGAGGAACAGTGTTCCCACCTGCACTGCGGAAGCGCCCGCCTCGAAAAGATTCTGTGCGATCTCCGGGCTGGTCACTCCCCCGGCCGCGATCACGGGCTTGTCCGTGTATTCACGCGCCAGACTCACCAGTTCATGGGTGCTGCTTTCGGACGGTTCCTTGGCCTGCCCGTGGGTAGCTCGGTGGCCTCCAGCTTCGGTTCCCTGAACGACAATCGCGTCCGGCTTCAGAGCATCCGCGGCGCTGATCTCCTCCGGATCCGTTGCGTTGAGGACTATCTCGGTGCCCACGGACCGCAAGCGAGCGACGTCGTCGGCGGTGGGTAGACCGAACGTGAACGAAACGAGCGGGACCGGGTTGGTCACGAGGTAGTCGACCTTGGCGGCGTAGTGGTCGTCGTTGAACGGGCCCGGCTCGGGGGCCGCGAGCCCGAGCTCCGCGGCCATGGGCGCGAGAGCGGTGGCGTACCCGGCGAGCGTCTGCGGGTCGGACGGATCCGATTCGGGGACGAACAAGTTCACGCCAAAGGTGAGGGTGCCGGCGCGGACGTCGTCGATTTCGGCGGCCATCGCCTCGACCGTTTTGTAACCGGCAGCGAGCATGCCCAGCCCGCCGGCCTGAGACACCGCGACCGCGAGCGCCGCGTTGGACGGCCCGCCCGCCATGGGCGCTTGGATGAGCGGAACGGTGAGGGCCTCGAGCATAGTGGTCACGGTGTCTCCCTATGATGGTCGGGTGTCTGATTCCAACCCTGCCATCGACCGCTCTCCCGCGCCATCAATTACTTCCGACGACGCCGCTCGCGACCTTGCCGCCGATCGTCCCGTCATCAAGGTGACCGGGGTGGTGCTGCGCCGTGCGAACGGCGATGTACTGACCGTGCGCAAGCGCAACACCGAGATGTTCATGTTCCCCGGTGGCAAGCCTGAGCCGGGCGAGACTCCCCTGGACACGGCCATTCGCGAGGTGGAAGAAGAGCTGGGCCTGGCGCTGGCCCCGGAGAACCTGGTTCCCGTGGGTGAATGGATGACCGACGCCGCCAACGAGCCCGGGCACGGCTTGCACAGTCATGTATTCATGGGGCTCAATCTGTTGGCTGAGACGCCCGTCCCGGCGCGTGAGATTGCAGAGCTTCGGTGGCAGCCTGTAGACGGCGCGGAGGATGTTGCAGATCTCGCTCCCCTGGCCCGTTGGTATGCGATTCCGGCAGTGCGAGAGCTGTAGCGATTAGCGGCCCTCTTGCGCGAAGCAGTAATCGGGGTTTGAATCGCCTCAGCGAGGGAAGGTTCGATGGCCATGACCAAATCCCAGAACATCCATTTGTGGGGGCTGATGCGCGCCGAACGCGAGGCGTTGGCGGAAGACCTCTCAACTCTGGCTCCCGAACAGTGGCGGCACAGCACACTGTGTGGGCGGTGGGATGTCGAGGAGGTCGTTGCGCACCTCGTTGCGGTCGCCAGCATGAACCAGTTGCGGTGGCTGCGCAGCATGATCGGCGCACGATTCCGCGTGGATGTTCATAACCAGCGGCGCATTGAAGAGTTCCGAGGGCGGACCCCGGAGGAGACACTCGAACGTTTCCGGCGAGTCGTCGACAGCACCACGTCACCCTCTGGGCACATTCCAGCCTATCTCGGTGAAGTGCTCGTGCATTCTCAGGACATTCGACAACCCTTGGGTCTTTCGCGGACACCCAGTGTGAAAGCACTGATCCCGGTCGCGGAGTTCTTCGCGGAACGGGATTTCGCGGTCAACAGCCACAGTTTGGTGAAGGGATTGTCTTTACGAGCCGTCGACGGGCCGTTTGCCGTGGGGGTCGGGCCAATGGTCAGCGGTTCTTTACTTGCGCTGGTCATGACCATGGCTGGCCGGTCAGTGTATTTGGAGCAGCTCGAGGGGCCAGGTGTTCATGTGCTGCGTGAGCGTTTGCTGGGCGCCGATGCCTAGAGTCGGGGCTCAGCACCCTCGAGGGATTTTTCGGTGCGGTCATTCTTCGTTTTGAAGTACGTCATGAGGCCGACGGTCATGACCACGACCAAGGTGATGAACCAATTGCCCCAGTCCGCTCCTCCTGACCACCACAACCCGAACAGTGACAGCAAAGCAACGATCCCCTGGACGACGAAGGTCATTAGAAGGATGTAGACCAGCAGCTTGGGGATGGTCGAAGGCGACCCACCGATGGGCAACTCGGATCCATCGGAATCCGGGTCAAGACGGCCTCGCGCCTTGAGGGACATGATTCGCTGATCACGGAAGAGATACCCAGCAATGCCAGCCACGAGTCCACCAAAAGCGCTGTACACCAGAGTATTGAGTGTCGCTCGCTCCGCATCGCCAGCGATCAGGCTGAACAGCGAAAACAGGCCAAGAATAAACAACGTGACGATGAACCCGACAAATATCGCTCGGGGAATGGTCGTGACATTGAAAACACCGCTCACAGGTTCTCCTCCTTGGGGATTCTCCCTTGGTTCTCAAGATTTCGGATGCGAACCCCTCGGCCGAAATACCCGACGGACGCCACAACCGCGCCTTGCACGAAAAACCACACAATGTGAAACAGGCTGACTGTTCCGACATCAAAAACAACGGAAATGGCCGTCGCGAACCCGAGCATGATGAGCGCGAGAGTCACCGCTAGCAGCACAGCCCGCCAGGGCGAATGAGGAAAATATGGGTCTGCGGCCTGGATGATCGCATTCCTGGATTTCACATCCGCGCCTTTCACGGACTTCGTGTCTATGTCAGTGACCATCACACACGCTCCTCTCGGTCATTGCCGCCCATGTATATGCCCCAGGTCGTTACAGCCGCCATCACAAAGCACATCACCAGGGTGAAGCCCGTAGTGGCTTCGAAGAGCCCGACGTGAGTGATGAGGTTGAGAAGTCCAAACAGTGCAAGCGCGACCGACGCACCAACCCCAATCAGGTACAAGTTCGATGGGCGCAAAGGGAATGATCGATCGTCTAACTCGAGTCCCTTGGCTTCTGCCTTCAAAACCCGCTTCTCGTGCCAGACTTTGATTCTTTGTCGGCGGATACCCTTTCCGAGTATCGCGCCGATGGCACCACCCACTGCAGGCCCGATGGCGACGAAGAAGATCGAACCCGCCTGAACACCAGGCGAGAGCAACTGGACAAGACCAAAGGCACCTAGCGTGAAGAAGTACAACCATGCCGCGTATGCAGCAGCTCGACCCGCCGTGTGCGGATACCACCAGTCCAGTTCAATGACCTGCTCGTCGCTGAGCTCCGGAACATCTCTCTGGTCTGGCACTGCCGTAGACATCTCAAACACCTTCTCGTGACTCGTCACGTTCTAGGCATTCCACCGTTGCATGGCTGGCCAACCACTTCAACTAGCCAAATGGCCAGTTTTCTTTCCTACAAGGTAGGCCACCAGGCCCACAGCGGTAACAACCGAAAGCGTGTCGGCCCAACCGACCCAGCCCGTTCCACTCGACCATTGACCGAGCCACGCTCGTAGGACAAACCGTTCACTGCCGGCCCTCTTTATTAGTGCTTCTACCCAGGTATAAGAACCACATCAGTAGTGCCACAGGTATGAAGCACATGGCGAAGATAAACCAGTTCAGCGGGCCGAAGATGCCCAAGTGGCTCATGAGACTGAGAAAGCCGAACAGGGCAAAACCGATCGAGGCTGCATAACAGATCAACGCCCATGTGGGCGTAAAAGGTTCCGTTGGTTTTGACCCTACGTTTCTCGCCTGACCCTCCCCCTTCACCGCTTGCTTGCTTAGGCGATCGCGGACCTTGTCACCACGATTACCCCGTGAAAAGTACAGGCCTGTAGCGCCGGCCAAGGCCGCAGGAACGATGCCCCAATAGTTCAGACCGTCTCGAAGCAGCGAAAATTGCATTTCAATTGCCGTGATTGCGCCTACCGCGACAAAGTACACCCAGCTCGCATACACGACTGCCCGCCCCACCGTATGTGGGTACCAACGGTCCAGCTCAATAACCTGCTTGTCACTGAGCTCCGGGACATTTCGCTGCTCTGGCACTGCGGTCGACATTTGAAACACCTTCTCGTGACTCGTCACGTTCTAGGCATTCAACCGTTTCATCCCTGCCGGGCCCATTCAATGGCCATATGGCCAGTTCTGGACAAACAACGTTAGGTTTTCCGCATCACCGTGGCGGCATCGACATCGATTTTTCCCTGCGATTCCGCGATATCCGGCGCTGAACTGGACGTAATACCCAGCTCTTCCAAATCAATGGTCCGCAGTTGCCCGTTCGTGTCGTTCACGGGGGCCCTAAGCAGAGTGGCCGTGGCCCAACCGTGAGTCAGCAGATAATGATCACTGTCGGGTTCTTCCCGCCCGGTCTCGGCGCTGTAAGTCACCGCGATATGAGTGTCATCCCCGCGGTCGATCTGCGCCTGCACCGCACCGAAGGAGGCCAGATCGGCAGGCTTGAGACCCCGGAGACGTTCGGGGGCGACGTCGGGAACGTTGATATTCAGGATCCTGCCGTCGAATTCGCGGGCCTCCCAACGTTCCAGAGCGAACTTGGTGACCAGCAGCGCCGTCTCCCAATGCTGCGGCTGGCCTGAGGTGATCGAGACTGCAATCCCCGGAATCCCGTGCGAGGCCGCCGTCAATGCAGCTCCCACCGTGCCCGAATGCAGCGTGGCCTTACCCGTGTTCGCACCCAGGTTCACGCCCGAAAGCACCATGTCCGGCACCGCGCCGAATGCCCCATAAGACGCCAGGAAAGCGATCAGCGCCGGGGCCGCCTTCACACCCACACATTCCACGCCCTCCGGCATGTTGGGCGGGTCGGCATCCACGAGCGCGATCTTGCCGTCGATCTCCTCACCGGACAGGGAGGCACTGGCACCCGAATACTCCTCGGCGGGCGCGGCGACCTTGACCTCGTGGCCACGGTCCAGCGCCGCTTGGGCGAGCACCGCGAGCCCCGCGGACGCAATGCCGTCATCGTTGGTCACCAGGATGCGCATGACCCCATGCTTCCACGCCGCCCGCCCACTCACCAGAGCCGAGCGTGTTTAGGTCAGTTTCCGGACGGTAATCTGACGGGCGAACTTCTCGATGGTCGTGCGGTTACCCGTGCCTAAACCCCGCCGCGCCACGTTGAGCGCACCGGCCGAAGCACCCAATGCCACGGCCTCGACCAGGTCGAGTCCTCGCGCGAGACCCACGGAGATTCCGGCAGTCATCGAGTCTCCCGCGCCTCGGTGGTCCAGCGGAGTGATCGATGGCGCGGACACCTCGCGCACCGAATCCTTTTCGACCAACAACGCCGGGTCTTTCGCACGCGAGATGACGACGGCGCCCGCCCCGCGTTCCAGCAACATCTTGCCGGCCTCGGTCAGAGACTCGGCGGTTTCGTCCTCCACGATCTCGAGGTCCATGATCTCCTCGTGGCTGATCTTGAGGACATCCACACCGGCATCGACACTGGCCAGCGCGGGCTTACCACTCAGGTCCGCAACCACCGGAGTACCGGCATCGCGAGTATCGCGAATGAGGCGACCGAAGAAAGACGAGGGAACCACATCTGCGGGCTCCGCACCGGTTACTACCAGGACATCGGAGGCCAAGGCATCCACGAAAGCCGTGCCGTACAGGTCATCCAACTCGTGGCGAGAAAGCTCAGGCGGCGGCATGTGGGCTTGGGTCTCCCGGTCCTCACCACGCAGGTCGTAGACGTACCCACCATTGCCGTAGCCGTAGCGCACGGCGTTGACCTGCATCCCCATGCCGTCCAGCATGGTGCGGATCAGCGATCCCAACTCTCCGCCGAAGGGTCCGTTAATGGAAATCTCTGCCCCGAGAGATCCCGCCATGCGAGCAACCCACAGACCCTGGCCGCCGGGATGCAAATGAACGTCCGACTCATGGTCACTTCGATTGCGATAAGCAGCGGGCTCGGTCATCTCCACCACCAACAGCGGGGTGGGAACCAAAATCGATACGCGGGGCTTGTTCCCGGTGGACGTCTGAGTCATGGCCGAAAACTACTACGAGTTAGGCCCTGGTGAACAGTAGGCATCGGTGTCACCATGGTGGAATGAACGCCACCGCGCCCGTACGCATCCTGGAAGGCCAAGCCGCCAGCGATCACACGCAGAAAGTGCTGACCGCGTACTTCAGCGAACTCGATCACCGCATCGACGGAGGCTTCGACCCCGATCTCACGGAAAACACGTCACCGGAGCAGGTCACACCGCCCAACGGCGACTTCTTCCTCATGACGGAACTGATCTCCGGCGAGGTCATTGCGTGTGGCGCAGTCCGCAAACTCGATGACTCCACCGTGGAACTTCGGCGGATCTGGGTCACCCCCGATCACCGCGGCAAGGGTCATGCCCGCACACTCGTTCGCTCGTTGGAGAACAAGGTTCGTGCGCTGGGTGCCCACACCGCCGTGGTCTCCCTCAACGAAGAGATGGTCGAGGGCATCGCCATGTTCCGCAAGCGCGGCTACGAACCCGTGGAGCCCTTCCAGGAGAACACCACGGCCACCGTGTTCCTGGGCCGGAAACTCTAGCTTCCGGCTTCCCTGGTCTTCTTCTGGTTGGCCTTGTAGATGGCATCAACCAGCTCGTCCTTGGTCATGTCAGAGCGGCCCTCGACGTCCAGTTCCTGAGCGATCTCGTACAGGTGATCCTTGCTGGCATTGGCGTCGACGCCGCCCGCGGATTCTTCCTTGTTCAGGCCACCTTTTTCGGCACGATCGTCCGAGGGCCCACTCTCGTCCTTGGGTTCCCAGTGGTCCCCCACCTTCTCGTGGGTGTGCTTCACCGCTGACCACGCGGTACGTGCGGCGCGCGATGAGCTGTCGTACTCGTCCTTGGCGGAGTCGTAGGTCTGCGCGAACGTGTCCTGGGCCTTCTTGTCCGAGCGCTGCAGAGTGGACGGAATTTCGTCCTGAATTGCGCGACCGTCCTTGTTTGCCTTGGGCATGATCTGTTTCCTCTCGCGAGACACCGATAGGTGGTGTGCTGGCAATTTTACGCGCGGCCAGGATGGCCCGGAAGCGGGTCCAAGCTGGTCCTCGCGTCACGTGTCGCGGCCCACTGCCTCGCATCGATGCCTATTTCATCCGTCACCAAGAGCGAGTAGAATACATGTATTCATTGTATTCGTTATTGGATGTGCAGCTATGCCCACAACAATCCGCCTCTCCCCTGAAACTGAAGCCCGTCTCGACCGTCTCGCTCGCTCAACAGGGCGTCCCAAGTCCTACTACCTTCGTGAAGCCATTGAGGAGTCCCTTCCACGTATGGAAGAGACCTATCGAATCGCAGCGCTTGTAGAGCGTGTTCACTCTGGTGAGGAACCTGTCTTCGACTTGGAGGATGTGGTGAAGGACCTTGGCCTGGACGATTAAGATCACGGCAACGGCCAAGAAGCAGTTGGGGAAGCTCGACAAGACCATTGCAAAGCGCATCGTCCAGAAAATCACTCAAGTCGGTGAACTAGAAGACCCCCGAGTTCAAGGGAAGGCGCTGACTGGCCCTCTGTCAGGCCTCTGGCGTTACCGCGTTGGTGATTACCGAGCCCTCGTCGAAATTCTTGACGAAGAGATAGTCATTCTGGTCCTTGAGGTGGATCACCGATCTCGCGTGTATCGCTCTCAGTAGCCAGGCGCTGGCGGTCAGCCGCTGAAGAAGAACCTCGTCAGGTGGAAGAAGACCGGGGCGGCGAAAATCAGGGAGTCTGTGCGGTCCAGGATGCCGCCGTGACCGGGGATGACTGCACCAAAGTCCTTGATACCGCGGTCGCGTTTGAGACTGCTCATCACCAGGCCACCCACAAAGCCCATGAGGCACGCGATCAGCGACAGCAGCGCGGCCTGCCACGGCGCGAACGGGGTCAACCACCACAGGGCTGCACCCAGCGCAGTCGCGGAGAGCACTCCCCCGATGAAGCCTTCCCACGTCTTGTTGGGGCTCACGTTCGGCGCGATCTTGTGGCGGCCCAGCGTCTTTCCCCACAGGTACTGCAGCACATCCGAGCCCTGCACCACCACGCACACGAACAGCAGCAGCGCACCACCTTCCACGCCGCCGGATCCCACGGGTGATCCGTCCGCCGCGGACTTGCCCTGGTTGAACGCCACCGGCAATTGCAGGATTGCGGGCAGGTGACTCAGCGCGTACACGCACACCATGAGCCCCCATTGACTGAGAGCCGCACGGTGCAGGAAGTGGTCCGTCCGCCCGGACAACGCCAACAGCACCGGCAGGAACAGGAACGCGTACACCGGGATGAAGATGGCGAACATCCCGTACCAGTGCTCCCATACGAACCAGTAGTGCAGTGGGGTCAGCACGGCCATGATCCAGATCAGCACGCGGGCGTCCTTCTCGCCGGCCGGTACGAGCGCCATGAACTCCCGCAGCGCCACGAGCGAAAGCAGCATGAACAGCACGAGCATCACGGTTTCCCCGAGCGCCAAGCTCACGGCGAGCACACCCACCATGATCCACCAGGCGAAAATCCGCTGTCGCACGTTGATGAGCGTGTTCCGTAGGCCCTCCTTGGTGGTCCGCCGAAACATGATCTCGGCCACCACCGTGGCCACCACCAAGAACACCCCCACGCCGATCAGCAGCCGAATCGACTGCGGACCGATCAGCCCGATCTCGGTCATGACTCAGCCTCGCTTCGTGAGTTCGCGGGCGATCCAGCGCAGCCGCGCGGCCACGGTGAGAGCAGAAGCCACGGCAATGAGGATCAGCGTCACGAACAGCATCCAACCGCGCGGCAAGCCGAGTAACGGTTCGATCATGGTCGCCAGAATCCCGACCATGAGCGTCCACATGCGCTGCTGCTTGGCCATCACCCCGCCGAAGAACTGCCCCGCTCCCGCGCTCACTCCCAGCGTGCGCACGTAGGCGGTCAACACGGCGAGACTTCCCGCGAGCCATCCCAGGGTGACACCACCATCCATCGCCGACGCCGCGTAGCCGGCTCCCGCGAGCAGGGCCAGGTCCGAGATCCGGTCGGGTACCTCGTTGAAAAGTTCGCCGGTGGGTGTTTTCAACCCGCCCTCCACAGCGAGCATGCCGTCGAACATGTTGCACACGAGCCGCAACGGGATGGTCACGGCGGCGACGATGAGTAGCAGGAGGCGAGCGGCGTCGTCGAAATGCGCGGAAAGCACCAGACACAGGCAACCCAGGAGCGCGAAGCCGACCGAGGCCACGGAAATGTGGTTAGGTTTCAGGCCCGCCCGCTGCAGTGCGGACGCGATGCGCGTGGCCCAGCCGGTCGTGCGCTGGGGAATGGGACGGCGCAGGGGGTCCGGCGCGTTGGGGGAATTGGTGCTGGAGCCCATTGATCACCTCGGGTGTGCGCGGATCATTTGATGCCACCTTGGCACACTCGACCCTCGCCCGGGCGGACCCGGGGAGCGGACTGTGGATTTTGACGCGCTACGCGTGGCGCATGTCCGGGGATTCCTTGTCCCGGAGCGCGGCGGTTTCCAACTGGATGGTGGCGTGGTCGAAGGAGACCGGGAAGTGCTCCCGAACGCAGTCGAGCACCGTCTCAAGGATCTCTGGGGCGTGCCCGGATTCGAAACACCGATCCTCGACCACCACGTGCGCGGACAGCACCGGTAGACCCGTACCGATCGTGGACGCATGCATGTCGTGGACGTCGCGCACGTGCTCCAACTCCATGATGTGCTCGCGCACCTCGTCCAAGTCCACGCCCTTGGGCGTGAACTCCATGAGCACGCCCACGGTCTCGCGCAGTAGACGGAACGCGCGGGGCAGGATCAGCGCGGCGATGAACAGGCCGGCGATGGTGTCCGCGCGTTGGAAACCGGTGGTGTGGATGACGATCGCCGCGATGATCACGCCCATGGAACCGAGGGCGTCATTGAGGACCTCGAGGAATGCCGCGCGCATGTTGAAGTTCGAATCCCGGGAGGAGGCCAGCACGGCCATGGCAGCGATATTGGCGACCAGGCCGATGACACCAAATATCAGCAGCTCGACCGAGGGGATGTCGCTGGGCTCGAAGAGCCGCCGGATGCCCTCGATGGCGGCGTACGTGCCCACCACCAGGAGCAGGACGGCCTGGCCGAGCGCGGCAATCACCTCGATGCGCGCGAAGCCCCAGGTTCGTCTGCCGCTGGGTGGGCGCAGCATCATGGTCGCGGCGATCACGGCAACCAACAGGCCGGAGGCGTCCGCCGCGGCGTGGGCGGTGTCCGTGAGCAAAGCGAGACTTCCGGTGATCACGCTGCCCACGGCCTGCGCAATCACAATGATTGCGGTGATACCGAAGGCGATGACCAGCCGACGCCGCATCCCCCGGTCCGCGGTGCCGGGCACGTGGGAATGACTGTGGTCGTGGCCCATTCCCATGACTGATCTCCTCCGACTGACCGATCCGGTCCTGTTGATAACGCTACGGCAGGGCAATCCCCTCCTACAGTGATCTTACGGTGCGCCGGGCCGCGCGCCAAAACGACCGACGTCGCAGTACGTCGAGGGGAGGACTCATGAGCCGTTCCAGCAAGAGTAGAGATCATGCCGTGGCAGCCGTGTGGGGGTTCGCGGAGGCCACTGCATTCTTCATCGTCCCGGATGTGTGGTTGTCGGCGCTGGCCATGAAGAACCCGAAACGCGGGTTGAAGTGCGTTGCTTCGGCTACTGCAGGAGCTGTCCTCGGTGGCGCGGTGACCCATGCGTGGGGAGCCAGGACCGGTGCAGGACAATCCGCACGGGCGCTGGCCACGCTGCCCGCTGTTTCGCCGGCCATGGTGCGCCGGGTCGAATCCGACTATTCCGCCAAGGGTTACAAGGCCTTGCTCACCGGGCCGTTGCGGGGCACGCCCTACAAGATCTACGCGCGGACCAACGGCCTGTTGGGCCGCCCCTTACCGCGGTTTCTGTTGTGGTCCGTTCCCGCACGCGCCCCGCGGTTCATCCTGGTCACCGCTGCCATCGGCGGGCTGGGTGTGCTCGGCCGAAAACTCATGCCGAACGCACCGGAGTGGGTCCGGTGGAGCATCTTCGCCGCGGGCTGGATCGGTTTCTACACGTGGTTCTTCAAGAACGTGGGCCGCTCAACCCGAACCATTTCGTAACGGCTTACTGCACGGTAACCGGGGTTACCGTGCAGTAAGCCGTCATCAAATGGTTGTCGCCAGCTGAGCGGCTCTCGCCGTGGGTGGGAGACCGTTAGCGATCAAGGATCCAGCGGGCGATGTCCTCCACATCCTTGCGGGCCGTGGGGGTCCACACCATCAAGGAATGCGTGTGCGGAGCGCCCTCGGTCACGATCGCGGTGGTGTCCACACCCGCGAGCTGCAGTTCTGCGACCGTGTTCATGGCGTCCGGGTAGAGGATGTCGTGGTCACCCTGGGTCACCAACGTGCGCGGCAAGCCCTCGAACGTGCCGTAGACGGGGCTGACCAGCGGGTCACGAACGTCCCTCGCACCAGCCCACCAACGACCCGAGACGCGCAGCTTCTTGACGCTGAGCATGTTGTCCTTGGACTCGTACTCAGGGATGGCCGGGTTGGTCAGGGTGACGTCCACCCACGGTGCGATGAGCACCAGACCGGTCAGCGACTCACCCTGGTCACGCAGGCGTTGCGCTTGCGCCAGTGCCAGACCGCCACCGGAGGAATCACCCATGAAGTACACGCGTGAACCCAAGGAGCGGGCCAGCTCCAGCGTTCCGTCAACCAGCGGTTGGACCTCGTCCACGGTGTGCACGGGGGCCAACGCGTAGCTGGGCACCACAACCGTGGCGCCGGTGCGCTTGATGAGCTCGTCCAGGAATCGCCAGTGCGTGCGCACCATGGGGCTCACGTAGCCACCGCCGTGCCAGTACACGATCACCGGAGCCACCGCGCCCCACGCGCGGGACTTGGGCTCGGCCACCAGCACGGGCCGGCCAGCCACGACGACCTTCCGGAAGTTCACGCGCTCGTGCATGGAGCGGTGCGGCGCGGCCTCCGGCTTGTCCTTACTCAGTTCCTCCCTGGCGCTCTCTTCCTCCTCGGGCAGGCTCGGCAGCAGCGGCAGGATCGCATCGGTCGCTTTGAGCGCCGGATCCGCCTGACGAAGGGCCACCTCCGAGGGCGCCATAGCCTTCACAGGGACGACGCCGCTCGCGGAGTTCCCTGCCGCAGCATCCGTTGCGGGGGTAGAGACAGCGGTCGTTCCCGAGGTAGCGCCCATGGCAGCCGCACCGGCCATGGCAGGAGCGATGGACTGAGCGGACTCACCGCTCGAAGCGGCGTGGCGATCGGCTACTCGACCGGCACCCGATCCGCCGTTCACGGCCACGTCGCGATCCGAGGTGGGAGCGGCGTCGTCGTGATCGGAGCGGGAAGTGGACATCGAGCCGGAGCCGGACTCCGAACCGGAGGCAACTGCGGCGGCCGCGCCACCGGCGGCACCGGCGGAAGCGCCGGCGCGCACTAGGGACTCGCCTTCCACGTCCACGCGCGGCAGGATCTTGTCCAGCCAGCGCGGCAGCCACCAGACCTTCTCGCCCATGATCCGCATGACGGCCGGGATCAGGAACATGCGGACCACGAACGCGTCCAACAGCACGCCGATCGCCAAGGCAAAACCGATGGGCTTGATCATGGACAAGTGCGCGAAGATGAAGCCCGCGAACACGGAGATCATGATGATCGCGGCGGCCGTGACCACTGCGCGACCAGCCTTGAACCCGTGGACGACGGCCTGGCGCGCGGGGTGGCCGTGGACGTAGGCCTCACGCATACCGGAGCCCAGGAACAGCTGGTAGTCCATGGCCAGACCGAACAGAATACCGATCATCAGGGTGGGCAGGAAGCTCAGGATGGGCCCGGGATCGTGCACGCCCATCAGGTCGCCACCCCAGCCCCACTGGTACACCGCGACCACGGCACCCAACGACGCCAGGACCGAGAGCAGGAAGCCCAAGGAGGCGATCACGGGGACCACGATGGAGCGGAAAACCATGAGCAGCAGGAGCAGCGAGATGATGATGACCACGCCCAGGTAGAGCGGGAGCTTCTCACCGAGCAGCTGGGACACGTCGATGTTGGCGGCGGTGGTTCCGGCCACGCCGACCTGGACGTCCTCGCCGTTCAATGCGTCGCCGTTGAGTGCACGCAGGTTGTTGACGAGTTCCTCGGTAGCGGCATCCGCGGGACCGGATTCCGGAATCACCTGGATCACGCCGGTGCGGTTGTCCTCGGTGGTCACACCGGGCAGCACATTGGCCACGTCGTCCTGTTCTGCGATGCGATCGGAGACGAGATTGATCTTCTCGGTCGCCTCGTCATCGCTGAGGCCCTCGGGCATGTCGACCACGGCCACGAGCGGGCCGTTCTCACCTGCGCCGAAGTCCTCCGCGATGCGCTGGTAGGCCTGGTACGCGGTGCTGTCCACGGCTTCCGTGGAGGCATCCGGCAGACCCAGGCGCATGTCCTGAGCTGGCAATGCCAGCACCACCAGGACGCCCACGCTCAGCAGCGAGGTGATCCACGGGTGGCGCAGGTGGAACGGAACATCGTGTTCGTCGATGTGCTCTTCGACGGGTGCGGCGTTGCGCTGCTTGCGGGGCAGTGCCTTGCGCCCGGCCAGGGAGAGCAGTGCGGGAGTCAGGGTCAGGGTGATGAGCAGGGCGATCAGCACGGCAACGCCGGCCACGGTACCCATCAGGCCCAGGAACGGAATGCCGGTGATGTTCAACGCCACCAGCGCCACGATCACGGTCAGCGCCGCGAAGAACACGGCGGTACCGGAGGTTCCCACGGCCATGCCGATGGACTCCTTGACCTCCATGCCGCGGCGCAACTGCTGGCGGTGGCGGTTCAGAACGAACAGCGAGTAGTCGATGCCCACGGCCAGACCCAGCATCACGCCGAGCATGGGTGTCACGGACATCATGTCGATCACGCCGGAGAATGCGAGCGTAGCGGCCGTGGAAATACCCACGCCGATCAGCGCGGTCAGCACCGGCAGGATGGCCGGGACCAGGGCGCGCAGCATGACCAACAGCACGATGGCGGCGATCACCACACCCACGATTTCCGCCGGACCCAGCAGCGCTGAGATGTCCTGAGAGAGCTCCTGGGAGAAGTCCACGCCCACGCCGTCGACCGGGTGGTCCTCCACCGCGTTCATCACGGCTTCCTTGGCGTCCGCGGTCACAGAGGTCTGGTCCACGGTGAAGTTCACGACCGAGATGGCGGAGTTGCCGTCCTCGGAGACCACGCGGTAGTCGCCCATGCGTTCCATGGCTTGCTCGCCGGATTCCAGCTGAGCCTGCTGCTCCTGGATCTGCTGCGGGTCGATGCCGCGCTGCTCCAGGATCTGGTCCGCGTTGGCGCCCGGGGGCAGGTTCTCCTGCAGCTGCTGGATGGCCTGCTGGCCCTCCTCCAGCTGCTCGCGGCCGTCCACGAGTTGCTGACGTCCGTCATCGAGCTGGGCCTGCGCCTCGAACGGGTTGGTGGCGCTGTCCACCTGGTCGATGCCCTCGGTCGAGGCCACGGCATCCGCGATTCCCTGGCGCTGTTCTTCCGTGAACTCCGAGCCGTCCTCGGTGTAGAAGATCATGCGACCGGTGCCCTGGTTGGCTTCGGGAAGTTCATCCTGGAGCCGGTCGGCGAGTCGCTGGGTCTCGGTGCCCGGGATGGTGATCGCATTGGACAGCTGCACGCCGGAGAACGCCACCGCACCCACGGAGATGGCCAGCACGGCGATCCACGAAACAATCACCGCCCACGCGTGACGGGCCGAGCCGATGCCCAGCCGGTAGAGAAGTCGTGCCACGAAGAATCTCCTACTTATAAGTAGCGATGGTCATGTTCAGTTACGTTCCGCGGTAGCGGATCTCGCCGACGACGCCGCTCGCGCGGGTTTGCCGGCAAAAGGTCTGGTCTTTCAGGTATCGAACCCTCGGCCCAGAATTGTGAGGGCCTCGGTCAGGAGTTCGTCCCACTCCCCACGGGTGTGGTCATTCAGTTCACCGCCGGTGCGCAAGAGCCACGCATCCATGCACACGGCCATGGAGTTGATGATGGAGGTGGCCATCAGCTGCATCTCCAGCTCGCTGTGGTCCGGCAGTCTCTCCCGCAGCATCTGCTCCAGACCCTCGGTGGCCACGTTGGTCACCCGGTAACTCCAGAGCGCGGCGGTCGGTGATTCTTTGACGTCCATGGCCTGGTGCAACAACGGTCGCAGGGCCTCCACCAAGCTGTGAACACGCATGGCCTGGCACAGATCTTGGTAGACCTGCCCCAGCGTTTGCTCGCCCTGCTCAGAGGGGTCCGGAAGTCCTGCGAGGACCTCCCCGATGAGTTGCGAGACGAGTTCCGACAGGTACTCGTACCCGGCATCCTCCGCGGACGGGAAGTGGTTGAAGATCGTGCGGCGGGAAACACCAGCCTTCTGGGCCAGATCGTCCACCGAGAACCCCTGAATGCCGTGGAGGTCGGCAAGCTCACCGGCGGCCATCACAATGGCGCGCCGGTTGTGCCATTTGAGAGCACCCCGCTTGTCTTTGGGGGCCTCCCCCTGGCATGAAAAGTTCACGTATCAACAGTAGGGCACTTGTTGCACTCTGTGCACCTTCTGAACCTGAGTGTGAGCAAGCAGACTTCATAGGGAAAGCTGGTGGTGTTTCTCCGGCGTTGGTGCTGCTCGTGCTGCGTGCATGGCCTTCGCGCGACAGCCCACCTTCAGGCATCAGGCGTCAGGCCAGGTAGCCCCGCTGGATGTCCTCGGGAACCATGCCGCCGCCGGTGAGCCACGCGAGGTGAGTGGCGCTCTCGAGACGGTGGTCGGTGAGGTTCATGCGCTGGCGGTAGTCGGCGTCGGCGGTGATCCACTGCGGGCCGTCCAGGCTGGCAGCAGCCGAGGGCTCCACGAGTATTCCCTCCGTTGCATACAGCGCCTTGACCAGCGCTTTCATGCGCTGATCGCTCACCGTGTAATAACCGTCGATCAGACCCTGCATGCGTCGCCCCACGAACCCGGACGGCCTCCCCACGGCCAACCCGTCCGCCACCGTGCGGGTATCCAGCCCCAATTCAGCCACGGAGATCTCATCATGGAGGCCCGTGTAGACGCCCAGCATCATGCAGGGTGCGGCGGTGGGTTCCGCGAAAACGCAGTGGACCGCGTCACCGAACTCGAGTTTGAGACCGTAGGCCACGCCACCGGGTGCCCCACCGATGCCGCACGGGAGATACACGAACAGCGGGTGATCTTCATCCACAGAGACACCCTGGGTGGCCAACTGGTGCGCGAGCCGTCGGCCGGCCACGGCGTATCCGGCGAACAGGCTGACTGAGTGCTCGTCATCCACGAAGTGCGTGGACGGATCAGCTTCCGCAGCTTTGCGGCCCGCGTCCACCGCGGCGGTGTAGTCGGTGCTGTGCTCCACGACCTCCACACCCAAGCTGCGGAGGAGTTCCTTCTTCCAGGCTTGCGCGTGCGTGGACATGTGCACGGTCGCTTGGAGTCCGAGCGCCGCGGCGGTGATGCCGATCGACAGCCCCAGGTTTCCCGTGGACCCAACCACCACGCGATGCTGAGCCATGAGTTCGCGGAACGGTCCGGAGCTGAACGCTCGGTAATCCGGGGTGCCGTCGGCCTCATCCTCATGGTCGGCCATGGTGAGAGCCGAGGTCAGGTTCCGAGCCGTATCCGCGTTGTTCTCCGCAGCACGGTTCGTGTTCGCGCCGAGTTCAGCAGGCGACGGCAGCAACCCCGCCTCGACAGCCAGTGACTCTGCGTACTCGAGAACCTCGTGCACTCCCCCGCGCGCCTTGATGGAACCACTCACGGGCAGGATGTCGTCACGCTTCAGCAGCAACCGGCCCGCAGTCAGACCCAATTCACGCTGCATGTCCGGCGCAGCATGAAGCGGCGACTCGATCACTCCGCGAGCGTCCGCCGTCTCCGGGAACGCCTGAGCAATCCACGGAGCGAACCGGTTGAGCCTCGCGGCGGCGTCGTCCACGATGCCCGACGACAAACCCGACGCGCTCAAACCTGCCGCAGTGGTGCTCACGGCCGGGTTGAACCACGCGGACGGCTCCTGATCCGCCAGCCGGGCGAGGAAGGGGGCGTCGCGAAGGTTCCCGCGCTCCATCATCACGCCTGCCGGGCGAGGAAGGGGGCGTCGCGAAGGTTCCCGCGCTCCATCATCACGCCTGCCGCGCCGCCGCGGACACGGTGCTCGGCTCGACACCGTTCAACGCCGCACGAAGCAACGCCGTGAGGTTCTCTTCGGTGGGAGTGGTCGGATTGGATTCGGGGATGGCCTTCAGGGACCGTTCCACCGCCTCCGCGATCCCGTCCTCGGTGAAACCGATCTCCGCAAGCGCCCGGGGCGCGTCGATCTCGCGGTACAGCGAACTCAGAGCGGCAGTCGCATCGCTGGCATCAGAGCCCAGCGCGTCGGCCAACCGTGCCGAAACCTCCGGCACCGCGGGCGCGTTGAACGCCAGAACATAGGGCAAGACGGTCGCGTGGACCTGGGCGTGCGGAAGGTTGAACGTTCCGCCCAGTACGTGCGCGATCTTGTGATGCATCCCGGAGCCGGCGGACGCGAAGGACAACGCCGCGAGGTAACAGCCGTACAGCGCCATCTCGCGGGCTCGCAGGTCATCCGGATCGGCCGTGATGCCACGCAGGGCAATTGCCAGGGCGCGGGCACCTTCGAGGGCGAACGTCCGATTGATCGGGTCGGCCTTGGGTGCCCACAACGAATCCACGCAGTGCGCCATCCCGTTCAGGCCGGACGCGA
>JAFAAV010000020.1 GCA_023426375.1 Actinomycetes bacterium | reverse complement strand
TTCGCGACCGTCTACAAGGTGCTGCGCGCGTTGGAGGATGCGGGCCGGGCACGACGTGGCTACTTCATCGAAGGGCTGGGGGCCGCGCAATTCACTCAACCGGCAACGGTTGATATTTTGCGCAGTTTCTCCGAGGACGATTCGGTGCGCGCCCCCGAACCGCAGGTGCTCGCGCTGGCAGCCACCGACCCGGCCAACCCGTACGGCGCCGCGCTGGACTGGCCCGAAGCGATTGCGCTGGAATCCTCGACCAAGCACCGCCCGGGGCGGAAGGCCGGTGCCATCGTGGTGCTCGTGGACGGCGATCTGGTGCTGTATCTGGAGCGTGGCGGCAAGACCGCACTCGCATTCACATCCTCCGAGAGCGAGTTGCGCATGGCTGCCGAGGCCGTGGCAGGGCTCGTGCAGCGCCGCGCCGTGGACTCCCTCGTGGTCGAGAAGGTCAACGGTGAATCCGTGCTGTCTTCCGTCGAGATGGTGACCGCGATTCGCGATGGGCTGCTGTCCGGAGGTTTCTACCAGACGCCGCGCGGGGTCCGTATGCGCGCGCCGGTGAGCGGGTGAGCGCGCATGCCAGAGGGTGATTCCGTTTATCGGCAGTGCAAGATGCTCCGCGAGGCGCTTCAGGGGCAGGTGCTGGAGTCCTCGGATCTTCGCCTGCCTGCGCTGGCGACCACGGATCTTTCCGGGCGCACGGTGGTGGATGTGGTGCCGCGAGGTAAGCACATACTGATCCGGCTGTCCGCTGCCCCAGATGGTTCTGAGCTGAGGTCCGGTGCCGAACCACTCACCCTGCACTCACACCTGATGATGGACGGCACGTGGCGGGTGTTCGAGCGGGCCGGGGCGCCTCGAGATGGCGCGGAACGTGGATCGGGAGCGAGTGCGGCGTCGTCGACCGGAACGTCTCCGGCGGCTCGTGGGAAGCGCGGCCGGCAACCGTATCGCCGTTACGCAAGCGTGCGCTCCCGCGCGGAGGCTCGCACCCCGTTGAGCGCGGACGTGTCGATCGGGCAGGGTTCGCACGCGATCCGCGCGATTCTGCGCACGGCCGCCGTGGACGCGATCGGTTTCGACGTGAAGGACGTGCGGCTGGTACCCACGCGGCTCGAGGACCAGGAGCTGGTGGGGTATCTGGGCCCGGACATCCTCGGCCCCGATTGGGATCTGGACGAGGCGCTGCGTAGGCTGCGGGCTCAACCGGATCGCGCGATCGGCACGGCGCTCATGGACCAGCGCAACCTCGCGGGCATCGGCAACGTGTACCGGGTGGAAGTGCTGTTCATGACGCGTACCAACCCCTGGGCGCCCGTGGGGTCGCTTGCGGAGGCAAAGCTCACCGAGATCGTGAAGCTGGCGCACAAACTACTCAACCTAAATCGCGACCGACCACTGCGGTCCACGGTGGGCCACCCTGCAACCGGTCGCCCGCTCTTCTGGGCCTACGGCCACTACGACCAGCCCTGCCGCCGCTGCGGTACACGCCTCAAGCGCGGAGAGATCGACGACGCCGCTGCCTCCATTACCGAGCCCCGCGATCCGCCCGCGGTCCAGCACTTGCGACAGATTGCGTGGTGTCCGAGGTGTCAGGGCGCTGGCTCTTGAGGTGCCAGGCCGCTTCGAGAGCATGAGGTGAGGAAACTACCTCAGACTCGAACGGATCGAGCCGTTACGTCACCTGACAATTAGCCACGCAGGGACAGGTCCCGCAAACGCTGCAAGCGCCAGTGGGTACGCATCTGGAGCAAGACCGGATAAACATGCAGCACGAGGCCAAGCCCAAAGATCCAGAGTGCGGCGGGCAGCGAAGCCAGTGCTGCGATTGGCGCAGCGACTAGGTGAACTGCCGCTCCCCACGCGTGTGCCACGGCGTTGGACCGGACAGATGCAAGAAGTTCTTCCGTCGGTTGGCGCGTCCCGAGCTGAGGCCTCAGTGAGAGTGCAACGCGGTTCCAGCGGATGTAATGGAGGAAACGGTTGAAGTGGTCAACACCCAGGGCTTTGACCATCCGATTCGTCCGATCACTGACGTGAAACAGCGATTCTGGAAGTGCCTGGCGGAGCTTATCTCCGACGAAGAACGCTCCACTGAAGGACACCAAGGTGGTGGTCAAGACAAAGGGGAATCCACCCACTCCGGCTTCCGACCCCACCACATAGAGACCACATGCGGAGAGCGCGGTCATCACGAGGGCTGTGATCACTGCGGCTCCTCATGGGACATCGCGGGCTAGCGAACCGGACAAAAGAACGGACCTACAGCGTAGCTGAGGCCCGTTCCCTTCGAATGGTGAGTCCGCTGGTCAGCGAGTAACCCACGTCCGACCGGTCACAGAGGACCAGTGGGCAACGTAGCCATTGGAGAATCGCTGCTGCACCTCGTTACCGACTCGGTATTCGTCCGTGATGGGGTAGCCCCAGCCGCGCTCGTATCCCGCCTTCTTCCAGGCATTGCCGATGGCACCGGTCTCGAGGACTGCCCGTGCACCGGTGGCAGGTGACCAAAGGATCTTGTGAACCGCGCCTCGTGAATTACGGAAGGTCTGGTAGGCACCGCCATTGATCAGCCCGCCGCGTTCATTCATCGTGGGGGTTCCGATCGCGCCAACGCCGCCCAGGGCACTATGGCGAGCCTTGATGGCACCTTTGACGGTGTAACCACCAATGATCTGCGGGCCTGTTGAGTACGTGGGGCCCGACTTAGTCGACTGTGTAGCCACACCTCCGAGAAGACTTCCGGACACGGTGCTCGAGACATCCTTAGGCCCCTTTCCCTGCGGGAATCCATAGGAAACCACGGTGCCGACCAGTCGCCATCCGGAGCCGGTACGAGACAAAGAACCGTCCACGTGAGTTAGCCCGATACCAATGACCTTCATTTTCGGGTCGGTCAGAACCTTGTTGTGGCCGTGGGAACCTTTCCACCACTGCACGAGGTCCGTGACCGAGTTCCGGTAGGAAAGAGCATGAATTTCTCCCACCGCGTTATAGCCAGCCGCACGCGGATCGGTCATGAAGGTATTGCTGTGATTGATGACTTCCTGCTGGACAAGCCGGTCAGACTGCCCCTGCGCAATGCCGGACAGGCTCGCAGAGTATTTCACCGGGGCCAAGCCCTTAGAAGCACGGTGAGCATTGATTTGATTGAGCATGTTCTGCGCATCAGCTGCGCGGGTTGACTGCGACACGGACACAATGTCATTGGGGGCAGCATTCGCGGGAGTTGTGGCTGCTAAACCACCGATCATGATGCATGCGGCAGTCGCCGATGCGAGCAGTCGGTTGCTCGATTTTTGTTTGAGGGCGGCGTGTTTGGGGGTGCGGTACTTGAACATCAGTATCGGGCCATTTCGTCGTCGGGCGCAGGGAAGCGCGCAGGGTCATCTAAGGACCAGACGAAATTGCGCGCGGAAACCCTGCGTCAAAGAAGCGGTTCAAAAAGAAGAGCACCGTCCACCGGGAGGTGGCTGGGGGGGAAGAGCCACGATTGATACTACACACATTGACGTTATCTTGTCGTTATCAATGCTTTTTTATCGGATTGTCCCCATCGTGGGGGTGCCGTCCAACGGTAAACCGAACTGACCAGGAGCAGGGTGGCCGAACTATTGCGTCAACGAAATCGTCAGAATCGCACTGGCCGACAAGACCAATCCGACAACCTGCGGAAAACTTGTTTTTTCACGCAAAACGATCATCGCCATGGCGATCGTGATCGCCGGATAGAGGGAGATCAGTGCACTGCCGATAGAAAGTAACCCAGCCTGGAAAGCGAAAAGCATTGCCCCGTTGGCGATGACATCAAACCCACCGACCATGAGCGCGAGCAGGAGAGCTTTTCGATGAGGAAGGGCCAACTGCTTAGATCCCACGGCTGCCAAGATAATCGCCATCGAGGCAGCTCCCCTGGCCGCGACGAGTGGCCACAGTCCCGTTCCTTCGGGGATCTGGTTGGTGAAGATGAAACTCAAAGCCATGCCGACGCCAGTTCCAATCGTGAGCCACGCGATTCGCGCCGTGAATGGCCGTGTGGCGGGGTAGGGCAGCTGCGGCTCACGACTCACCAGCAGGACGGCAACGACCGCCAGCCCCACGCCTATCAAGGCCCCCGTGCCCAACTGCTCGCCCAGGAAAAGTCCCACCACCACGGGCAACACCGTCACGATGACGGCCGTCAGGGGCGAAATCACGTTCATCGGCCCCTGTGCCATGGCCGAGTAGAACCACACGGTCGCGAGGGCCATCACGACCCCGGACGCCGCACCCCACAGGAGAGACGTCAACTCAATTGATTGACCAACAAACGGTGCCGCCACGGCGAAAATGATGAACGAGACCGGGTACGCAATAAGCACCACGGACATGGCCCGCGAGTATCGGGAGGCAAGCCCTCCGACGAAATCACTGGCGCCATAGGCAACCGCAGAAGTAAGAGCCAGCAGAATCGATAACATCCGCGAAGAACCCCCTTCTACTTTCTACCGACGATGCGATGCAGCCGCGAGATTAACTACCCAATCACCGCCGAATGGCTGCTCGGCGTCAAACGGGAATTGATCGTCACCGATTCCCCCGTCATCGGGTGCACGAACGTAATGGACCGCGCAATCAACTGCATGGGGTTGTCCGGGTCTTCCACGTCGAAGTCCTTCAGCGGCACCGGGTACAGCTTGTCGCCCCGCAACGGCAGCCCCAAAGACGTCATATGAACGCGGATCTGATGGGTGCGCCCGGTCAGCGGCTTTACTTCGTAGAGTCCCCATTCACCGGCCGCATCCGTGAAGGAAGCCAATAACCGAACATCTGTGATCGCGTTGATCTCCCCCGGATCCTCGCGGGCCTGTAACTCGCCCTGTGTCTTGTTGATTCGGGATTCCACGCGCACCGGCTCGGAGCCCACGCGCTCGTTGAGCGAAGCAACGGCCCAATACGTCTTGGACACCGAGCGCTGCTCGAACATCTTGTGGAACGCCCCACGATCCTCGCGCCGCTTGCACAGCAACAGGACCCCTCCCGTGGAGCGGTCCAACCTGTGCAGTGCGGAAATCTCATCGTTGGCGAACTGCACACGCCCGGCCACCACCGCGCTGCGGCGTACGTTCTCTCCCTTGGGCGTACTGCACAGCCCATGGGGCTTATCCACGGCGATGACCCACTCGTCCTCGTAGAGCACGTCCAAGGTGACGGGAGCGGCGTCGTCGTCGGGAATGGGGCGATGGAACCACACCGAAGCGCCCGGAACGTAGGGCGATGATGTGGTGACCACCGCGCCGTCGTCGGACCGAACGCGGCCGACAGCGACCTCGTCCGCGAACCACGCGGCGCTGTCCGGGAAACGCTGCATCACGTACGAAACGGCGGTTGCCGGCAACCCGTCGAGAGACGAAAGCACCGGATCCGGCGCACCAGGACCCGGCATACGAACCCGCGTTGGCCCCACCCCGCGGTCCATGGGCAGGGGCGGTGCCGTGAGACGTTTCCTCATATCGTGTGAGACCTGCCAGCTACCATGGCCTGGAACCTAACACACCACTTTTGAGGCGGCCCATCGTGACCCAGCAGACCACCGCGGAGCACGTGGTGCTCCTGGATGACCAGCATCAGCCCACCGGCACCGCGCTCAAGTCGGAGGTCCACACGGAGGACACTCCACTGCACCTCGCGTTCTCGTGCCACGTGCTCAATACCAAGGGCGAGGTCCTGGTGACCCGCCGTGCGCTGAGCAAGAAGACCTGGCCGGGCGTGTGGACCAATAGTTTCTGCGGTCACCCGGGCCCGGACGAGCCTTTCGAGGAGGCCATCGCCCGGCGGGCTCAGCAGGAACTCGGCTTGGAGATCCGCAACATCGCCCCCGTGATCCCAGAGTTCAGCTACCGCGCCACAGACGCGTCCGGGATTGTGGAGAACGAGTTCTGCCCCGTGTTCGTGGCCATCACCGATTTCGAACCCGAGCCCGTGGAGTCCGAGGTCGCCGAATACGCCTGGGCCATGCCCCAAGACCTGGCCGGCGCCGTGCAGCGCGCGCCATTCGCGTTCAGCCCGTGGCTCGTCTCGCAGATCGCCGAGCCGGAGTTGCAAGCGCAGCTCGGCTAGGCCGATAGGCTCGGACCGTCCCGTTTTCCGGCCCAGGAGCAATGCCATGTCCGAATCCCCGGCGTACCGCGCCGCCAAAGCCGCGCACTCCGTGGATCACCTGTTCGGCTCCCGCGCACTGCGCATGCCGGGCACCTACTTGGGCGCCGTGGCCTTCCCGCACCCGCGCGTGGGCCCGTGGCACTACTGGTGGCAGGCCCACCTTCTGGACGCCCTGGTCGACGCCGCCGCCCGCGAGCGCCGAGCCGGTCATGACGACGCCGCCGCCCGCCTCCGCTCCCGCGCCCACCGCCTGCTGCGCGGCATGGCCATCCGCAGCGGTGGTCGGGTCACCAACAACCTGTTCTTCGACGACATGGCCTGGCTCGCCCTGGCCTTGGGGCGCCTGCGCGCGGAGGGCCTCGAGGCCACCGGCACGTGCGGCAAGAACGTACTCAGTGCGGGCAGCTCGCTCATGAACCGGCTCGAATCCGGTTGCGACTCCAACCTGGGCGGCGGAACGTGGTGGAACACCACCCGCGACTACAAGAACACGGCCGCGACGGCTCCCACCGCACTCGCGCTGCTGCGCACCCACCGAGTGGCCCAGGCCCGCGATCAGTTGAACTGGTTGTTCGACACCCTGTGGGATGACGAGCGTGGGGCCTTCCTGGATGGCATCCGCTTGGTCGCCGCCGGTTCCGGCACGGAAACCACCTCGGTGGATCGCGCACTGTACAGCTACAACTCCGGCCCGGTGCTCGGCGCGGTGCTGGAACTGGCCGAACTCACCCAGGACCCTGACGAACGTCAACTGTGGCTGGATCGCGCCGCGGCCATCGTCCACGGAGCAGCCAAGCAGTTCACCGTGGACGGCCCTCACGGAAACCCGGTCCTGCGCACCCACGGCGGCGGGGACGGCGGGCTGTTCACCGGGATCCTGGCCCGCTATCTGGGCCAGGCGGCGTCGTCGGAAGTGCTGGATCCGGATGCCCGAGCCGTGGCCCGCGAACTGGTCGAAGAGACCGCCCGGGCACTGTGGGACGGGCGACGCGAATTCGACCCGGCCGAGGATTTCTCCAAGCCCGGTGCCCAGCAGGAAGAAGGCGAGACCGTGGCCGTCTTCTCCCCCGAACCCGCCCGGCACGCGAACGAGGCCCAACGCGTGGGAGCCCCCGTGGAACTCGGCACGCAGGTGCAGGCGTGGACCATTCTGGAGGCCGCCGCGCGCCTCGCGTGAGGTTCGGCTGTGCGCTGAACCACCCCGGGAATCCGGCTCGCGGCATAGCTCAAACGGGTGCACTGCGGTAGAAACACTGTATGAGCTCTGTACGTACTCCGGACCCCAATCCAGGCTGGCTCAGCGAGGACGACCTCAATCATGCGCGCTCGCTGCTGCCCATCGTCTACGTCCAGGCCATCCCCGTGCGCTTGGACCCCCTCGGCTGCATTTCCGAGATCGGTCTGCTGCTGCAGGGGACCTCGGAAGGCCACATGGTGCGCACGTTCGTCTCCGGGCGCGTGATGTACCGCGAGACTGTACGCGCGGCGCTGCTTCGGCACCTCGAGAAGGATCTCGG
>JAFAAV010000013.1 GCA_023426375.1 Actinomycetes bacterium | reverse complement strand
CTGCGGTTGTCCGAGCTGATCGCTGCCGGTCTGGTGCTGTTCCTGATCACCCTGGTGGTGAACATGATCGCTCGCGCCATCATTGCCCGCTACAAGGAATTCTCGGGAGCTAACTGATGTCAACGACCACGACTAAGCCCGGTACTTCTCCCGTGCGCGAGTCCCGATTGACTCGCGGCCAGCGCCCCAAGTGGCTCATCCCCGTCATCGGAGTGGGCGCCATTGTGGTGGGTGCTGCGATTTCCGCACTCATCGGCTTCAACATCGCCACGTGGGCTATCTTTGCCGCCCTCGTATTCCTGATCGTGGGCCCGCTGCTGGTGGGCGCGATCGAAGGATCGCGCGCCGGAGCGGATTCGCTCATGACCTTCCTGGTCTACACAGCGTTCATCCTGGCCGTGATCCCCTTGATCTCGGTGATCTACACGGTGCTGGCCAACGGTATCCCCGGCCTGACTTCCAACCTGCTGCTCACTTCCATGAACGGTGTGACCGGTGCGCAGGACAACTTTGCCGAAGGTCCCGGAGACGTTGTGGGCGGTGCCTACCACGCCATCGTGGGCACGATCTCCATCACCTTCTGGGCCACCCTGATGTCCGTGCCGATCGGTCTGCTGACCGCCATCTACTTGGTGGAGTACTCGAACAACGGCTGGCTGGGTAAGGCCATCACGTTCTTCGTGGACGTCATGACCGGCATCCCGTCCATCGTGGCCGGTTTGTTTGCGGCCGCGCTGTTCGGCATGATCTTCGGCCCGTCCACCCGTACTGGTTTCGTGGCGGCGGTCGCATTGACCGTGCTCATGATCCCCACGGTGGTGAAGAACACCGAGGAGATGCTGCGCATCGTTCCCAACGAGCTGCGCGAGGCTTCCTACGCACTGGGCGTCCGCAAGTGGCGCACCATCCTCAAGGTGGTCATCCCCACCGCGATCTCCGGTATTGCCTCCGGCGTTACGCTGGCTATTGCCCGCGTGATCGGTGAGACCGCTCCGCTGCTGGTAACCGCGGGCTTTGCAACGGCCATCAACTGGAACTCGTTCTCCGGTTGGATGACCACGCTGCCCACGTACATCTACTACCAGATCATGACACCCACCTCGCCCACCAACCCCGACCCCTCGCTGCAGCGGGCCTGGGCCGCGGCACTGATCCTGATCGCGATCGTGATGCTGCTCAACCTTCTTGCCCGCCTGATCGCCAAGGCCTTCGCTCCCAAGACGGCCGGCCGCTAAGCATCCATCGAGTCACGAGTCCTAAGGAATCCACACCATGTCGAAACGAATCGACGTTGAAGACCTGAACGTTTACTACGGCGACTTCCTGGCCGTCGAGGACGTCAACATCAACATTGAAGCGCGCTCCGTGACCGCTTTCATCGGTCCTTCCGGTTGCGGTAAGTCCACCTTCCTGCGCACGCTCAACCGCATGCATGAGGTCATCCCCGGTGCTTATGCCAAGGGCAAGGTGCTCCTGGACGGTGACGACCTCTACGGCAAGGGCGTTGACCCGGTCACGGTGCGTTCCATGATCGGTATGGTCTTCCAGCGACCCAACCCGTTCCCCACCATGTCCATCCGCGACAACGTGCTGGCCGGTGTGAAGCTCAACAACAAGCGTATCTCGTCCAAGGACGCGGATGAGCTGGTGGAGTCCTCGCTGCGCGGCGCGAACCTCTGGAACGAGGTCAAGGACCGCCTGAACAAGCCCGGTTCGGGTCTGTCAGGCGGTCAGCAGCAGCGTCTGTGCATCGCGCGCGCCATTGCCGTGAAGCCGGAGGTGATCCTCATGGATGAGCCCTGCTCCGCGCTGGACCCCATCTCCACGCTGGCCATCGAGGACCTGATCAACGAGCTCAAGACCGACTACACCGTGGTGATCGTGACTCACAACATGCAGCAGGCATCGCGTGTGTCCGATCGCACCGCGTTCTTCAACATCGAGGGCACCGGCAAGCCGGGCAAGCTCATCGAGTACGCACCCACCACGGAGATCTTCAACAACCCGCAGAAGAAGGAGACGGAAGACTACGTGTCCGGTCGTTTCGGCTGATCGGTCACGTCTCTGACGTGTCTCGTACTTCGACGATGCCGCATGCCCAGCCGGGCGTGCGGCGTCGTCGTTGTATCAGGAGCCGAGCTGCAGCAGGGGTGAGGATGCCAGGAACAGCGTTCCGGCGATCAAGGCGCACACAGGAACCGTGACGGCCCACGTCACGAGTACTTGGATCAGGGTGCGGTGGTAGACGGTTCGGAACCGTTGGAGGGTGCCCGCACCCAGGATTGCGGCCGTGCTGGTTTGTGACGTGGACATCGGGAAGGGAACCAGGAAACCGCCGATGAACAGCAAGGACCCGGCAACGGTTTGGGCCACCGCACCGCGCAGCGGATCAAGGTTCACCACGCGGGCGGAGAGCGTGTAAGCGATTCGCCAGCCGCCCAGAAGGGTGCCTGCGGCCAGGCACAGTCCCACGAGCAGAGGGATCCACCACGGGATGTGAGAAATGGGGATGACCATCCCGTAACACATGAGCAGAACCACGAAGAGCCAGATGGCACGTCTGCCGTGCTGAATGCCGTGTCCGAAATGAATGGCGGCCGCGCCCGTGGCCTGAACGATACCGGAGCGACGTTTCACCACTCCAGGAGCTTCATGCCGAACCAGGTATACAGCCAGGAAGACCAGGACCTGGGACAGGATGAACGCGATGGCGGGCGCCACGATGATGGGCAGCGCCAGCCGCCAGATCGTGTCGCTGTGGACCGCCAGGTCGGGAGCGAGCCCCACCGCGTAGGCGCCCACGAGGGAACCGATGATGCCCCCGCTCATGGCGGCCGTGGACGATGAGGGCATCGCCCACCACCATGTGAGCAGATCCCACGCAACGGCGGTGACCAGTGTGCAGATGATGACCACGGTGCCCACTGTGCTGATGGGCACGGGGATGTCGAACGGTATCAGCTGAGTCAGGACCAGCCCCACGGTGAGCGCGCCCAGCAGGTTGAACACGGCGCCCATGCCCACGGCCACGCGCGGGGTCAGGGCATTGAATCGCACCGGTAGAGCGTTGGCGTTGGAGGCGTCGTGAAAACCGTTGACCACGGTGAACGCGATGGCCAGCACGAAACCAACGACCAGGAGGAGCTCAGCCATGGTCGATCAGGATTCCGAGACCAGTACTCGACCGACCTCGGCGGAGACGTGCGCCAACGCGCGGGAAGCGTCCAGAAGTCTGCCCGCGGCATCCATGCGCCGCAAGGCCTGCAGCGCCTTGTGCTTGTCCAGGAGGGACGCTCGATAGGCGCGGTGGGTTCGTTCCGATTGCCGGGAGAGCCGGATCATCTCGAACCAGTAATCGTCCAACTCGTCCAGAGTGGCCAACCGTCCCATGGCCTTGGTGGTCATCTCGGACATCAATCGAATGATGTTCAGCTGCTCGGTCGCGTGGGAAGTGGGCCGGTCGATCTTGTACAGCTGCTGCGTCTCGGCGCATGCGACCAGGGCCTCCACGGATTTTTGGATCCACTGCCCCAGGATGTACAGATCTTGCCGAGGAATGGGAACCACATAGGAGGAACGCGTGGTGGTCATGAGGGAGAAGTACAAGTTGCTGCACTCGTCCTCGGTGTCCAACAGGGACTGCAAGGTTTCTTCTATGCGCTCGTCGGTGGCGCTGAGATGTTCGGCCAAAAGGTCCACGGAGGTGGTGACGCACTGGGACATCTGAACCAGAAGTTCGATGACCCGTTCGTCCTCCGGGAAGATCCGAAAGGCCATACCCCGCCCATCCTTAGGTGTAATCCATGTGAATTTTCGACCTCACTGTACCTGCCGAAAGTTAACACGGCGGT
>JAFAAV010000052.1 GCA_023426375.1 Actinomycetes bacterium | reverse complement strand
TTTTTCCTCGGGGGCACCCCGCCGTCGTCGATGCGTGAGCCGAGCGTTTTACTCGACGGTCACGGACTTCGCGAGGTTGCGCGGCTGATCCACGTCATAGCCCTTGGCAGCCGAAAGTTCGGCGGCGAAGATCTGCAGCGGCACGGTAGCCAGCAGCGGCTGAAGCAGCGTGGGAGCCTCGGGCACGTAGAAGATGTGGTTGGCGAAGTCCTTGACGGCCTCGTCACCCTCTTCTGCAATCACGATGGTCACCGCACCGCGAGCGCGGATCTCCTGGATGTTGGAGACCACCTTGGCGTGCAGCGAATCGCGGCCCTTGGGAGAAGGAACGATCACGAACACGGGCTGGCCCTCGTCGATCAGGGCGATCGGACCGTGCTTGAGTTCACCGGCGGCAAAGCCCTCGGCGTGGATGTAGGCGATCTCCTTGAGCTTGAGAGCACCCTCCATGGCCACGGGGAAGCCCACGTGACGGCCCAGGAACAATACGGATGAAGCATCCTTCATGGACTGCGCCAGATCCTTGACGTCGCCCTCGATCTCGTCGAGCACGCGCTGAATCTTGGCGGGCATGGCCTCGAGCTCCTTGAGCATCGAGGCGATCTCGTCCTTGTACTTGTTACCGCGCAGCTGAGCAAGGTAGAGGCCCAACAGGTAAGCGGCGGTGATCTGGGCGAGGAATGCCTTGGTCGAGGCCACAGCGATCTCGGGACCGGCGTGGGTGTAGAGCACGGCGTCCGCTTCGCGGGGAATCGTGGAACCGTTGGTGTTGCAGATCGCGACCACCTTGGCGCCCTGTTCCTGCGCGTGACGCACGGCCATGAGGGTGTCCATGGTCTCGCCGGACTGAGACACGGCCACGACCAGAGTCTTCTCGTTCACGATCGGATCGCGGTAACGGAACTCGTGGGCCAGCTCCACCTCGGTGGGGATACGGCACCAGTGCTCAATGGCGTAACGGGCGACCTGCCCGGCGTAGGAGGCGGTACCGCACGCAATGACCACGATCTTGTCGATGGAACGCAGCACGGACTCGTCGATCTTGATCTCGTCCAGCGTCAGGCGACCGGACTCGTCCAAACGACCGAGCAGGGTCTGCTCAACGGCGGACGGCTGATCGTGGATCTCCTTCTCCATGAAGGAGGGGTAGCCGTCCTTCTCCGCAGCAGCGGCGTCCCACTCGATGTCGAAGGGCTTACCTTCGGCGGGGTTGCCGTTGAAGTCCACGATCTTGTAGTCGTCCGCGGTGATGGTGACGATCTGGTCCTGCCCCATCTCCACAGCCTTCTTGGTGTAGTCGATGAAACCGGAGACGTCCGAGCCCAAGAAGTTCTCGCCCTCGCCCAGGCCGATGACCAACGGCGAGTTGCGGCGCGATGCAACCACGCGATCCGGGTGATCAGCGTGCACAGCCAGCAGCGTGAACGCGCCTTCCAGGCGGCGGCTCGTGTCCTGCATGGCCACGGTCAGATCCTTGGAATCAGCGGACTGCGCGTTATAAGTGCGAGCCAACAGCACCGCGGCGACCTCGGTGTCGGTCTCGGACGCGAAGGTCTCACCCTCAGCGGCGAGCTCGCGCTTGATCTCGTTGAAGTTTTCGATGATGCCGTTGTGGATCATGGCGAGCTTGCCACCGTCCACCACGTGCGGGTGCGCGTTGACGTCCGAAGGTCCACCGTGGGTGGCCCAACGGGTGTGACCGATACCGATCTGCGAATCCGGCAGAGGATCGCTCTCCAGCTCGGCCAGAAGGTTAGTCAGTTTGCCAGCCTTCTTGCGGTAATCCACCTGGCCGTCAGCGATGACAGCGACGCCAGCGGAGTCATATCCGCGGTATTCGAGGCGACGCAAACCCTCGAGGATCACGTCCAACGCGTTGTGTCCACCGGCTTTGACGTCCGGGGATCCTACATAGCCCACAATTCCACACATGCGGAGAACTCTACCGGAAACCACCCGCGTCACTGCTGTTACCTGCCACACCACCGGCCCTAGACTGGTCTGAACATGAGCACACAGCCACTGACTCATCGCGCATCCCCGTTTGTGGAGCTGGACCGGCAGACGTGGTCGCGCTTGTCGCACGAAATAGACGTGCCACTCACCGCGCAGGAAATCGAGAACCTGCGCGGTCTTGGTGACCGCCTGGATGTGGACGAGGTGCGCGAGGTCTACCTCCCGCTCTCCCGGCTGCTCACCCTCTACGACGCTTCCGCCAATCACCTCAACTCGGAAACCAATGCGTTCCTGGGCGAGGACCACGCGCGCACCCCCTTTGTCATCGGCATCGCGGGTTCGGTGGCCGCCGGCAAATCGACCACGGCACGCCTGCTGCGCGAGATGCTCGCACGCTGGCCGTCCACCCCCAACGTCCAGCTGGTCACCACGGACGGATTCCTCTACCCCAATGCCGAGCTGGTCCGCCGCGGACTCATGGACCGCAAAGGATTCCCCGAGTCCTACGACCGCCGTGCACTGTTGCGGTTCATGTCCGAGATCAAGTCGGGTACCCCCGAGGTCCGGGCCCCCAAGTACTCGCACACCACCTACGACATCCTCCCGGACGAGGAAATCGTGGTGACCAAGCCCGACGTCGTCATTGTGGAAGGCCTGAACGTACTTGCCCCAGCCAAGCTGGGCCCGGGCAACCGTGCGGCCCTGGCACTCAGTGACTTCTTCGACTTCAGTATTTACGTGGACGCCCGCACCAGCGACATCGAGCGCTGGTACGTAGAGCGGTTCCAGGCGCTACGGAGCTCGGCCTTCGCAAGCCCGCAGTCCTACTTCCACCGCTACGCAAACCTCACGGACGCGGAAGCGGTCGAAGTGGCCACGGATATTTGGCGACGCATCAATGAGCCCAACCTGGAGCAGAACGTGCGCCCCACTCGAGGCCGGGCTCGTCTCATACTCTCCAAGGACCAGGACCACAAGATCAGACGCGTGCTGCTCCGCAAGAATTGATACTTTTAGATGACAAATAAATCAGTTGTCACTAGTAGTTATGCCAATAATCTCAGAAACTGATCAGCTTACTTTCAGTTTTAAGTGTGATGTTGGATAACTTTGGTCTTTTTTGTTTCTTCTTCGCCTTGGCTGTGGGTAATCTATCGCCATGCTTAATGGTTTCAAAGAATTCATCATGAAGGGCAACGTCCTCGACCTTGCCGTCGCCGTCATCATCGGCGCAGCCTTCGGCCAGATCGTTACCGCTCTGGTTGAATCCGTCCTCATGCCCGCGATCTCCGCTGTTGTGGGCTCCCCCAACTTCGACAGCTTCGCGTTGGTCACCTTCAACGGCAACGAGATCAAGTTCGGTGTCCTGCTGACCGCCATCGTCAACTTCTTGCTGGTTGCCGCCGCTGTTTACTTCGCCATCGTTCTGCCGATGAACAAAATGATCGAGGCTCGCAACCGTCGCCTGGGCATCGACCCGGCCGCTGAGGAAGCCGATCCCAACACCCTGCTGCTCACCGAAATCCGCGACGCCCTGGTCGCCGGCAAGGGCGGCACCGTGGACGGCCCCGGTTCCAAGACCCTGTAATTCTTTCCAACCTTCCCAACTACTACTCAGGCCCCGCTTCCAGATGGAAGCGGGGCCTGAGTATTTAAGAGCCCAATCGGGACGGATCAGCTCAAGCGCAGATGCTGCTCGACCACCTTCACGAGGGACTCCGCCTCATGACGGGCCTGCTCGTGGCTGGCCGCTTCAACCATGACTCGCACCACGGGTTCCGTGCCGGAGGGGCGCAACAGTACGCGACCCTCGCCACCCAGACGTTCCTCGGTCTCGGCAACGGCAGCCAGCACCTCAGGGTGAGTCTTGGCTGCAGCCTTGTCCACGTTGGCCACGTTGATCATGGTTTGAGGCATCCGCGTCATGACCGAAGCCAACTCGGACAGCGGCATCCCGGTCTGAGCCACGCGAGAAGCCAACATCAGTCCGGTCAAGAGACCATCACCGGTCGTGGCGTAGTCGGCCATGATCACGTGACCGGACTGCTCACCACCCAGGTTGTAACCGTTGGCGATCATGGATTCCAGGACGTACCTGTCCCCCACTGCTGCGCGCTCCAGCCGGATCCCCTGCTTCTCGAGTGCCAGCTGCAGACCCAAGTTACTCATGACCGTGGCCACCAGGGTGTCCTGGTTGAGCTTGCCCGCGTCCTTCATGGCCATCGCCAGGATGCACATGATCTGGTCGCCATCAACCTCGGTACCCGTGTGGTCCACGGCCAGGCACCGATCGGCGTCGCCGTCGTGAGCGATACCCAGGTCCGCACCGTGCTTGAGCACAGCTTCCTTGAGGGGCTCCAGGTGGGTGGAGCCCACGCCGTCGTTGATGTTCAAGCCGTCCGGCTGAGCACCGATCACGTGGATATTGGCGCCGGCGTCGCGGAAGGCATCCGGCGAAGAACCGGAGGCCGCGCCGTGGGCGCAGTCCAGAACCACCGTGAGCCCGTCGAGTCGCTGCGGGATGGCACCGACCAGGTGCAGGATGTAGCGGTCCTCGGCGTCCGAAAGGCGATTGATGCGCCCGACCTGCGCACCCGTGGGGCGCAGGAACTCGCGCTTCTCGTAGACTTCCTGGATCTTGTCCTCAATGGAGTCCGGCAGTTTCTTGCCACCGTGGGCCAGGAACTTGATGCCGTTGTCCGGAGCCGGATTGTGCGATGCGGAAATCATCACGCCGAAATCAGCGTCGATGTCCGCCACCAGGTACGCCGCAGCGGGGGTGGGGATCACCCCGGCGTCGTACACGTCCACGCCGGAACTCGCCAGACCGGCGGTGACCGCCGCTCCGATGAACTCGCCGCTCGCGCGACCGTCCCTCGCGACCACGGCTCGAGGCCGGGCGCCGGGCTTGGCATGCCCGTGTCCCAACACGATCGCGGCTGCTTGGGACAGCTCCATTGCAAGGTCAGCTGTGAGGAGGCCGTTCGCAAGTCCGCGAATGCCGTCCGTTCCAAAAATTCTAGACATCGCCTGTCATCCTACGACGTGCCACGCGGGAACCGCGAAGCGCATCGACTAGTCGTTACCGGGTCGGACCACAGGAAAGCCATCGGGGTTGGCTCCGTTGTCATCCATGACGTCGTTGGAGCCGCCCACGATCTTGGGATCGGGCGTACCCACCACGGAATGGTCCTTGTTCGGGTAGTCGAACTGCGACAGGACGTGGCGCATGGCTTCCAGTCGAGCACGCTTCTTGTCGTTGGACTTGATCACGGTCCAGGGAGCATCGCCGGTGTCCGTGTAGAAGAACATGGCTTCCTTGGCCTCGGTGTAGTCATCCCACTTGTCCAGGGATGCGACGTCAGTCGGCGACAGTTTCCACTGACGCACGGGATCCGTACGGCGAGCCTGGAAACGAGCCAACTGCTCGGCACGGGTCACCGAGAACCAGAACTTGATCAGGTGGGTGTCGGAGTTCACCAGCATGCGCTCGAACTCGGGGGCCTGACGCATGAACTCGTAGTACTGCTGCGACGTGCAGTAACCCATCACGCGTTCCACGCCGGCACGGTTGTACCAGGAACGGTCCATCAGCACGATTTCGCCACCGGAAGGCAGGTGCTTGATGTAGCGCTGGAAGTACCACTGGGTCTGCTCGATGTCAGTGGGCTTCTCCAGGGCCACCACGCGCGCACCACGCGGATTCAGGTGCTCGGTGAAGCGCTTGATTGAGCCACCCTTACCAGCGGCATCGCGACCCTCGAAGATGATCAGCAGTTTCTGACCGGTTTCCTTGATCCAGAGCTGAAGCTTGAGCAACTCGATCTGCAGAGCACGCTTGGTCTTCTCGTACTCCTTGCGGCTCATCTTCTCGTCGTAGGGGTAGCCGCGCTTCCAGGCATCGGAACGGGACAGCCCGGCGTCGTCGTGGAGTTTGCGGCCGAGTTCCGCAATTTCGTCCAGCTCTGCGGCGTAATCCTCCACCACGGAGATGCGGTGGTGCTCCTCTTGCACGGCCCCGCTCGTGGCGAGGTCCGCTTCCTGGGAGAGTTCCTCAGCGAGAGCTTTCTTGTCGTCGTTCTTCTTCGCCGAGGTCTTGCTCTGGTTCTGGTCCGCTTGCGTGCTCATCCGGGCCCTCTCGTGGATTCGGGTGTGGAGCCACTGTGCTCCACCATCGATTTTACGCCGCATTTGCTTCGTATTCGGGTCTCGTTGGCCAGTTACGGGACCTGAGTCGCCGACGCCGCTTCCCCGTCTTGTGAGCTTTGCCCTGCGGTCGAGATTCCCAAAACGCCCTCTGCGCCTCTCGGGGATATCCAGGGCTCTCGATATGCTGTGGATCACACCCTGCAACCCTGATCTTTCATCCGAGGCCCCGCGCGACCTCCCGGTCACACCCTGTGATCGCTCACGTTCCAACGAGCACGGACCACCCGCGCGATTGGACCGATACGAGCGAGGAGTGATCCATGGCGCATCCACGCCATCTCACGTCATTACCAGCAGCACTTTTGGCTTTGTTCACGCTGATCGCGGTGAACCTGCCCGGGGCCGTCGCGGCGCCATTGACCACCCCACAGGAAACCGCCGGAGACTCCGGCGAAACCTACGTCATCGCCACCGACACCACATTCGCACCCTTCGAGTTTCGCGACTCCTCCGGCGAGCTGACCGGCATCGACATCAAGATCATGGAAGCCATTGCCGAGGATCAAGGGTTCCAGGTCGAATGGCGGTCCCTAGGATTCAACGCCGCGCTGCAGGCGCTGAGTGCTGACCAGGCAGACGGCGTGATCGCAGGCATGTCCATCACAGACGAGCGCCAAGAGGTCTACGACTTCTCCGATCCGTACTTCACTGGAACCATGACTCTCGCTGTCAACGAGGACCAGGGAGACGAGATCCAGGGCTGGGATGACCTGCAAGACAAGCAACTGGTCGTGAAGACCGGTTCCATGTCCGAGGAAGTCGCTCGCGAACGCCAAGACCAGTACGGCTACGAGATCACTTCCCTGGATCAGACCACCACCCTGGTGGAATCCGTGAAGTCCGGTAACGCAGATGTGCTCATGGACGATTACCCGGTGATCGCCTACGGCGTGCAGCAAGGATCTGGTCTCGTCACCGTGGGTGAACAGGTCGAGGCCGGCGACTACGGTTTCGCGGTGAACAAGGGCAAGAACACCGAGCTCTTGGAAAAGTTCAACACCGGTCTGGCCGAGCTCAAGGACAGCGGCGAATATCAGCAGATCCTGGATGAATTCCTGGCCAGCGATGACGACGCAGTGGATCGCTCCACGTTCTGGGGCTTGGTCGTCACCGCCATGCCCGCGCTTCTGACGGGCCTGAAGAACACTCTGATCGTCACAGCCGTTGCCTTCCTGATCGCCATGGTCCTGGGCCTGGTATTCGGTTTCATGAAGATCTCGCGCAACCGTTTCCTCAGGGCGATTTCCACGGCGTTCGTGAGCATTTTCCGCGGCACTCCCATCCTCGTGTGGGCCTTCTTCTTCTACTTCGGTCTCCCCCAGCTCATCGGCACACCGGTGAACATCTGGGTGGCCGGTGTCCTCACGCTGGCACTCAACGGTGCCGCCTACATTGCAGAGATCGTGCGCGGCGGCGTTCAATCCGTGGACCCGGGACAAATGGAAGCCGCGCGTTCTCTGGGTCTGGGTCATGGGAAATCCATGCAGAAGGTGGTTCTACCGCAGGCCTTCAAGATCATGACCCCGTCGCTGATTAACCAGTTGGTCATCATGCTCAAGGATTCTTCCTTGCTGCTGGCCATCGGTTTCGCGGAGCTGCTGTACCAGGCTCAGCAGATCTACGCTTCCAACTTCCGCGTCACCGAGGTGCTGCTGATCGTGGCAGTGATCTACTTCGTGGCCATCACCCTTCTGACCCAGCTCGCTAACTTTGCCGATAGGAAGATCAACAAATGAGCACTTCAGTCACTGATCGGGCCGAGTCGCCCCAGGACCAGCGGAGCCAGAAGATCATTGTCCGAGATCTGGAAAAGGCCTTCGGGGACAATCTGGTGCTCAAGGGAATTTCCACAGAGATTCACGAGGGCGAGGTCGTCTGTGTGATCGGCCCCTCCGGCTCGGGAAAATCCACGTTCCTACGCTGCCTCAATCGCCTCGAGGATGTCACCAGCGGAACGGTGTCCGTGAGCGGCTACGACCTCACGGACCCCAAGGTCGACATCAACGCCGTTCGGCAGCACATCGGCATGGTGTTCCAGCACTTCAACCTGTTCCCGCACATGACCGTGGCGGAGAACATCATGTTGGCACCCACCGAGGTCAAGAAGCTCGGTAAATCCGATGCCAGGGAGGCGGCCCTGAAACTGCTAGACCGCGTGGGCTTGAAGGAGAAGGCCGATGCCCGACCGGCGTCGTTGTCCGGTGGGCAGAAGCAACGCGTGGCCATCGCGCGTGCATTGGCGATGAATCCGGAAATCATGCTCTTCGACGAGGCGACCAGCGCCCTGGACCCGGAGATGGTGGGCGAAGTTCTGCAGGTCATCCGGGACCTGGCCGAATCAGGCATGACCTTGGTCTTGGTGACACACGAAATGGGTTTCGCCCGGGAAGTGTGTGACCGCGTGATGTTCATGTCCGACGGCACGATCATCGAGGACGGCGACCCGCAGCAGATCTTCGAGAACCCACAGCAACCACGGCTCCAGGACTTCTTGTCCAAGGTTCTGTGACTCCATAACGGGGGTGTGGGTCGGCCGAACCGCCCAGCACAGCGCGGGCCTGGTCAGCCACCGATTGGGAGACAGACTAGGCGCTGCAAGAACCATGAGTCGCACCCCATGAGTCGTTAGATCCCTTTGGGAACCCCCGGAGGGATCTAACGACGCATGAGACGTGGTCCACGGTCCCAACACCGCTTAAAACGAAACCGGGCCCCGCGCTTCGGCCAATGCCGAAATGCGGGACCCGGTTCGTAAACGCTGGTCGAAGCGTGGGTTGCTTCGTTTAGCGCTTGTGGAGCCAAGCCTTAAAACGAAGCGGGGCCCCGCACGTCGGACGATGCCAACGTGAGGGACCCCGGATCCACGCCGAGTCCGACGTGTGGGCGCGTAGTTTTAGCGCTTGGAGTACTGCGGAGCCTTGCGGGCCTTCTTGAGGCCTGCCTTCTTGCGCTCGATGACGCGGGCGTCACGAGTCAGGAAGCCGGCCTTCTTGAGTGCCGGACGGTTGTGCTCCAGGTCGATCTCGTTGAGCGCGCGGGCAATGCCGAGGCGCATGGCGCCGGCCTGACCGGAGGGGCCGCCGCCGGAAATACGGGCGGTGACGTCGTAAGCGCCTTCGAGGTCCAGCAGACGGAACGGATCGTTCACTTCCTGCTGGTGGAGCTTGTTCGGGAAGTACTCGGCCAGTTCGCGGCCATTGACGATCCACTTGCCGGAGCCGGGGACCAGGCGCACGCGGGCGATGGCCTGCTTGCGACGGCCAACAGCCTGACCGGAAACGGTGAGGGGTGCACGCTCGGAAGCGGGGGCACCACCTTCGACGGGGCCGGTGGATTCCGAGGTGTAGCTGCTCAGCTCCTCGGTGCCGTCAGCACCTTCGACAATCTCGGTAACTTCTACTTCTTCAGTATTCTGAGCCACGATTCTCCTTGTTGTGCTCTCGTTGGCCCGAATTACTGGGCGACCTGGGTGAATTCGTAGGGCTTGGGCTGCTGTGCCGAGTGCGGGTGCTCAGGGCCTGCGTAGACCTTCAGCTTGGAAAGCTGCTGAGCGGCCAGCTTGTTCTTGGGCAGCATGCCCTTGATGGCCTTTTCCACTGCACGGGTGGGGTTCTTTTCCAGCAACTCTGCGTAGTTGGTGGACTTGAGACCGCCCGGGTAACCGGAGTGGCGGTAGGCACGCTTCTGTTCCAGCTTGGCGCCGGTCAGTGCGACCTTTTCTGCGTTGATGATGATGACGAAATCGCCCATGTCCACGTGGGGAGCGAAGGTCGGCTTGTGCTTCCCGCGCAGCAGTGTTGCGGTCTGGCTGGCAAGACGACCCAGGACTACGTCGGTGGCGTCGATGACGTGCCACTGACGCTGGACGTCACCGGGCTTCGGAGTGTACGTACGCACGTTGATCTGCCTTCGTTTGTCTACTGATGACACGAGAGACCGTGTCGGGTTGTTTCGCTGTGCTTCGGGGCCAGGGTGAGAGCCTGGCGGCATCCGCGCTCCCGCAACCCGGTGCACCAATCGGTCTTGCGCTCTGCAACATGAGCAACCGCTTTGGGTACACGTGACCGAGGCGGGCACGCACAACAGCAGTCAATGTTACCGGAAGCTTCAAATCCGCGCCAATTAACGGGTCCTGCGATTTTCGTCATGCAACGACCGACGACGGCGCACGGCTCAGTCTTCCGGTCGTTTGGCCCGCGTCTGTTCCGCACGCGCGGCCAGCTCGTGATCCGCGGGGTACTCGACGGATTCCAGGACCAGTCCGTGCGGGGGTGCCAGCAGCACGCGAGCGTCGCGCACCCGCGCCTCCAATCGCTCCCCCAGCCAGTCCCGCTCGTAGCGCCCCTGACCCACCCGAGTGGCCGCACCCACCACGGAGCGGACCATGTGATGGCAGAATGCGTCGGCCTGTAACCGCAAGGTGATCAACCCCGAATTGTCCCGCTCTACCGACGCGGACTGCAGTTCGCGAATGGTCGTCGCGCCCTCGCGAGGCTTGCAGAAACTCAGGAAATCATTCAGGCCCAGCAAATCCTCCACTGCGGCATTCATGGCGAGGACATCGAGCTCCTCATTGACCCACCACGCGAAACCGCGCGTCAGCGGATCGTGACCGCTCGCGGCGTCGGAGATGCGATAGGCATAGCTGCGCGACAAGGCGGAGAACCGGGCATCGAAACCGGACGGAGCCACTGCGGCGTCGTGAACCACCACGGCACCGAGGGCAGGTTGAAGTCCAAGAGCCGCCCGGTCCTTACCGAGCACTCGATTGAGTGCACCGTTCAGCCTGCGCACCAGAGCGGCACCAGGGTCGAGCTCGGCCCGGCGTGCGACCGTGGACCACGCATCGACCGGAACATCTACGTGCACCGTCTGACGGCGGGCATGCACACCGGTATCCGTGCGGCCAGCCACCACGGTGCGCACAGGATGGCGCAGCACCAGCTCGAGAGCCGCCTCCACCGCGCCCTGCACCGTAGGCAGGGAAGGCTGCGCCGCCCACCCGCTGAACGGAGCGCCGTCGTAGGCCAAATCGATGCGCAGGCGCACCAGCTCACCCGACATGTTCATATCCTCCCGAAAAACGACGACGCCGCCGCAGGTAACCTGCGGCGGCGTCGGTCAAGCAGCTACGTGCTTACTCAGAGATCTTCTGAGCGGCAGCGCCACCGGCCGGCTGGAAACCAGCGGCCTCGGCGTTGGCCGGGGAATCGAACCAGATCTCGGCGGTGGTACCGGAGTACCAGCGGGAGCCGGGAACGTGGTACTTCATCGAGTTCTTGTTGCCCTTGATGGAGAAGCCCTCGGGGGCTTCGCCGGACTCCAGCGGTGCGTGCGAACCGGGGAACTCAGCGTCCTGGTTCTCAGCTGCGACCTCGGCTGCCTCTTCGGCGGTCTCGGGAGCCCGCTCCTCAGCGGGAATCTCCTGAGCCTTGACCTCTTCGGCAGTGGTCTCGGCCGGGGTGTCGACCGGAGCAGCCGGAGCTGCAGCAGCCTTCTCGGTGGCCTTCTCGGCCTCGGCAACGGTGGACTTGGAAGCCACGGGCTCCATGACCAGCTCGATGACGGCCATGGGGGCGTTGTCGCCCTTGCGGTTACCGATCTTGGTGATACGGGTGTAACCACCGTCGCGGCCGTCCATGGCCGGAGCAATGGCGGTGAACAGCTCGTGCACGACGGACTTGTCGTTGAGCTGACGCATCACACGGCGGCGAGAAGCCAGGTCACCGCGCTTGGCGAAGGTGATCAGACGCTCGGCCACCGGGCGAAGGCGCTTGGCCTTGGTCACCGTGGTGGTGATGCGCTTGTGCTCGAACAGCTGCTGAGACATGTTCGAGAGCATCATGCGCTCGTGGGTAGGCCCGCCGCCGAGACGGGGTCCCTTGGTAGGGGTAGGCATAGTAGGTCTCCTGGTGGTCGGTCTCTCGCGTGGCTAGCAGGCTGCCTCGTGAGAAACGGGAAAGTTGTAAGACTTCAGTCGAGGTCGACGTCGAACGGGTTGTTGTTCTCGTCCTCGTCCTCCAACGAAGCTGCGTGCGCGGCGAGGTCGTAACCTGGCGGGGAGTCCTTGAGTGCCAGACCGAGCTCCTGGAGCTTGGCCTTGACCTCATCAATGGACTTGGCACCGAAGTTACGGATGTCCATCAGATCTGCCTCGGAACGTGCAACGAGTTCACCCACGCTGTGGATGCCCTCACGCTTCAAGCAGTTGTAGGAACGAACCGTCAGTTCGAGGTCCTCGATGGGCAGAGCCATGTCAGCGGCGGCAGCAGCATCCGTGGGAGACGGACCGATCTCGATACCCTCAGCCGTGGTGTTGAGCTCGCGTGCCAGACCGAACAGCTCCACCAGGGTGGTACCGGCGGAAGCAACTGCATCACGCGGGGTGATGGCTTCCTTGGTCTCCACATCCAGGATGAGCTTGTCGAAGTCGGTGCGCTGCTCCACACGGGTGGCTTCCACTCGGAACGTCACCTTGAGCACCGGGGAATAGATGGAATCGACCGGAACTCGACCGATCTCGGAATCCGCGGACTTGTTCTGCGAAGCAGAAACGTAGCCGCGGCCGCGCTCGATCGTCAGTTCGATCTCCAGCTGACCGTTGGAGTTCAGGGTGGCGATGTGCAGTTCCGGGTTGTGAACCTCGACACCGGCCGGAGCCGAAATGTCAGCGGCGGTCACTTCGCCGGGTCCCTGCTTGCGCAGCCACGCGGTCACGGGCTCGTCCTCCTCGGAGGAGAGCGAAAGCTTCTTGATGTTCAAGATCAGCTCGGTGACGTCTTCCTTGACACCCTCCACGGTGGAGAACTCGTGCAGCACACCGTCAATGCGGATGCTGGTCACGGCGGCACCGGGAATGGAGGACAAGAGAGTGCGACGCAGGGAGTTGCCGAGGGTGTAGCCGAAACCGGGCTCGAGCGGTTCGATCACGAACCGGGAGCGGTTATCAGCCACTACCTCTTCGGTGAGGGTGGGGCGCTGTGCGATGAGCACTGATGTTTCCTTTCAGCGTGCCTCCGCCATATGACGCACGCAGGTGGTGGAAAACAATGGGTGGAGTACGTGGTGATCAGGCGAGATCACCGCGTCGATGCGCAGGCACCGAACCCGGAAGGTTCGGTGCTCACGCGGCACGCATCAAACGCGACGGCGCTTGGGGGGACGGCAGCCATTGTGAGCGGACGGGGTGACGTCCTGAATGGAACCGACCTCGAGCCCGGTGGCCTGCAGTGCGCGGATAGCGGTTTCGCGTCCGGAACCCGGTCCCTTGACGAACACGTCGACCTTGCGCATGCCGTGCTCCTGAGCACCCTTGGCGGCAGCCTCGGCGGCCTGCTGAGCGGCAAACGGGGTGGACTTACGGGATCCCTTGAAGCCCATGCCGCCGGCGGAAGCCCACGACAGAACGGCACCGGAGGGATCGGTGATGGAAACGATGGTGTTGTTGAACGTGGACTTGATGTGGGCCTGGCCCTGAGTCACGTTCTTATTAACCTTGCGACGCGGCTTGCGAGCAGCCGTCGCGCGAGTTTTCTGAGCCATGAATTCTCCTACAAAGATCTTCGACGTTGATCAGCCACCGGCTTGGGTGGCGACCACGATTACTTCTTCTTGCCGGCGACCGTGCGCTTGGGACCCTTGCGGGTACGTGCGTTGGTCTTGGTGCGCTGACCGTGGACCGGAAGGCCACGGCGGTGACGCAGTCCCTGGTAGCTGCCGATTTCGACCTTGCGGCGAATATCGGCGGCAACCTCACGGCGCAAATCGCCTTCGACCTTGTAGTTGCCTTCGATGTAGTCGCGCAGCTCCACGAGCTGAGCGTCGGTGAGATCCTTCACGCGCACGTCACCCGAGATGCCAGTGGCCTCAAGGGTTGCGAGTGCACGGGTACGACCCACGCCGTAGATGTAAGTCAGCGCGATTTCCAGCCGCTTTTCGCGGGGGAGGTCTACGCCTGCGAGACGAGCCATATTGGCGGTTCTCCTTGTACTGTCCGGAGGTCTTGAACACTGCGTCCCGAACAACGTGTTTCGTTCGGTCTCCGGCCTCCGTACCGGGGGTTGCCGCACCGAGCGGTGCTGGCTGCAGTATCCGTTCTGTCAATCCACTTGCGTGGGGCGGGAGCGCTCCCGTCAGCCCTGGCGCTGTTTGTGCCTGGGGTTCGAGCAGATCACCATGACTCGGCCATTACGGCGAATCACCTTGCAGTTGTCGCAGATCTGCTTGACGCTCGGTTGGACCTTCATCGCATTCCTTCGCGTACTAGTGGTGGTGAATAACGCAGCAAACACCCCGCAGATCACAAGGATCTGCGCGGTGCGTGGTGCCGCGAATTTCTACTTGTAGCGGTAGACGATCCGGCCTCGGGTTAGGTCATACGGGCTCAGCTCCACCACAACCCGGTCCTCAGGAAGGATTCGGATGTAGTGTTGGCGCATTTTCCCAGAGATGTGGGCGAGCACCTTGTGACCGTTGTTCAGCTCAACACGGAACGACGCGTTGGGCAGAGCCTCGACCACAGTGCCTTCGATCTCGATGACTCCGTCTTTCTTGGCCATATCCTCCGCTAACTTTTCGAGGGGTCCGGTTATCTATCCGGACGGTTTACAGGACTCTCTCCACCGGCTGACCGCGGTCACAACTCTCCCCTTCGGCGCAAGCTTGGGGGTGGATTAGTGGACGGGCAGGGCTCAGCGGAGCGAGCACAGACAACCAACGCAATACTCTACGCGGTTGAGACTTGATATGCAATCCGGTAACGGGTAATGAGCTACCCGCCACCTTCACGACGGGTGGAGACGGACGACGACGCCGCTCCCAGGCCTAGACGTCCGCGGCCAGCTGGCCGCACGCGCCGTCGATGTCCGAACCGCGCGTGTCGCGCACCGTGGTGGGGATGCCGTGGGCGCGCAGGCGCTCCACGAAATTCTGCTCGACACCGGGCCGAGACGCAGTCCATTTGGACCCCGGGGTGGGGTTCAGCGGAATGGGGTTCACGTGCACCCAACCGGCGCCGCGCTTGTTGAGCTTCTCCCCCAGCAGATCCGCGCGCCAGCCCTGGTCGTTCATGTCTCGGATCAGGGCGTACTCAATGGAGACTCGGCGGCCAGTGGCGTCGTAGTACTCGCGTGCGGCGTCAAGGGCCTCATCCACCTTCCAGCGGTTGTTGACCGGAATCAACTCGTCGCGCAGCTCATCGTCCGGGGCGTGCAGTGACAGCGCCAGGGTGATGGGCAGCTTCTCCTGTGTGAACTTCCGCATGCCCGGAACCAGGCCCACCGTGGACATGGTCAGTCCTCGTGCGGACAGGCCCAGGCCTTCCGGGGAGGGATCGATCAAACGGTGCACCGCCCCCATGGTGGCCTTGTAGTTCGCCAGGGCCTCCCCCATTCCCATGAACACGATGTTGGACACACGCAGGGGTGCTTCCTCCGCGGGGCCCACCACACCGTCGCGCAATGCACGGATGCCTTGCACGACCTGGTCGACGATCTCCGCGGCGGAGAGGTTACGGGTCAGACCGGCCTGACCTGTGGCGCAGAACGGGCAGTTCATGCCGCAGCCGGCTTGAGACGAGATGCACATGGTGACCCGCTTGCTGTAGCGCATGAGCACGGACTCGACCATGGCGCCGTCGAACAAGCGGTGGACGGACTTGACCGTCATGCCCTGGTCCGCCTTGAGGTTCTTGACCGTGGTCAACAGCGGCGGCATGGCCGCGCTCACCAACTCCTCGCGCTGCCCCGCCGGCAGGTCCGTCATCTTCTCCGGATCGGTTTCGAAACGCTCGAAGTAGTGCTTGGACAACTGCGCCGCACGGAAAGCCGGGTAACCTGCGTCCTGCAGCATCTTCTTCCGTCCGGCCAGGTCCAGGTCCGCCAGGTGCTGCGGGGGTTTGCCCCGGCGAGCGGGCTTGAAGACGAGCTGACCGGGTTTCGGTCGCTGGGTGATCTCTACGTCGGTGGCCATGTCAGGTCCTTTCGCTCGTGCGTACCGCGCGTGCGGTTCAGGATGCAGCTATCGGGACGGGATGAACGCCCAGTGGTTCGAGTTCGGATGCGCCGCCGTCTTCGGCGGTGAGGACCCACAGGCCCTTGGAGTGCAGGCACACGCTGTGCTCCCACTGGCTCGCGTTGGAACCGTCCACGGTCACTACGGTCCAGTCATCCTCCAGGACCTTGGTTTCGATTCCACCACGCACCAGCATCGGTTCGATGGCAAGTGCCATTCCCGGGACGAGCCGAGGTCCGCGATTGCGCACGGCGTAGTTGGGAACATCAGGGGCCATGTGCATGGCGGTGCCGATGCCGTGACCCACGTAATCCTCGAGGATCCCCAGACGCTGCCCAGTCACTCCGTGAACATAGTCCTCCACGGCCTGGCCGATGTCACCCACGTGGGTGCCTGTGGCCATGGCTGCGATGCCGCGCCACATGGCTGCGCGAGTCACCGTAGACAGCTCGACGTCCGCTGGGTCGTGGTTCTCCCCCACCAGAACGGTGCGGGCCGAGTCGCCGTGCCAACCGTCCACGATGGCCCCGCCGTCAATGGAGACGATGTCACCGTCCGCCAACACCTGGTCACCGGGGATGCCGTGAACAACCCGGTCGTTGACGGAAACGCACACCGTTGCCGGATAGCCGTAATAACCCAAGAAGTTGGACTCGGCGTTGTTGGCGGCCAGCACGTCCCGGAAGGCCTGGTCTACATCAGCAGTGGTGGCCCCAGGAACGGCTGCGGCCACGGCGGCGTCGAGCGCGCGCGAGGTCACCACCCCGGCTCGAGACATGAGCGCGAGCTGGGCATCGGACTTCAGTTCTACCTTGCGGCGACCAAACACGGTGCGCGCTTCCCTTCGTAGTGGTGAGTTCCTTCAACGGCTAAGCCCTCGGAACACGCTGTACGGCGCCGTTCCGAGGGCTCACACCCAAATTCTTATCTCAGCGAGATCGCATTTCAGCTGGCCAGCGCCGCCATGATGCGCTCGGTGACCTCATCGATGTCGCCCAGGCCGTCAACCTCGGTGACGATCCCGCGCTTCTCGTACACGCCCACGACCGGAGCGGTCTGCTGGTCGTACACATCCAGACGGTGTCGGATGACATCTTCCGTGTCATCGGTGCGGCCCTGCTCCTGTGCACGGCCCAGCAGACGCTTGACGAGTTCGTCGTTGTCCGCGGTCAGCAGCAGCACGACATCCAGGTGGGTGCCATTGGCCTCCAGGATCGCATCCAGCTCCTCGACCTGGGCCACGGTGCGCGGGTAACCGTCCAGCAGAAAACCGTTGTCCACGTCATTCTGAGCCAAACGATCGCGGACCATGGAGTTGGTCACGGAGTCCGGCACCAGATTGCCCGCGTCAGTGTAACGCTGGGCTTCCTTGCCGAGCTCGGTCTGTTCTTTGATGTTCGCTCGGAAAATGTCCCCGGTGGAGATCGCAGGAACGTTCAACCGTTCACAGATGCGAGCCGCCTGCGTGCCCTTGCCAGCGCCTGGCGGTCCGATGATCAACATACGGGTCATGGTTTCTCCTTGCACGAACTTCTCTGGTCCCCCACCACTTTACTGGCTCCCGCGCGCGAGCGGGGCGGATCGCACCGATCCGTGGGAGTTGGTGGACAACTACTTGCGCAACAACCCCTCGTAGTGGCGCTGCTGCAGTTGCGCGTCGATCTGCTTCACGGTGTCCAGACCCACGCCCACCATGATCAGCAGCGAGGGGCCACCGAACGGGAAATTCTGGTTCGCGTTGAACAACACCAGGGCGATCAGGGGAATCATGGAAACGATGCCCAGGTACAAGGCTCCGGGAAGCGTGATGCGGGACAGCACGTAGCGCAGGTAGTTCTCCGTGGGGCGTCCTGCGCGGATGCCCGGGATGAAGCCGCCGTAGCGCTTCATGTTGTTGGAGACCTCTTCCGGGTTGAACGTGATGGACACGTAGAAGTACGTGAACGCCACGATCATCAGGAAGTAGGTGACCATGTAGACCGGGTGGTCGCCCGAGGTCAGGTACGTGTTGATCCAGTTGACCCAGCCCGGCACCGGGGAACCGTCGTTGGGCATGCCGAACTGCGCGATCATGGACGGCAGCATGAGCATCGACGAAGCGAAGATGATGGGGATCACGCCGGCCATGTTGACCTTGAGCGGGATGTAAGTGCTCGTGCCACCGATCGTGCGGCGGCCCACCATGCGCTTGGCGTATTGCACCGGAATCCGGCGCTGCGACTGTTCGACGAACACCACGCACGTGATGACCACCAGGCCAACGGCACACACGGCGAGGAACAGGCCCCAGCCACGGGTACGCAGGATGTCGCCCAGTGCGGACGGGAAGGTTGCGGCGATCGAGGTGAAGATCAGCAGGGACATACCGTTGCCGACACCCTTATCGGTGATGCGCTCGCCCAGCCACATGATCAGAGTGGTGCCAGCGGTCATCGTGATGATCATGATGACCAGGATCATCAGGGAATCGTCCGGGATGATCGGCAGGGGGCAGTCACCCAACAGTGAACCGGAGCGGGCCAGCGAGACCACAGTGGTCGCGTTCAGTGCGGCCAACCCGATCGTCAGATAACGGGTGTACTGGGTCAGTTTGGTCTGCCCCTGAGCACCCTCTTCGTGGAGTTCCTGGAATCGAGGAATGACCACGCGCAGCAGCTGAACAATGATGCTCGCCGTGATGTAGGGCATCACGCCCAGGGCGAAGATGGACAGCTGCAGGAGTGCACCACCGCTGAACAGGTTGACCAAGTCGTACACGCCGCCGGTGGTGTTACCCAGTGCGAGACACTGCTGCACGTTGCCGTAGTCCACGCCAGGCGCGGGGATGAAAGTGCCCAACCTGTAGATCACGATGATCCCGAGGGTGAACAGCAGCTTGTTGCGCAGTTCCGGCGTTGTGAACGCCCGTGCGAAAGCACTGAGCACAGGTCCTCCTCCAAAAACTTCAGTATTGGCCCGGCCGGTCCCGACCCCGGGCAAGTCTAGCGAAGGATGCTGCCCGCTCACGCGCGAGGTGAGCACCAACACCCTGATAAAAAGCAGCGGGCCCCGTGCCGACAATACGGCACGGGGCCCGCTTCAGTTCAGGGTTACACCCTACAACCGATTACTGCTTACGGTCTCACGCGGTCTGCGTGGAACCGCCGGCAGCTGCGATCTTCTCAGCCGCGGAGGCAGAGAACTTGTCCGCGGTGATGTTCAGTGCAACGGAGATCTCTCCGGTGCCCAGAACCTTGACCGGCTGGTTCTTGCGCACTGCACCCTTGGCAACGAGATCGGAGATACCGATCGTGCCGCCCTCGGGGAACAGCTCGCCCAGACGATCCAGGTTCACAACCTGGTACTCCACGCGGAACGGGTTCCTGAAACCACGCAGCTTGGGCAGACGCATGTGCAACGGCAGCTGACCGCCGGCGAAACCGGCCTTCACCTGGTAACGCGCCTTGGTGCCCTTGGTACCGCGACCGGCAGTCTTACCCTTCGAAGCCTCACCACGACCCACACGGGTCTTGGACTGGTGAGATCCGGGGGCCGGACGCAGGTGGTGAACCTTCAGAGCGTGCTGCTTCTTGCTCCCAGTGTTTTCAGCCATGGTCACTCGGCCTCCTCAACCTCTACGAGATGCGACACGGTATTGATCATGCCCGCGGTCGCTGCATCGGCCTTGCGCTCCACCACGTTGCCCGGCTTCTTCAAACCGAGGGAACGCAGGGTGTCGCGCATGTTCTGCTTCTGACCGACCACGGAGCGGATCTGCTTGATACGCAGGTTTGCACCGTCGGCCTGAATGCGCTTTCCGTTCATCAGGCACCTGCCTTCTGGATATCGCGCAGCAGCGGGGCCGGAACAACCTCGTCCATGGGCAGGCCACGACGGGCAGCCACGGAAGCAGGCTCTTCGAGCATACGCAGGGCCTCGATGGTTGCGTGCACGATGTTGATCTGGTTGGACGAACCCAAGGACTTGGACAGCACGTCGTGGATGCCCGCGCACTCGAGTACGGCACGCACCGGACCACCGGCGATAACACCGGTACCCGGGGTGGCCGGACGCAGCATCACGACACCGGCAGCGGCTTCGCCCTGCACGCGGTGCGGAATGGTGCGCTCTTCCACGCGAGGAACCCGGAAGAAATTCTTCTTGGCTTCCTCGACGCCCTTGGAGATGGCAGCGGGAACTTCCTTGGCCTTGCCGTAGCCCACGCCAACCATGCCGTTGCCGTCGCCAACCACCACGAGGGCGGTGAAGCTGAAGCGGCGGCCACCCTTGACCACCTTGGAGACACGGTTGATGGTCACGACGCGCTCGAGGAACTTGTCCTTCTCTTCCTCGCGACCGCCACGGCCACCACGGCCGCCACGCTCGTTGCGACCGCCGCGTTCACCACGGCCACCGCGCTCGTTGCGGTTACCGCGACCGCCGCGGCCACCGCGGTTGTCCTCGGTTCCCTGCTGAGCCTCAGTAGCTTCGTTGGAAGCGTTGGTGGCTTCGCTCACCTTGGTTTCCTTCTCATTGTTCTGCTCGCTCACAGCGCCAGACCTCCTTCACGGGCACCATCGGCCACCGCGGCCACACGGCCGTGGTACTTGTTACCGCCACGGTCGAACACAACGGTTTCGATCCCGGCAGCCTTGGCGCGTTCGGCAACGAGTTCGCCGACACGCTTGGCCTTGGCGGTTTTGTCCTCCGAGGCGGCCCGCAGGTCAGCTTCCATGGTGGAAGCGGACGCCAGGGTTACACCCTTGTCGTCGTCGATCACCTGGGCGACCATGTGACGCGCGGAACGGGTCACTACGAGACGGGGACGCAGTGCGGTACCGGAAACGTACTTGCGTACGCGGCGGTGACGACGTGCGCGCTGAGCGGACTTCGACTTGCCCTTGATTACGAGAGCCATGATTACTTACCAGCCTTTCCGGCCTTGCGGCGGATCTGCTCGCCGGCGTAACGCACGCCCTTGCCCTTGTAGGGGTCGGGCAGACGCAGCTTGCGGATCTTTGCGGCAACCTGGCCAACCTGCTGCTTGTCGATACCGGCGACGGTGACCTTGTTCGAACCTTCAACGGACAGCGTGATGCCGTCCGGAGCCTCGAACGGGACAGGGTGGCTGTAGCCCAGAGCGAACTCCAGATTGGCGCCCTTGGCCTGCACGCGGTAACCGGTTCCGACGATTTCCAGCTGCTTGCTGTAACCCTCGGAGACACCCTGGACCATGTTGGAGATCAGGGTACGAGTCAAACCGTGCAGAGCGCGGGACTCGCGCTCATCGTTGGGGCGGGCAACCTGAACGGTGCCGTCTTCAACAACCACGGTGATGGGAGCGGCCACGGTGTGAGTCAATTCGCCCTTGGGGCCCTTGACCTTCACCACGGAACCGTCCACAGCAACCTCCACACCGGCGGGCACAGAGATCGGGAGACGTCCAATACGTGACATGTTCTCTTCCTTTCTTTGTTCTGTGCTACCGATTACCAGACGTACGCGAGGACTTCCCCGCCCACGCCCTTCTTGCCGGCCTGCTTGTCAGTCAGCAGACCCGAAGAGGTGGAGAGGATCGCGATGCCCATGCCGCCGAGAACCTTCGGCAGGTTGGTGGACTTCGCGTAAACGCGCAAACCCGGCTTGGAGATACGGCGAACGCCAGCAATGGAGCGCTCACGGTTGGGGCCGAACTTCAGGGACAGGATGAGGGTCTTACCGACCTTGGCCGGCTCCTCACTCCAGTCCGCGATGTAACCCTCGGCCTTGAGGATGTCCGCAACCCGAGCCTTCAGCTTGGAGTACGGCATGCTCACGGTGTCGTGGTATGCGGAGTTCGCATTACGCAGACGCGTCAGCATGTCTGCGACAGGATCTGTCATTGTCATGTTTGGGCACATGCCCTTCCTCGTCACGGTTTCCCGACCGGTTACAGCCAGTCGGGACCTCTGACGTCGCGGGAATTAGTTGGTCTTGAACGGGAAGCCGAGCGCCTTGAGTAGCGCACGACCCTCGTCGTCAGTCTTTGCGGTGGTCACCACGGTGATGTCCATACCGCGCACACGGTCGATCCGGTCCTGGTCGATTTCGTGGAACATGGACTGTTCCGTCAAACCGAAGGTGTAGTTGCCGTTGCCGTCGAAGTGACGGTCGGACAATCCACGGAAGTCACGAATACGCGGCAGGGCCAGCGTGACCAGACGGTCCAGGAATTCCCACATGCGATCGCCACGCATGGTGACGTGAGCGCCGATGGGCATACCTTCGCGCAGCTTGAACTGTGCGATGGACTTCTTGGCACGGTTGACCACGGGCTTCTGGCCGGTGATGGCGGTCAGGTCCTTGATGGCGGAATCCACCAGCTTGGAATCCTTGGCTGCCTCGCCCAGACCCATGTTCACGACAACCTTGGTGATGCGGGGCAGTTCCATGACGTTCGAGTAACCGAACTCTTCCTGGAGTGCCGGCGCAACGGTTTCCTGGTACTTAGTCTTGAACCGCGGGGTCATCTTGGTTTCGGTCGTTTCGCTCATCACAGATCCTTGCCGGTGCTCTTGGACACGCGAACGCGAACGGTCTTCTGCTTGCCGTCACGCTCCACGGTCTCGGTGCGGTAGCCCACGCGGGTCGGCTTGCCGGTCTCCGGGTCCACGAGCATCACGTTCGAGATGTGAATGGGAGCCTCGGTCTTGACGATGCCGCCGGCTTCGCCCTGGGCGCTGGCACGCTTGTGCTTGGTCACCACGTTGACACCTTCGACAACCACGCGGGAAGTCTCGGTGATCACACGCAGGACCTTGCCCTGCTTGCCCTTGTTCTGCTTGTTGCCGGAAATAACCTGAACCAGGTCTCCGGTCTTGATCTTGAATTTCGCCATGTCAGAGCACCTCCGGAGCCAGCGAGATGATCTTCATGAACTTCTTGTCGCGCAACTCGCGGCCCACGGGGCCGAAGATACGCGTGCCACGGGGATCCCCGTCAGTCTTCAAGATCACTGCGGCGTTCTCGTCGAAACGAATGTAGGAACCGTCGGGACGGCGCCTCTGCTTCTTGGTACGGACCACAACAGCCTTGACAACGTCGCCCTTCTTGACGTTGCCACCGGGGATTGCGTCCTTAACGGTGGCGACAATGACGTCGCCAATGCCTGCGTAACGGCGTCCGGATCCACCGAGTACACGGATGGTGAGGATTTCCTTCGCACCCGTGTTATCGGCGACCCTAAGCCGCGACTCCTGCTGAATCACTGATTTCTCCTGTCGTCGCGCCGGTTCTCATCCATATCTGGACGATGTCGAGCCTTGCGGAACGGTAGATATTTGAACGCTTCACTGAACGGTGCTCCCCGTGGCCGTAGGAGGGGCCCGAGGCGTTTTCGTGAAGCACATACGCGCTGGGTTGTGGCGTGAGTGATTCGAAGTGATTCAGACGAACGGATCGTCTGCTTCGTTGCCCCACTGAGGATCGGTCTGCTCAACCAGAATCCGTGAACGGGCAACGGCACGCGGTGAACATCGCTTGGCGATGCCGCGTGGTTCTTCGCGCGTGAGGACGCACCAAGACGCTGGTTCATGCCCGGACTTCATTCAGGAAGTCCCGGTCCGACAAGGGACCTTGGGCACTGTGGATTCTGACTCAGCAGTGTCGAAGTCAGTGATGTGGGCACACGTGTGCCACACGCGTACTGATCCACTCTACAGCCCACGGACTGCTAGGTCCAACTGGGCGGTGACGGCAAAGCAACGGGCCCCCATCCGAGGATGGGGGCCCGCGTGTCGGCTCAGAGCCGGCATGCTTCGTCGATCTCGAAAGCCTTACTTGGCCTTCTCGATGATCTCCACGATGCGCCAGTTCTTGCTGGCGGACAGCGGACGCGTCTCGGCGATACGCACGAGGTCACCGACACCGGCGGTGTTCTCCTCGTCGTGCGCCTTGATGCGCTTGGACTTACGCATGACCTTGCCGTAGAGGGCGTGCTTCACACGGTCCTCGACCTGCACGACCACGGTCTTGTCCATCTTGTCGGAGACTACGTAGCCGCGACGGGTCTTACGGTCACCGCGCTCGGCCGTGGCCTCGTTGTTAACCTGCTCGCTCACTTGGCATCATCCTCAGACTTGGCGGCCTTCTTGCTCTTCTTGGCTGCCTTCTTGTCGGTCTCTACAGCAGTCGCCTGGACCTCTTCGCGGATGCCCAGCTCGCGCTCACGGAGCACGGTGTAGATGCGGGCGATGTCACGCTTGACGGACTTCAGACGGCCGTTGCTCTCGAGCTGACCGGTTGCGGACTGGAAGCGCAGGTTGAACAGCTCTTCCTTGGACTTCCGCAACTGCTCGGTCAGAGCACCGTTGTCGAGTTCCGCGAGGTTTTCCATGTTCAGATCCTTAGATCCAATGGCCATTGATCATTCACCACCTTCGCGACGCACGATACGTGCCTTCATCGGGAGCTTGTGGATTGCCAAGCGAAGTGCCTCACGGGCGACTTCTTCGGACACGCCGGAGATCTCGAACATGATGCGTCCGGGCTTGACGTTGGCGACCCACCATTCGGGGGAACCCTTACCGGAACCCATACGGGTTTCGGCAGGCTTCTTGGTCAGGGGACGGTCCGGGTAAATGTTGATCCAGACCTTACCGCCACGCTTGATGTGACGGGTCATTGCGATACGCGCGGCCTCGATCTGGCGGTTGGTGACATATGCCGGGCTCAGTGCCTGGATGCCCCATTCGCCGAACGATACCTGGGTTCCGCCCTTAGCCTGGCCCCGACGCTTGGGGTGGTGCTGCTTGCGGAACTTAACACGACGTGGGATAAGCATTACTTACCACCCTCTGCGTTGGACGCCTCCGCAGCGGTGTTCTGCTGCGGGGCTGCGGCGGAGTCGTTACGCTCACGGCGTCCGCCACGGTCGTTACGGTCATTGCCACCACGACGACGACGCTCGCCGCCACCGGCGCCACCGCGACGGTCGTTGCGTCCGCGCGAAGACGGAGCAGCGGCCTGCTGTGCAGCCAGTTCCTTGGAGGTCAGGTCGCCCTTGTAGATCCAAACCTTCACGCCGATGCGGCCGAAGGTGGTCTTAGCCTCGAAGAAGCCGTAGTCGATGTTCGCACGCAGGGTGTGCAGGGGCACACGGCCTTCGCGGTAGAACTCCGAGCGGGACATTTCAGCGCCACCCAGACGGCCGGCGCACTGGATACGAATACCCTTGGCACCCGCACGCTGTGCGGACTGAATGGCCTTCTTCATGGCGCGGCGGAAGGCCACGCGAGAAGCGAGCTGCTCGGCGACACCCTGAGCAACCAACTGTGCGTCGGTCTCGGGGTTCTTGACTTCCAGGATGTTCAGCTGGATCTGCTTGCCGGTCAGCTTTTCGAGCTCACCGCGGATGCGGTCAGCTTCGGCGCCGCGGCGGCCGATCACGATGCCCGGGCGAGCGGTGTGGATGTCCACACGCACACGGTCACGGGTGCGCTCGATCTCGACCTTGGAGATACCGGCGCGCTCCATGCCCTTGGACATGAGCTCGCGGATCTTCACATCCTCGCGGATGTAGTCCTTGTAGCGCTGACCCGGCTGGTTGGAGTCGGCGTACCAGTGCGAGATGTGGTCGGTGGTGATACCCAGACGGAATCCGTTGGGGTTGATTTTCTGTCCCACTTAGCGGACCTCCTCCTTCTCCGGGGTCGCCACGACCACGGTCACGTGGCTCGTGCGCTTGTTGATGCGGTACGCACGGCCCTGGGCGCGCGGCTGGAACCGCTTCATGGTGGGTCCCTCGTCCACGTAAGCAGCGGAGACAACGAGGTCTTCCTGCTTGAACGCGAGGCCTTCACGGTCGGCCTTCTGCCGTGCGTTAGCTACGGCGGATTCGAGAACCTTGAATACCGGCTCAGAAGCTGCCTGGGGGGCAAACTTCAGAATCGCCAATGCCTCATTCGCCTGCTGGCCACGAATCAGGTTGACGACGCGCCGGGCCTTCATAGGCGTCACGCGGATGTAGCGCGCAGATGCCTTGGCTTCCATTGCTTTCCTTCTCTCGTCTTGTCGAAGAAGTGCTACGTGCTAACCCGAAGGTCAGCGACGCTTGCCCTTCTTGTCGTCCTTCACATGGCCGCGGAATGTGCGGGTGGGAGCGAATTCGCCGAGCTTGTGCCCGACCATCGACTCCGTGATGAACACCGGGATGTGCTTGCGTCCGTCGTGCACGGCAATCGTGTGGCCGAGCATGTCGGGCACGATCATCGAGCGGCGGGACCACGTCTTGATGACGTTCTTGGTGCCCTTCTCGTTCTCCTTGGCGACCTTCAGGTAGAGGTGCTGATCAACGAAAGGGCCCTTCTTGAGGCTGCGTGGCATTAGTCAGGCTCCTTAGCGCTTGTTCTTGCCGGTACGACGACGACGGACGATGAGCTTGTCGCTTTCCTTGTTGGGGCGACGGGTGCGTCCCTCGGGCTTGCCGTTCGGGTTGACCGGGTGGCGACCACCGGAAGTCTTACCCTCACCACCACCGTGGGGGTGGTCAACGGGGTTCATGACGACACCGCGGACGGTCGGGCGGATGCCCTTCCAGCGGTTACGGCCTGCCTTACCCCAGTTGATGTTGGACTGCTCGGCGTTGCCGACCTCGCCCACGGTTGCACGGCAGCGCACGTCGACGTTGCGGATTTCGCCGGAGGGCAGACGGAGCTGGCCGTACTTGCCTTCCTTGGCGACGAGCTGCACGGAGGCACCGGCCGAACGAGCCAGCTTGGCACCGCCACCGGGACGCAGCTCCACAGCGTGGAGCACGGTGCCCACGGGGATGTTGCGCAGCGGCAGGTTGTTACCGGGCTTGATGTCGGCGGACGGACCGGACTCGACAACATCGCCCTGCTTGAGCTTGTTGGGGGCCACGATGTAGCGCTTGGTGCCGTCAACGTAGTGCAGCAGCGCAATGCGAGCCGTACGGTTGGGGTCGTACTCGATGTGAGCGACCTTGGCGTCGATGCCGTCCTTGTCGTGACGACGGAAGTCGATGACACGGTACTGACGCTTGTGTCCACCGCCCTTGTGACGGGTGGTGATGCGACCGGTGTTGTTACGACCGCCCTTCTTGGGCAGCGGACGCACCAGGGACTTCTCAGGCGTGGTACGCGTGATTTCTACGAAGTCGGCAACCGACGAGCCACGACGGCCCGGGGTTGTCGGCTTGTGCTTACGGATAGCCATAATTCAATTCCTCGTTAAAGTGGTCTCCGCTCAGGCGAGCGGACCGCCGAAGATGTCGATGGAACCTTCCCGAAGGGACACGATGGCACGCTTGGTGGCCTTACGTGTTCCCCAGCCGAAGCGAGTGCGCTTCCGCTTACCGGGACGGTTAAGGGTGTTGACGGACTCGACCTTGACGCCGAAGATTTTCTCCACGGCGTACTTGATCTCGGTCTTGTTCGCCGAGGGGTCCACCTGGAAGGTGTACTTGCCCTCGTCGATCAGTCCGTAGGACTTCTCGGAGACGACCGGGCGAATGATCACATCGCGCGGGTCCTTGTTGTAGATCGCGCTCACTTGGCGTCCTCCTGGTTCTTACCCGTAGCGGACGCAGCAGCAACGAACGAGTCGTAAGCGGCCTTGGTGAAGATCACGTCGTCCGAGACGAGCACGTCGTACGTGTTGAGCTGGTCTGCGTACACGGCGTGCGTGTTGACCAGGTTGCGCACGGACAATGCAGTGACATCGTCACCGCGGTCCAGAACAACCAGCACGTTCTTGCGCTCGGTGATCGAACGCAGTGCTTCCTTGGCAGCCTTGGTGGACGGCTCGGAAGCAGTCACCAGATCGGCAACCACGTGGATGCGGTTGTTGCGAGCCCGGTCCGAGAGGGCGCCGCGCAGGGCAGCAGCCTTCATCTTCTTGGGCGTGCGCTGCGAGTAGTCACGCGGGGTCGGACCGTGGACAACGCCACCGCCGGTCATGTGAGGAGCGCGGATGGAGCCCTGACGAGCGCGACCCGTACCCTTCTGCTTGAACGGCTTGCGGCCTGCACCGGAAACTTCGGCGCGGGTCTTGGTCTTGTGCGTTCCCTGGCGAGCAGCGGCCAACTGAGCGACGACGACCTGGTGAAGCAGTGCCACGTTGGTCTGCGCGTCGAAGATCTCAGCGGGCAGCTCGACGTTTACGGTTTCAGTTGCCATGGCTTATCAGGCTCCCTTCACTGCGGTTCGGACGAGGACGACCGATCCCTTGGGGCCCGGCAGGGCGCCCTTGATGAGCAGCAGGGAGTTGTCGGCGTCAACAGCGTGAACGGTCAAGTTCATGGTGGTGTGACGGGCGTTGCCCATGCGACCAGCCATCTTCATGCCCTTGAAAACACGCGCGGGGTAAGACGCGCCGCCGATGGATCCCGGCTTGCGGTGGTTCTTGTGAGCACCGTGGGAGGCGCCAACACCGGCGAAGCCGTGACGCTTCATAACACCGGCGGTGCCCTTGCCCTTGGTGGTGCCGACCACGTCGACCTTGGCACCGGCGTCGAAGATTTCGACGGACAGTTCCTGGCCGAGCTCGTAGTCAGCGGAGTCGGAAGTACGAAGTTCGACGACGTGGCGGCGCGGGGTTACTCCGGCGGCGGCGAAGTGGCCAGCCAGCGGCTTAGAAACCTTGCGGGGATCGATCGCACCGAAGCCGATCTGAACGGCGTTGTAGCCGTCCTTGTCCTCGTTGCGCAGCTGCGTCACGACGTTGGAGTCGGCCTTGACCACGGTCACCGGCACGAACTTCCCGTTCTCGTCCCAGACCTGGGTCATGCCGAGCTTGGTGCCCAGCAGGCCCTTAACCTGGCGTTCGAAAGTGGTAGTCATTGGGGTGCGATCCTTTTTACAGCTTGATTTCGATGTTCACGTCAGCCGGCAGGTCGAGACGCATGAGCGAGTCGACAGCCTTGGGCGTGGGGTCGATGATGTCGATCAGCCGCTTGTGAGTGCGCATTTCGAAGTGCTCACGGCTGTCCTTGTACTTGTGCGGCGAGCGGATCACGCAGTAAACGTTCTTCTCCGTGGGCAGCGGGACGGGTCCCACTACCGTGGCGCCTGCGCGCGTCACCGTCTCAACGATTTTCCGGGCCGAGACGTCAATGACCTCGTGGTCATAGGACTTCAGCCGGATGCGGATTTTTTGTCCCGCCATGGCGTCGTGACTCTCTTTCTTCAAGTACTTCCCTGTGTGGAGCAAAAGCTCCTTGTGTTTTGGCGCTTATATCGCCACTTCACACAGGCTGAATCCGGTAGAACCGGGTTCCTCACCCTGCTGAAGCACCGACACCCGAACTCGGGCGTGTCGCGTAAAACGCAAACACGAGTCCGCACAAATACTTTCAACGGTGTCGATTGGATGGCTGTTCACGTGGTTCCCATGGAGACCATGGCTCGTTGAGGCTGCTTCGGTGTACCGGTTCGCCCGACGCGGTCGGGACCTTTTTACGGGCACACGCCGACACGTGAACAACAGCGACCATTCTGCCAGAGGATTGCACGCCATTGCAAACGAGGGGTTCCTCTCCCCCTGCTGCTGTGCGCAATACCCACGGCCGACGTCGCTCGACCGGCCGACCCGCGTCGTTGCCCTGGGTGCCGGCACGCGTAAGGCCCCGCCAGCACGAGACTGGCGGGGCCTTACGGAGTGTGCCGGGCTAGCCGACGATCACTTCAGTAATCAGAGATTACTTGATGATCTTGGTCACCTTACCGGAACCAACGGTGCGGCCACCCTCACGGATAGCGAAGCCGAGGCCGTCCTCCATGGCGATGGGCTGGATCAGCTCAACGGTCATTTCGGTGTTGTCGCCGGGCATAACCATCTCGGTGCCCTCGGGCAGCGTGATGACGCCGGTGACGTCGGTGGTGCGGAAGTAGAACTGCGGACGGTAGTTCGAGTAGAACGGGTTGTGACGTCCGCCTTCTTCCTTGGAGAGGATGTAGACGTTCGCCTCGAAGTCCGTGTGCGGGGTGATCGAACCCGGCTTGCAGACAACCTGGCCACGCTCGACGTCGTCGCGCTTGAGGCCACGCAGCAGCAGACCACAGTTCTCGCCCGCGAGGGCTTCGTCCATCTGCTTGTGGAACATTTCGATACCGGTCACGGTGGTCTTCTGGATCGGGCGGATGCCGACGATCTCGACCTCGGAGTTGATCGGCAGGGTGCCACGCTCGGCACGGCCGGTCACCACGGTGCCACGACCGGTGATTGTGAAGACGTCCTCAACGGGCATCAGGAACGGCTTGTCGGTGTCGCGCTCCGGCTCCGGGATGTTCTCGTCCACGGCCTCCATGAGGTCCTCAACGGACTTGACCCACTGAGCGTCGCCCTCCAGAGCCTTCAGAGCGGACACGCGCACCACGGGTGCGTTGTCGCCGTCGAAGCCCTGGTCGGACAGCAGTTCACGAACTTCCATTTCAACGAGGTCCAGCAGTTCCTCGTCGTCGACCATGTCGGACTTGTTCAGTGCGACCAGCAGGTAGGGAACGCCCACCTGGCGGGCGAGCAGAACGTGCTCGCGGGTCTGAGCCATGGGGCCGTCGGTAGCAGCAACCACGAGGATTGCGCCGTCCATCTGAGCAGCACCGGTGATCATGTTCTTCACGTAGTCCGCGTGACCGGGGGCGTCAACGTGTGCGTAGTGACGCTTTTCGGTCTGGTACTCGATGTGAGAAATGTTGATGGTAATGCCGCGCTGCTTCTCCTCCGGAGCGGAGTCGATGGCACCGAAGTCGCGCTGCTCGTTGAGATCCGGGTACTTGTCAGCAAGCACCTTGGAGATGGCAGCGGTGAGCGTGGTCTTGCCGTGGTCAACGTGGCCGATGGTGCCGATGTTGAGGTGCGGCTTGTTGCGCTCGAACTTGGCCTTCGCCATGATGTGTTCCTCCTAGAACATTGAGGTGAGACTTACTCGACGACTCCGAATGTCCGGAGTCTGCTATCACAGCGCATAACACTGCTGCAGTCGAAACCTGTGCAAGTCTACTTTGGCTTGAGTGGTTTATCGAAATTCGGGGACTAGTCCCCGGTGGGCTTACTCGCCGCGATTCTTCTGGATGATCTCGTCGGCGACGGCCTTGGGGACCTCCGAATAGCTGTCGAACTGCATCGAGTACACGGCGCGACCCTGAGTCTTGGAACGCAGGTCACCGATGTAGCCGAACATTTCAGACAGCGGCACGAGGGCCTTCACCAGCTTGACGCCGGTGACGTCTTCCATGGACTGGATCTGACCACGACGGGAGTTCAGGTCGCCGATCACGTCGCCCATGTACTCCTCGGGGGTACGAACCTCCACGGACATCAGCGGCTCGAGGAGCACAGGGTTGGCGCGACGAACGCCTTCCTTGAACACCATGGAACCGGCGATCTTGAACGCCATTTCGGACGAGTCGACATCGTGGTAGGCACCATCGAGCAGGGTGGCCTTCACACCGACCATGGGGTAACCGGCGAGAACACCCAACTGCATGGCGTCCTGGATACCGGCATCCACGGAAGGAATGTACTCGCGAGGAACGCGGCCACCGGTCACCTTGTTGTCGAACTCGTAGAGTTCCTCGGCATCCAGCGGGAGCGGCTCGAAAGCAACCTGCACCTTAGCAAACTGACCGGAACCACCGGTCTGCTTCTTGTGCGTGTAGTCGACCTTGTCCACGGCCTTCTTGATGGTCTCGCGGTAAGCCACCTGCGGCTTGCCCACGTTGGCTTCCACCTTGAACTCGCGCTTCATGCGGTCCACCAGGATGTCCAGGTGGAGCTCGCCCATGCCGCCGATCTCGGTCTGGCCGGTCTCGTCGTTGAGGGACACCGTGAAGGTGGGATCCTCAGCGGAGAGCTTCTGAATAGCGGTCGAGAGCTTTTCCTGGTCACCCTTGGTCTTGGGCTCGATGGCCACGAAGATCACGGGCTCGGGGAAGCTCATGGACTCCAGCACGATGGGCTCCTGTGAATCGCACAGGGTGTCACCGGTGGTGGTGTCCTTCAGACCGATGGCCGCGTAGATGTGACCGGCGGAGATCTCTTCCACCGGGTTCTCCTTGTTGGAGTGCATCTGGAACAGCTTGCCGATGCGCTCCTTCTTGCCCTTGGTGGAGTTGAGCACCTGCTCGCCGGCCTTGGCCTTGCCGGAGTACACGCGGATGTAGGTGAGCTGACCGTAGAACGGGTGAGCCGCGACCTTGAACGCCAGCGCAGCGAACGGAGCGTTCGCGTCTGCCGGACGGGTCATGACCTCTTCCTCGTCCTTCACGGAGTGGCCCTGCACGGAGAGCACGTCCAGCGGGGTGGGGAGGTAGTCAACGACTGCGTCGAGCATGGGCTGCACGCCGCGGTTCTTGAACGCCGAACCACACAGCACCGGGTACGCCTTGGAGTTGATCGTCAGTTCACGGATACCGTGCTTGATCTCGTCCTGGGTCAGCTCTTCACCGTTGAGGTACTTCTCCATGAGCTCGTCGTCGGCTTCCGCCACGGACTCGACCAGCTGGTTGCGGTATTCCTCAGCACGGTCCTTCAGATCCTCAGGGATCTCGCGGATCTCGTACTTGGCGCCCAGGGACACGTCACCCTTGGAGTCACCTTCCCACACGAATGCCTTCATGGTGAGCAGGTCGACAACGCCCACGAAATCGTTCTCAGCGCCGATGGGCAGCTGCAGAACGAGCGGGGTTGCACCCAAGCGGGACTTGATGGTGTCAACGGTGAAGTAGAAGTCTGCACCGAGCTTGTCCATCTTGTTGACGAAGCAGATACGCGGAACTTCGTACTTGTCTGCCTGACGCCACACGGTCTCGGACTGCGGCTCAACGCCTTCCTTGCCGTCGAAGACTGCCACAGCGCCGTCGAGCACACGCAGGGAGCGCTCGACCTCGACCGTGAAGTCCACGTGACCCGGGGTGTCGATGATGTTGATCTGGTTGTCGTGCCAGTAGCACGAGGTCGCGGCGGAGGTAATGGTGATGCCGCGTTCCTGCTCCTGCGCCATCCAGTCCATCGTGGATGCACCGTCGTGCGTCTCGCCGAGCTTGTGGTTGATGCCCGTGTAGAACAGGATTCGTTCGGTGGTCGTGGTCTTACCGGCATCGATGTGAGCCATGATGCCGATATTGCGGACCTTGTTCAGGTCGGTAAGCACGTCAAGTGCCACGATGGTTCCCTTCGTAAAGGTTGGTGCCGGGCCCAGGTGTCGACCCCGCTGTTGACGGGGCCGACACGACTATCGGATTTTACCAGCGATAGTGGGCGAAGGCCTTGTTGGACTCAGCCATCTTGTGAGTATCCTCGCGGCGCTTCACAGCGGCACCCAGGCCGTTGGATGCGTCGAGGATCTCGTTCTGGAGACGCTCAGTCATGGTGTTTTCGCGGCGGACCTTGGCGTAACCAACGAGCCAACGCAGCGACAGCGCGGTAGCACGGCCTGCCTTGACCTCGACCGGAACCTGGTAGGTGGCGCCACCGACACGGCGGGAGCGGACCTCGAGGGCCGGCTTGACGTTGTCAAGGGCCTTCTTCAGGGTTGCGACGGGATCGGAGTTGGTCTTGTTGCGCACGCCTTCAAGGGCACCGTAAACGATGCGCTCTGCGGTGGACTTCTTACCGTCCTGCAGAACCTTGTTGATCAGCTGGGTGACAACGGGAGAGCCGTAGACGGGATCTACGACGAGGGGGCGCTTGGGAGCGGGACCTTTACGAGGCATTACTTCTTCTCCTTCTTGGCGCCGTAGCGGGAACGAGCCTGCTGGCGACCCTTGACACCCTGGGTGTCGAGTGCGCCGCGCACGATCTTGTAGCGAACACCCGGCAGGTCCTTCACACGACCACCGCGCACCAGCACGATGGAGTGCTCCTGCAGGTTGTGTCCCTCACCGGGGATGTACGCGGTAACTTCCACGCCGCCGTTGAGCTTGACACGTGCCACCTTACGAAGAGCCGAGTTCGGCTTCTTAGGGGTGGTGGTGAACACACGGGTGCACACGCCGCGCTTCATGGGGTTGCCCTTGAGCGCGGGGGCTTTGGTCTTGACGACCTTGGATGTCCGGCCCTTACGGACCAGCTGCTGAATAGTTGGCACAGTGCCTCCTGTTTGGGCAGACCTTGCGTTCACCGGGTGAACGGTCTGCTGACTGCGGATTGGTGAGTCACGGAAGCGGGCATGACAAAAAATGGCATCTAGGTACAAATTGCGTACCAAAGGACAGAGTCCAATTTGCCATTGAATCGAAAATGCACACGCTCGTGACCGAGCAATTCCTAGCCAGTGTAGCAGCTGCCGCGCATACCCGCGAACCAGCCTCTGCGGGCTACTCCGAACATTGGAGGTCGCTCAGCTCCCCGATGCCGCGAGGTCCTGGGAGATCGCGGCCGCGCATGAAAGGAGTTCGGGGATGACCTGCACGTCCGGATGGTCGGTGTCCACGCCGGGCATGCCCACGCGCATGGACACGTTGATCGCGGCCACGGTGCGACCCGTAAGGTCCTTGACGGGAACCGCTGCCGAGCGCAGCCCCACTTCGAGTTCTTGGTCCACCACGGCGTACCCCTGGTCGCGCACTCGTTGCAGTTGCTGCAGCAGCGCTTCCCGCTCGGTGGTGGTGCGTCGAGTCAGCGGAGACAGCTCAGCGGTGGAGAGGTACTCCCCCAGTTCCTTGGCATTGAGTCCCGCGAGAAGCACCCTCCCCATGGAGGTCGCGTAGGCGGGGAACCGGGTTCCCACGGCAATGGCCACGGTCATGATGCGGTGAGTGGCCACGCGCGCCACATACACGATGTCCTGCCCGTCGAGCACCGACATGGACGTGGATTCCTGCAGCGTGTCCGAGAGGTTCTTCAGGTGCGGACTCGCGATCTGCGGCAGCGACAGCGCCGAGAGGTACGAGTACCCCAGCTGCAGCACCTTGGGTGTCAGTTCGAACATCCGCCCGTCGGATCGGACGTATCCCAACGACTCGAGGGTCAGCAGGAACCGGCGAGCGGTAGCGCGCGTCAAACCCGTGTGACGCGCGACGTCCGAGAGTGTCATGACCGGTCGAGCGGCGTCGAAAGCGGAAATCACGGACAGCCCGCGCGCGAGCGACTGGACGTACTGGCTCTTGTCTGCGGAGTCTGCGTCAGCACTCACGGGGGCTCCAAATCACACGGTTCGAACACTGGTCTTGCATAGCGCAAGCTCGATTAAAGCAAGGCGGGGGCGGAACTCTGGAAGTCCCGCCCCCGCACTGCCGTCAGTTGGCGGGCTTCAGCTCGATGTCGACCAACTCGGTGAGTTCGTCGAAACCGATGCCGAAGGTCTCACGCACGCGCACGCCGTCCTCCTCGATGAGGAACACAGCCTTGTCCGTGTAGATGCGGGACACGCAGCCCACGCCGGTCAGCGGCATGTCGCACTCGGCCACCAGCTTGGGCTGGCCCTTCTTGGTCTGCAGGGTCATCATCACGAAGGTCTGCTTGGCACCTGTGGCGAGGTCCATGGCACCGCCCACAGCGGGGATGGCGCCGGGCTTGCCGGTGTGCCAGTTGGCCAAGTTGCCCTTCTGATCCACCTGGAAGGCACCCAGGACACAGCAGTCCAGGTGCCCGCCGCGCATCATCGCGAAGGAATCAGCGTGGTGGAAGTAGGAGCAGCCCTCGGTCTCGACCACGGGGATCTTTCCGGCGTTGATGAGGTCGGCATCGACCTCGTCGCCCTTGGCTTCCGCGCCCATGCCCAGCATGCCGTTCTCGGTGTGCAAGGTGACGTCGTCCTCGGGGGACAGGTAGTTGGACACCAGCGTGGGCTGGCCGATGCCCAGGTTGACGTAGGCGCCTGCGGGGATGTCGCGGGCCACTACCTCGGCGAGCTCTTCGGGGCTCAGGGCGTGATCACTGTTCTGCGGGGCGCTCATGCCGTACCTTCCTCTCGCGGGTCTACCTGCTTGGGAGCTTCGAGCTTGACCACGGTGTCCACGTAGATACCGGGGGTCACCACGACCTCGGGGTCGATCTGCCCGCGCTCCACGATCTCGCTCACCTGCACGATGGAGTGCTTGGCCGCGGCCGCCATGATGGGGCCGAAGTTCCGCGCGGTCTTGCGATAGACCAAGTTGCCCGCGGTATCCGCGGTGTGAGCCTTGGTCAGGGAGAAGTCCGCGTGGATGGGGTACTCGAGCACCTGGTGCTTGCCATCCAGTTCACGAACTTCCTTGCCCTCGGCCAACGGGGTGCCGTAGCCGGTGGGCGTGTAGAACGCACCGATGCCGGCACCGGCCGCGCGAATGCGCTCGGCCAGGTTGCCCTGCGGCACGACCTCGAGCTCGATCTCACCGGCGTGGTACTTCTCGTCGAAGTGCCACGAGTCCGCCTGGCGCGGGAAGGAGCAAATGATCTTCTTCACACGGCCAAGCTGGATGAGCTTGGCCAGTCCCACGTCACCGTTGCCGGCGTTGTTGTTGACCACGGTGAGGTCCTTGGCGCCGTTCTCGATGAGCGCGTCAATGAGCTCAACGGGCTGCCCGGCAACACCGAAGCCACCGATCATTACGCAGGCGCCGTCGTGGATGGGCTCCACGGCCGCGGCCACGCTGTCTGCAATGTTCAGCATGAGCTGTATGCCTTTCTTCGTTTGGTCTGGGGTTGAGCGCTTAGCCCTTGGCGTTCTGGTTCTCGAGCACCACGGCGAGGCCCTGGCCCACGCCGATGCACAGGCTGGCCACGCCCCAGCGTTCGCCGGTCTCTTCGAGACGGCGTGCCAGGGTGCCGAGCACGCGGGTACCGGAAGCACCTAGGGGGTGACCGATTGCGATGGCACCACCCCACGTGTTCACGATGCTCTGGTCCACGCCCCACTGGCGCAGGCACGCGAGCGACTGCGCAGCGAAAGCTTCGTTGAGTTCAACCGCGGCGACGTCGTCCCAGGAGATCCCCGCACGCTTGAGCGCGAGGTTGGCGGCCTCGACGGGAGCCTCACCGAAGTACTGCGGCTCGTTAGCCGCGGCACCGCGGCCGGCGATGCGTGCGATGGGTGCGCCGCCGAGCAGATCCGCACCCTTTTCGCTGCCCAGCCAGACGGCGGAAGCGCCGTCGTTCATGGGGGACGCGTTACCGGCGGTGACCGTGGCGTTCTCGCCCGTGCGGAACACGGTGCGCAGGCCGGACAGGGTTTCCGCGGTGGAGTCAGCACGCACCGTCTCGTCGCGGGTCAACTCGACACCGCGCTTGGTGTTGGGCTTCACGCTCATGGTGAGGTTGTCGTACTTACCTTCGTCCCAGGCCTTGGCGGCGAGCTGGTGCGAACGAGCAGCGAACTCGTCCTGCTCCTCACGGGAGATGTTGTGCTTCTCGCGCAGCTGTTCGGTGGCCTCGCCCAAGGAGACCGTCCAGGCGTCCGGCATTTCCGGGTTGACCAGGCGCCAGCCCAGGGTGGTGTTGGCAAGCTTGAGATCCTGCATCGGGAAGGGGCGCTCGGTCTTGGGCAGCACCCAGGGCGCCCGGGACATGGATTCCACACCACCCACGAGCAGCAGATCACCCTCGCCCACCTCGATCTGGCGCGAAGCCATCATTGCGGCGTCCAGGGAGGAACCGCACAAGCGGTTGATCGTGGAACCGGGGACGGAGGTCGGCAGTCCAGCGAGCAGGGTGGCCATGCGGGCCACGTTGCGGTTCTCCTCACCGGCGCCGTTGGCGTTGCCGAAGTAGACCTCGTCGATCTTCTCCGCATCCAACTGGGGAGCGCGCTCCACCAGGGTCTTGACCACCAAGGTGGCCAGATCATCGGGGCGGTGGCTGGACAGCGCGCCACCCACCTTGCCGAACGGAGTGCGGACTGCGTCGTACACGTAAGCGTGGTTCATGTGAATCCTCACGGTTTGGGCTCACCCGGTGTCCCGGGGCGACACCGTCTCCATCGACCGACGACGCCGCGTTGCGTGTTCTCAGCGTAACCGAATGTGCGCGCCATGTGAACACCTGTACGCATAGCGAACCTTTATGACGGTCGGTTGCCGTTCTGGCGCTTTCGAGGGCTACTCCCCCAGCACTCCCATGTCCGACAGCACCTTCTGCGCGTGTTTGAAGGCGTTGTTCGCCGAAGGGACCGACAGATAAATCGCCGACTGGAGCAGAATCTCCTTGATCTCCTCCGGGCTCAGGCCGTTGCCAATGGCCGCACGCACGTGCATCTCGAATTCTTCCCAGTGCCCCGCAGCGATCAGTGCCGTGAGCACACACGCGCTGCGCATACGACGGTCCAGGCCCGGACGAGTCCAGATCTCACCCCACGCGTAGCGGGTGATGAAGTCCTGGAACTCTTCGGTGAACTCGGTCTTGCCGGCTTCCGCACGATCCACGTGCGCGTCGGAGAGCACGTCGCGGCGCACGGTCATGCCCTCGCTGTGAGCCTGGGACTGGGTGCGTTCTGAACGATCGGTCATGACGTCCTTTCTGCTCAGCGGTGGGCCGAGATGAAGTGGGTGATGTGTTCTGCGGTGGCCTGCGGTGCCTCCGCGGCCAACAGGTGCGAGGTATTCGGCACGGTTTCGTGGCGGGCGCCCAGCTTGTCGGCCAGTTCCTGAACGGTCTCGGGGCCGGTGACGACGTCGCTCGGTCCGGACAGCGCCAGAACTGGGACATCCGTCTCGGGCCTGGCACCCCGCAGGTCGAAGGTGGCCAACGAGCGACACGCGGCCGCGTAGCTGAGCCGGTCCGCGTTCTGCAGGTCGTGCAGCAAAGCGGTGCCAACCTCCGCATTCTGGGCCAGGAAGTCGGTGGCGAACCACAACTTGGCGGAGTTGATCACCTGGGTCGGAGTACCGGCCTGCGCCACGAGGTCCGCACGTTCGTGCCAGCCGGCGGGATCCGGGAAGTAGTCAGTGGTGGAGATCAGCGTCAACGAGGCCAGCTGGTCCGCGTGCTCAGCAAGTAGTTGCTGTCCAACGGCCCCGCCGATGGAGGTGCCCACGTAGTGGAAGGGCCCGGAGGACACATGACCAGATACCGCGTCCAGTACTCCCCGAGCGAGTTCGGCCACCGTGAACTCTTGCGCCGGGGCGCTCACACCGTGCCCCGGCAGGTCCCAGCCGACCACGTGTATTTCGTCACTCAACTGGGAGGCCACACCGCCGTACAGGTTGGTTACGGAAGTTCCGATGCCGGGCCCCAGAACGACCAGGGGTGCGTCGCTGGAAAGATGTTCGGGATTCGAGAACTCCACGAGTCCAAGCTCGGGCACGCTCATGCAATCAACCTTTCTCGGTGGTTCTTCACGGCGCGGGCGCACAGGTGCTGCGTGGCACCCAGGTAGCCGCGGGGGTCCAGCAGCTGCCGCAGCCAGGCAGTCACGCTGTCCCGGTCCTGCTGGATGACGCCCTCCGGCAACGCCGGAGAATCCTCTCTCATGACCAGGTCGGTCAGAAGATCGGCGAGCGCCTCTGCATCGACTGGATGCTCGCGCACGGCAGCCTGTACCCGCTGCTTGGCGGTTGACCCGTCAGATTCAGAGAGCACAGGGCTCAGACCAGCGCTCAGACGTTCGGCCATAACACCGGTTCCGGCATCGCGCAGGTTCTGGGCCATTCGTTCGGCGTTGACGGTCAGACCCTCGGTGAGTTCTGCGGCGTGCGACGCCGCCGCGGTAGTCAGGACCGCCAGCTCGCGCAATGCGGGCCATTCGGCGTGCCAACCGCCGTCGGGACGTTCGTCCACGGCGGCGGCCGCTCCGGAGTTGACCTGTCCCAGGAGGTGAGGCGCAGCCAAGGCGGTGCGTTTGAGTAACACGCTCAACACGGGATTCTGCTTCTGCGGCATAGCAGAGGAGACCCCTCGACCCGGAGCCGTGGGCTCGCGCAGCTCCCCCACTTCGGGCCGGGACATCAACAGGACATCATTGGCCATGCGTCCCAGTGCGGCAGTTGTTTCCGCGAGCGCTCCGGCCACCCTGAGCACGGAGACCCGGTCGGTGTGCCAGACCTGTTCCGGGACGGCCAGCCCCAGTTCATCGGCCCAGTACCCAATGAGTGTGAAAAGTCGTTCTGCGGTTTCTTCCGGGCTGCCACCCTGATCGCACAGCGCCATACCCGCGGCCAGTGTTCCGGAGGCTCCCCCGTAGGACACGGGAAGGTGCGCGCGCTCGAAAACGTCGCGAGCGGCGTCGTCGACACCGGCAAGCCACGAGGCAGCCTTGAGACCGAACGACATGGGCAGAGCGTGCTGGGTGAGGGTACGGCCGACCATGACCGTCTCCGTGTGTGCCTCGACCAACCCGGCGAGCGCGTCGCCGGTGCGCTGCAGATCCGGTACCAGACTGTCTCGCGCGGCCTTGAGCAGCAGGGCGAGCGCGGTGTCCATGACGTCCTGGCTCGTGAGGGACTTGTGCACCGCGGGTACCGGGGAACCGTGCAGTTCCTTCACTGCGGCGCGGTAGTCGGCAAGTAACGGAATCACCGGGTTACCGCCGCCTTCAGAGGCGACCGCAAGGCGATTCAGTGCCGCCTCATCCAGGGAGACGTGGTCCACCGCCTCCCGACAGGTGTCAGCGATGTCTTCCGGAACGAGCCCCAGACGCGACTGGGCCGCGACCCACGCCGCCTCCGTGAGGAGGACGGCGCGGGCCACGGCACGGTCGTCGAGCAGCTCAGCCGCCCGGTGGCTTCCCGGTGTGAGAAGACCCGTGGTGATCATTCAAGCCCCGGGTAGGCCAGGAACACGGTCTCGCCGTCACCCTGCAGGTGCACGTCGAAGCGCAACGAGCCGTCCGCTTCGCGGGTGGCCACCAGGGTGGCGCGCTCGTCCTCGGACAGGCCCGAGAGCAACGGGTCATTGGCGAGCGCCTCGGTGTCCTCGGGCAGGTAGATGCGCGTGAACAACCGGTTGAGCAGGCCGCGGGCGAACACGGTCAGACAGATGAACGGTGCCTTGCCGGCCTCGGTCGGGCCCGGGTTCACGGTCGTGAAGGTGTAGTGGCCCTCGTTGTCCACGGCCACGCGACCGAAACCGGTGAACGTATAGCCGTCACGAATCAACGAACCGGTCTCCTGGGAGACGTTGCCGTTCTCGTCCGCCTGCCAGATTTCCAGCATGGAGTCCGGCACGGGAACGCCGTGGCCGTCGTACACGGTGCCGTGCAGTCGCACGGAACCGGGGTGCGAGCGATCCACCAGGTTCTCGCCGTTCTCGTACGGCAGTGCGTACCCGTAGAACGGGCCGATGGTCTGGCCCGGGGTGGGTACCAGGCGTTGGGTGTTCTCAGACATTGCTGTCATCCTCCGTCCAGGTCCGGTTGGAACCGCTCAACACGATGTCCCACTTGTAGCCCAGCAGCCACTCGTGCTCGGACACGTTGTGGTCGTAGTCGGCCACGAGGCGCTCACGGGCCTTGGGGTCAACGATCGACTGGTAAATGGGATCCAGCGCGAACAGCGGGTCACCCGGGAAGTACATCTGGGTGATCATGCGCTGGGTGAAGTCGGTTCCAAACAGCGAGAAGTGCACGTGCGCGGGGCGCCATGCGTTCTGGTGGTTCTTCCACGGGTACGGTCCGGGCTTGATGGTCACGAACGAGTAGGACCCGTCGTCACCGGTCAGGCAGCGACCCACGCCCGTGAAGTTCGGGTCGATGGGTGCGGGGTGCTGATCGCGCTTGTGGATGTAACGACCCGCGGCGTTGGCCTGCCAGATCTCCACCAGCTGATTGCGCACGGGGCGGCCGTCGCCGTCAAGGATGCGGCCGGTGATGCGGATGCGCTCACCGATCGGCTCGCCGCCGTCCTGAATGGTCAGATCCGACTCGAGCTTGTGCACGTCCCGCTCGCCGAAGGCCGGAGCGTAGAGCTCGATGGTCTCAGGGTCCGTGTGACGCGGATCCTTGGTGGGGTGGCGCAGGATGGAACTGCGGTAGGGCGCGTAGTCCAGCCGCGGCTGGGTCTCCGTGCGACCGGATTCCTCGTACTGCTTGGTGATCTGGGCCATCTCGTTGTTGAGCTGGTCCTGGCTGTCAGCGGCGTCGTCGGCGCCCTTGGCCGTGAGCGGCTCGAAGGCGTCTTCTGGATTTTCAGCTGCCATGATTCATCTCCTTAGGGGACATAGCTGCGGTGGTTGATACGTGGCTCATTTGTCCGGCCAGCCGGTGTAGCACTCGGCGAAGTAAGCCGCACCGCGGTCCGATCCGGTGATGGACGCGAACTCACCCCGGCGACGCTTCTGATTGAACGGGTTCTCGCCCGGTTGGATGTGCATGAGGTTGGTGGCCCAGTACGAGAAGTTCTGCGCCTTCCAAATACGTTCCAGCGCCTTGGCCGAGTACTCGGCCAGACCGCTCTCGTCGCCCTTGTCGAAGAAGTCGACGATGGCGGGAGCCAACACGCGCACGTCGCAGAAGGCCAGGTTTAGACCCTTGGCGCCGGTGGGCGGAACCGTGTGCCCGGCGTCCCCCACCAGGAACATATTCCCGTAGCGCAGCGGTTCGCACACGTAGGAGCGGAAGGGCAGCACGGTCTTGTCGAAGATCTTGCCGCGCTGCAACTGCAGCCCGTCCGGGCCGTCGATGCGGCGCTGCAGCTCCGCCCAGATGCGCTCGTCGTCCCAGTCGTCGATGTTCTCGTTGGGATCGCACTGGAAATACATGCGCTGAACGGTGTCACTGCGCTGGGAGATCAATGCGAAGCCGTGCTCCGAGTTCGCGTAGATCAGTTCGGGAGCCGAGGCCGGAGCCTCACACAGGATGCCGAACCACGCGAACGGGTACTCAATGAAGTTGTCTGTACGGATGTCCTCGGGGATCTGACGCTTGGAAATACCCTTGGAGCCGTCTGCACCGACCAGGATCTTGCAGCGGATCTCGAGGTCTTCTCCGTCAGCCGAGGTACACAGGATCTTGGGCTGCTCGGACGTGAGGTCAACGATCTGGGTGTCCGTCACCTCGTAGCGGACGTCTCCACCGTCGCGCTTGCGAGCGGCGGCCAGATCGACGAACACCTCGTTCTGCGGGTAGAGCCACACGGACTCCCCCACGAGCTTCTGGAAATCGATGCGGTGGCTGACACCCTCGAAGCGCAACGTGGTGCCTTCGTGTTCGTGGCCTTCCGACAGGACCCTGCCGTCAACGCCGGATTCCACCAGCATCTTGACGGTGCCGGCCTCGAGAATGCCGGCTCGGTGCGTGTTGGCGATCTCATCGTGGGAACGCTTCTCCACGACCACGCTGTCGATACCTGCCTTGTACAGCAGGTGGGAAAGCATCAACCCGGCGGGGCCTGCGCCCACGATGCCGACCTGGGTTTCCACGATTGTTCGCTCTTTGACCATGTGTCCTCCTTGCGCACGTGTGACTCACATTATGCGTGGCAGGCATGGCTCGCATCACAGTGCTTCCATTGAATGGAATTACGACCGAGCGTGATCCAGTAAGGAAGATTCTTCAGATGGTCACTAAACAACAGGATACGGTTGTTACAGTGCGCCCATGGCACGGGAGATTCCGTGCGAGGCAACCCTTAACGTTTGCACAATGCCGGGCACTTCTGCCGGGCCCATATCCTCGAGCGCCATGACCACACCCAGCGCCACCGGGCGGTGCCACTGTGGCACCCGGACCGGCACCGAAATACCACCGGTTTCCTGGTCAATTCGACCGCGTTGCAGGGCATAACCCCGTTGCGCGAAACGGCGCAGGTCAGTCATCAGACGATCCGTAGGAATCCCCTCGGGAAAACTGTCGTCGCGCACCCGCCGGCAGTATTCCGTGACGAAAGACTCCGAGTATTGCGACATCAGCACCAGCCCCGCCGCCGATTGGTGCAGGGGTAACCTGCCCGCCACGTTCGAGCGTAGCGGCACATCCGACTTCTTGCCGAGGATCCGCTCGGCGAACAGGACGTCGTCGCCTTCCACGACTCCCACGTGAACGTGCTGTCGAAGCACCGCGTGGACGTCCGACATGAACGGAATCGCAACCGATGCCAGGTCCTCTGCCAATGCGGCCCGGGAGGCCAGCTCCCACAACCGGGTCCCCACCCGATAACCCTGCCCCCGAGCGGACTCGATCCAGCCGATCTGCTTCATATCTGTCAATAAACGGTGTGCAGTGGACGTGGGGAGCTGAGCAGAACTGGCGATGTCCTTGAGCTGCAACACCGGGGATTCAGGACCGAAGGCCGCAAGGATCCGTTCCACGCGAGCGAGAACAGAATCGCCCGATGTCGAATTCGCCATCTCCCGCTCCTCGCCGCTCGTGCCACAGATCCCATGCTGCACCGTCACAGGCACACGAATGATCTGTACTCCAGCGTAGTCTCCCGGGCAACGCCGAAGGCCGGTCCCCACATGAGTGGGAACCGGCCTTCGGTCGAACGGACTACGGCAGCTCAGCTACCGTGCCACGTGATCAGTTGGTGCCGAAGTCGTAGTCATCCAACGGGATGGCCTGGAACTCCGAACCCAACGCACCCGAGTTCTCCTCGGCGTAGCTGAAGTCAGCGAACGCGGAAGGATCGGTGAACATCGAGGCCTTGGCCTCTTCGGTGGGCTCAACGTCCACGTTGTTGTAACGCGCCAGGCCGGTGCCGGCCGGGATGAGCTTACCGATGATCACATTCTCCTTCAGACCCAGCAGCGGATCCGACTTACCTTCCATGGCCGCCTGCGTCAGAACGCGGGTGGTTTCCTGGAAGGATGCGGCAGACAGCCACGAGTCGGTCGCCAACGAAGCCTTGGTGATACCCATGAGCTCCGGACGGCCCGCCGCGGGACGCTTGCCTTCGGCCACCGCACCGCGGTTGGCCTCGAGGAAGCGCACGCTGTCTACCAACTCACCCGGCAGCAACGCGGTATCGCCGGACTCGATGATGGTCACACGACGAAGCATCTGACGGACGATGACCTCCACGTGCTTGTCGTGGATGCCCACACCCTGGGAGCGGTACACGCCCTGGACCTCGTCCACCAGGTGCTTCTGAGCCTCACGAGGACCGCGAATACGCAGCACCTCCTTGGGGTCAACCGCACCGGTCACGAGCTGCTGACCGACCACCACGGAATCACCGTCGTGCACGAGCAGCTTGGCGCGACGCAGCACCGGGTAGGCAAATTCCTCATCGCCGTTGTCCGGGACAATGACGATCTTGAGGGACTTGTCGGTGTCCTCGATGCGCACGCGGCCGGCCACCTCGGAGATCGGGGCGACACCCTTGGGGGTACGCGCCTCGAAGAGCTCCTGAATACGGGGCAGACCCTGGGTGATGTCACCGTCCGAGGAGGCGACACCACCGGTGTGGAAGGTACGCATGGTCAGCTGGGTACCGGGCTCACCAATCGACTGAGCAGCCACGATGCCCACGGCCTCGCCGATGTCCACCAACTGGTTGGTGGCCAGGGAACGTCCGTAGCAAGAAGCACACACGCCCACGGCGGACTCACACGTGAGCACGGAGCGCACGCGGACCTCGTCGATACCGGCGGTGAACAGCTTGTTGATCAGGGCGTCGGACATGTCCTGTCCGGCCTCGGCCACGATCTCGCCGTTGGCGTCGACCACGTCGGTGGACAGCACACGACCGTGCACGGTGTTCTCGACGTCCTCGTGCAGCGAACGCACACCGGACTCGTCGGTCTCCGACACGGGCAGCACCAGGCCACGGCTGGTCTGGCAGTCAGCCTCGCGAACGATGACGTCCTGCGAGACGTCCACCAGACGACGGGTCAGGTAACCCGAGTTGGCGGTACGCAGCGCGGTATCGGCCAGACCCTTACGGGCACCGTGGGTAGCGATGAAGTACTCCAGAACCGACAGGCCCTCACGGTAGGAGGACTTGATCGGACGGGGCATGATCTCGCCCTTGGGGTTGGCCACCAGACCACGGATACCCGCGATCTGACGAACCTGCATCCAGTTACCACGTGCACCCGAGGACACCATGCGGTTGATGGTGTTGCTCGCGGTCAGGTTGTTACGCATGGCCTCGGCGACCTCATCGGTTGCCTTGGACCAGATGTCGATCAGCTCGGAACGACGCTCGTCGTCATCGATCAGACCCTTGTCGTACTGACCCTGAATCTTCGCGGCCTGCGCTTCGTAGCCCTCCATGATGGCGGGCTTCTCCGGCGGAGTCGCGATGTCCGAGATCGCCACGGTCACACCCGAACGGGATGCCCAGTGGAAACCGGCGTCCTTGAGCAGATCCAAGGTGTGAGCCACCTGGGTCATGGGGTAGCGCTCGGCCAGATCGTTCACCAAGGAAGACAGGTGCTTCTTGTCGGCGACGTTCTCGTCCCAGGGGTAATCCTCGGGCAGCGTCTCGTTGAAGAGCACGCGACCCAGGGTGGTCTCGACGACGGCGGACTGGCCCGGTTCCCAACCCTCGGGAGCGTCCCAGCCGGCGTACGGCACGAAGTTGTCGAGCTCGATCTTGCACTTGGAGTTCAGGTGCAACTCGCCGGAGTCGAAGGCCATGATGGCCTCGGCCACGGACGAGTAGCTGTTGCCCTCGCCGGCAGAACCGTCACGAATGGTGGTCAGGTGGTACAGACCGATGATCATGTCCTGCGAAGGCAGGGCGATCGGCTTACCGTCCGAGGGCTTCAGGATGTTGTTCGAGGACAACATCAGCACGCGAGCCTCGGCCTGAGCCTCCGGGGACAGCGGCAGGTGCACTGCCATCTGGTCACCGTCGAAGTCAGCGTTGAACGCACCACACACGAGCGGGTGCAGCTGAATGGCCTTACCTTCGACCAGCTGCGGCTCGAACGCCTGGATACCCAAGCGGTGCAGGGTGGGAGCACGGTTCAACAGAACCGGGTGCTCAGTGATGACCTCTTCGAGGACATCCCACACCTGCGGACGGTAACGCTCCACCATGCGCTTGGCGGACTTGATGTTCTGAGCGTGGTTGAGGTCGACCAGGCGCTTCATCACGAAGGGCTTGAACAGCTCCAAGGCCATCTGCTTGGGCAGACCGCACTGGTGCAGCTTCAGCTGCGGACCCACCACGATGACCGAACGGCCCGAGTAGTCCACGCGCTTACCCAGCAGGTTCTGACGGAAACGACCCTGCTTACCCTTGAGCATGTCCGACAGCGATTTGAGCGCACGGTTGCCCGGTCCGGTGACGGGGCGACCGCGACGACCGTTATCGAACAGCGAATCGACCGCTTCCTGGAGCATGCGCTTCTCGTTGTTCACGATGATCTCGGGCGCACCCAGATCCA
>JAFAAV010000040.1 GCA_023426375.1 Actinomycetes bacterium | reverse complement strand
AGAACTAAAGGCCGCCGGCCCCGCAAAGCATGAGAACGGCGTCGTCATTCAACGTTGGTGCGCCAGAGCGGTCTCGGTGCGCTCATCCATGAACTGTGCCAACAGGATGACTGCGGTGGAACTTAGTGCGGCCATAATGCCGGGCCAGTGGCCAATTGAAAAGAACAACGCACTCACTCCCAGCCCGAGCACCGTGATCAGGCCCAGGCGCGGCCACAGAGACAGCCGCCACCGAGAACGGGGAGCGGCCCAAATGGACCAGATAATGATGATCCCGACCAGAAGCACGGCGGCCGCGAGCAACCGGCCGGGTCCGCTCACGAGGGTCCAGCCCGCCCACGCGGCACAGCTCCACAGCACCAGTTCGCCCAGAAATGCCACGAGGTGCCACGGAGTTATGTGGAATTCATCGCTCACATAACAACTGTGCCTGACTACCGGTGATGCCGGAAGGCCTATGTGAGGAAAGTGCACCCAGGATGCCTCCTGGGTGCACTTTCGTCACTTAACGCTGTATAGATCAGAGTCAGTCGGAGACCTTCGCCACCAAACGGCCCTGCGCGGTTCCGTCGATCAGCTGTTGAATGCCGTCCGCGATCTCTTCGAAGTCGATCTCACTGATGACTGGATTGAGATCGCCGGAGGCCATGTACTTCATGGTCTCCAGGATGTCTTCCTTGCTGCCACCCTGCGAACCGACCAGTTCCTTGCGGCCGAGGATCAGCGGGTAAATGTCGATGGTGGCTTCCAGCTTTCCCATGCCCACCTGGACCACGCGTCCCCCGCCGGTCCACTTCACGACGTCCAGTGCTTCCTTGGTGGTCACACCAAAGCCCGCGTAGTCGATGATCACGTCGAGCTCGTCATCGGCGAACTCCGCGATGGACTTGGCCACCTTGACGGCTCCGCCTTCTCGAGCGCGGTCCCAGACTTTTTCGTTGATCTCCGCGACGTACACCTTGGCACCGCGCAAGTGAGCAACTCGGGCGCCGATCTGGCCGAGGCCACCGAATCCGATGATGCCAACCTTCATTCCGGCCTCGACACCGCCGGTGGTCAACGCGCCCACGGAGGTCATGCCGGCGTCGGTAGCGGCGGCTGCTTCAGCAAAGCTGACGCCTTCGGGCATCGGAATGAGCGCCTCGACCGAAACTTCCGCGCGGTCCTCCCACGCGCCGTTGACCATGTAGCCCATGAACTCGGCCATGGGGGGTGACGGCAACCTTGTCGCCGACCTTCCAATCGGTGACGCCCTCGCCGACCTCACTGATCACGCCGGCGGTCTCATGACCCGGGACGACCGGAAGTTCCTTCATGTTGGCGAGCCATTTCTCGTCCTCCATGATGCCGACATCCGAGTGGCACAACCCGGCGGCCTTCACGTCAATGACTACCTTGCCCGGTCCCGCGGTGGGCTCGGGAATCTCCACGCGCTCGAACGGTTTGTGGGTACCAACGAAATGCCATGCCCTCATGGTGTGCTCCTACTCGTCATCGGGTGTGAACACTTCCATTCTATGAAAGTTCCGCGTGAATAAAGGGCTGTGAGACCCTTCTCACTACCTGCTGCTCACTCCGATGGCCTTACCGAACGTGGACTGATCCGTCACGGCCGCCAGCATGTACGCAGCTAGATCTGCTCGCGGAATAGAGCCGCCCAGCTTGCCCTCCTGGCCAACCGTCAGCGCTTTCACCTCACCCGTTGCGGGCTTGGTCGACAATCCCGACGGGCGCACGATCGTCCAGTCCAGACCGGACTTCTCAACCGCCGCTTCCTGCTCATTGTGATCGGCCAGCGGCTTGGCCAGCATGATCGGCGTGATGATGTTCAGCGGGGCCGAGAGCTGCGACGCAGAGTCACCCGCACCCAGCGACGACTGCACGATCAGCCGGCGCACGCCAGCCTCCTTCATGGCCGCAATCACGGTTTTCGTGACCTCGGCGCGCTGATGCTTGACGCCCTTGGCCCCGCCCACGGTGACGACGACGGCGTCCGCGCCAGCAATTGCCGTGCGCACTGCTGCCGGGTCGGTTGCGCTGCCGACGACGCTCCGCACGTCCCCGGGCACATCACCACTGCGGGACAAGACGGTGACCTCGTCCCCGGCTTGGAGCGCTGCTGCTCCCACGTAGGCCCCGGTGCCCTTCGAGCCGCCGATGATCGTGATTTTCACGGTGTCCTCTTTCTACCAGTGGGTTTCATGCGTCTCCCCAATCTCTATCAAGCTGACCTGCAGGTTTTCCGGACGATTCACCGCAAACTTGATGCCCACGACCGTTGTCTCTGGGCCATCTCGGTGGCATCATATACAGCATCAGATGATGTAGGTTTCGGTGATCTTGGAGGATGTCATGCGCACGACGGTGAACATCGATGATGAACTGCTGGCTCAGGCCAGTGAGCTGACCGGGATCACTGAACGGTCGGTGCTCTTGCGTGATGGTTTGAAGACGCTTATCCGAGTTGAAAGCGCAAAGCGACTTATTGCATTGGGGGGAAGTGACCCGGAGGCTACGGCTGCTCCGCGTCAACGTGGGCAAGCCGCATGATTCTGGTTGATACCTCAATTTGGATCGATCATCTTCATGGGGCAGAGCCAGTGATGGTGACCCTTCTCGAACAAGACCTAGTCGGCTACCACCCATTTGTTGTTCAGGAGTTGTCACTGGGATCGATCAGGAATCGCGACTCCGTACTTGGGATGATTGAAAACCTTGAACAGTTTCCAATAATGAGTCATGTGGAGACCATGACTTTGGTCCGCAGTGAGCAACTTTGGGGACGAGGATTAAGCGCGGTTGATGTACATCTCCTCGGATCCGTGTCATTAGTTGGTGGAGCTACGCTGTGGACGAGAGACAAACGGCTCCGCAAAGCGTGTGAAGACTTGGGCGTTGGCTATTCGGAACAAGCCTGAGGGGGCGCAACCGCTACCGCGTGGCTGCTTCTCTGCACGATCATCACAGCACGCTGCGATTTCATCCCACCTACAAATAACTGGTGCAAACATGTCACTTTCACCCTCACTGCTCCGAACCTGCAAGACTTGAAGCTCTGCTGAACGAAGGGAAGACCATGGAAAACACACCTAAGAGCCAGCCCAGCAACCCGGAGAAGGGGACACCCTGGGGCCTCGTTCTCATCATGATCGGGTTCTTCTTGGCCACCGGACTGGTGATCGGTATTGGCGTTATCTCGTTGGATCTCGGACTCGGCGGCTAATTAGTCAGGTTGACCACGTGCCATCACCTGGCCAGGCCGGAGCTGATGTGCCGGGCCGGTGAGCATGCCAACGGCGGCACATGAAGATCCCATCACGACGACGGCGGGCGGTCACCTTCAACTCGAAGGTGACCGCCCGCCGTCGTCGACTGTGAAACGCGGTTAGTTTGCGAAGGTGTCCTGCAAGTTCCCGTTACCGGTCCACAGGGCGATGGAATCGCCGCCGTTGTTGAGAACGTTGGCGGTGCCGTTGTTGTAGTAGGCGTCCACGCGGTTGGTGCCCGGGCCGGTGTAGACGCGCAGTTGCGCACCCGGTGCCAGGACGTAGCCGTCGCCCACGGTGAGCTGGGTGTTGGCGGCGTCGCGAATGATGTAGCCCGAGACATCGATAGTGCGGTTCGTGGTGTTCTGCAAGATCACGTGCTCACCGGTTTCCGGCTGCAGGTCGTTGCCGGGCACGTCGTTGATCGAGTCTGCGATCTGCACGCCCGTGTTCTGCGGGAACGGCTTCTGACCGCGCTCGTGACGGGAGAACTGGATGGGGAAATCGCCGGTCACGCGATCCACACCCAGCGCGACCATCTGGTCATAGGCTTCGGTGGAGTTCACCGTGTAGACGCCGATGCCTAAGCCCGCAGCCTTCACCCGCTGCACGCCGGCCGCATCCAGGTTGCGGTAGCTGGTGCCGAAGTGATCGGCGTACGTGGCGATCTGGGCAAGCGTCGCGGAATCGGGCACGGTGCCGATCAGCTGCTGGAGGGGAACATCCGGGGCGAGCTCCGCGAAGCGCTGGTTGGACGCGGCGTCGAAGCCAAGTACTTCGATCTGATCGTTCTTCAGCAGACGGTTCCAGTCACGGTTGTTCTGCAGCGAATCCGCGACCACCTTCTCAATGCCCGGAGAGTTGACCGGCGACTTGATCTCGATGAACACGCCGATTTTGTTGTTGGCAATCTTGGCGGCGTCATCGAAGTGCGGGATCTTCTCGCCCACGAACTTGTCCGAGAAGTAGGACCCGGCGTCCAGTTGCTGCAGCTCGGCCCAGGTGAACGACGTAATCGGGTCGTTCTCGCGGCCCGGGAACACCTCTTCAACATTGGTGGTGCGCGCTGGGGTGTCGTCGTGGAAGAGGAAGGGCACGCCGTCCGCAGAGAGCTGCACATCGATTTCGAAGAAGTCTGCGTGTGAGGAACGTGCGTCCTTGAACGCCGACACCGTGTTCTCCGGGGCAGTGCCTGCCGCACCGCGGTGACCGATCAACAGGGGCTCGCCCACCGACGACGCCGCCTGCGTCCCGTTGTTCGCGGCGGCTTCGGTTGTGGCTGGGCGGGTATCGGGCTGCGCGTAAGCGGGAGCGGTGAAGGGCGCGAGGACGGCGGCGGACAGTGCCGCGGCCGCAGCGGCCTTGGAAATACGGCCGAAAGTGCGGTTGCTTCGAGTGTTCACGGTGAACCTTTCGTTCAAGAACTTCGGGCAACTCGAGACCAACTTGACGGCGTATTCCCCCAGGTCCCGAGCGTGTCAGCAGGACCAACATTCGTTGATGGAAGTGGCGAGGGTGCGTCAGGCGGGTAACGGTGCGGTGAAGTGTGAGACCTGGTGAATGTGCGTGACCCAACTTCGATAGAGCCTTCGAATCACGCCCGCGTTCCGAAGCGTTTCAGTCCTTGCGGGCATAACGATTCACGTTATTGACGCAACACGTTATGATGAGGGTGTGATCAAGTCTTTTGGGACAGAGAGACTGCGCAGAGGAGGTTTTCATGGATAAGCACAGCCCCATCCACCCCGGCGAGATTCTGATGGAAGAGTTCATCAACGGCTTTGGCATTACGCAGCACAAACTGGCGGTCGAGATTGGCGTGCCCCCGCGTCGGATTAACGAGATCGTGCACGGGAAGCGCCGGATCACAGCCGACACGGCGCTGAGGCTTGGCCGATACTTCGAGATCGAGGATGAGTTCTGGATGAACTTGCAGAACCGCTACGACCTCGAAATCGTGCGGGACCGGCTTGGCGAGTCGCTAGCGGAGATCAAGCCTGTCCAAGCTGCCTGAGGGGCACAATTACCACTCAGCCCCGCAGCTCCTCCGCAATACTCCGGCCCGCCTGGCGCCCGGAGAACAGGCAGCCGTCCAGGAATGTGCCTTCCAACGACCGGTAGCCGTGCATCCCGCCGCCACCGAATCCCGCGATCTCACCGGCCGCCCACAAACCCGGAACCGGCGCGTGATCGTGACCCTGAACGCGCCCGGACAAGTCCGTCTGCAAGCCTCCCAAAGTCTTGCGCGTGATGATGTTCAACCTGACCGCGATGAGCGGACCGGCCTTGGGGTCGAGGATCTTGTGGGGTGAAGAGGTGCGCGCCAGCTTTTCACCTCTCGACCGTCGAGAGTTGTGAATTGCGGACACCTGCAGATCCTTGGTGAACGGATTATCCATCTCGCGGTCACGCGCCACGATTTGTCGTTCCAAGTCGGCCAGATCAATCAGCGGTTCATCGGTCAGTGCGTTCATCCCATCCACGAGCTCGCTCAGTGAGGACGCCACTACAAAATCCTCACCGTGCTTCTTGAACGCCTCGACAGGACCCGCCGCGCCGGGCAGTATGCGGCTCAGCGTGAGCTTCAGGTCGCGGTTGGTGACGTCCGGATTCTGCTCTGACCCGGACAGCGCGAACTCCTTTTCGACGATTGCCACATCCGGTCGCGGTTCACGATCCGACCGCCGGCGGCCTCCGCGAAGCCCAGCAT
>JAFAAV010000130.1 GCA_023426375.1 Actinomycetes bacterium | reverse complement strand
ACGCTTTACACGTTCCCCGCGAAGGCGTGGACTACGAATTCGCGGCGGCGATGGCCCGCAGCTTGGTCACGGCCTCGTCCACCATGTCCGGCACGGACTGGTCGATGTCGAGCTTGTAGCCGCCCTCCTCCTGCGCGAGCGGCTCGAGGGTGTCCAGCTGCGACTGTAACAGCGTGGCCGGCATGAAGTGCCCGCTGCGGCCCTCGATCCGCCGGGTCAGCACCGTGACGGACCCGTCCAGGTGCAGGAACAACGCCGACGGCGCTTGCGAGCGGATCCGCTCCCGGTACTTGCGCTTGAGCGCGGAGCACGCGATCACCATGCCCTCGTGCTGCTCACCGCGCTCGTGCAGCGTGCGGCCCACGATCTCGAGCCAGGGCCAGCGGTCGTCGTCGTCGAGCGGTGTGCCCGAGGCCATTTTCTGGACGTTCTCGATGGGGTGCAGGCTGTCCCCGTCGACGAAATCCACGCCCAGCTCGTGGGCCACGAGCGTGCCGATCGTGGTCTTGCCCGATCCCGAGACGCCCATGACCACCACGAGCGGTGCGATGTCCGTGGTCATCGCGCTCACCAGTCGTGCACCGTGCCGTCGGTGAGGCGGTTGTAGGGCAGGTACGCGGTGGTGTACTCGTACTTCTCCGCCTCGTCCTCGTCGATCTCCACGCCCAGGCCCGGGGTGTCGGAGGGGTGCAGCAGACCGTTCTCGAACGTCATGTGCTGACGGAAGACCTGGTTGGTCTTCTCCGAGTGCGGCATGTACTCCTGCAGGCCGAAGTTGTGGATGGCCATGCCCACGTGCAGCTGTGCTGCGAAGCCCACGGGGGAGACGTCCGTGGGGCCGTGGAAACCGGACTTGACCTGGTACATCGCGGCGTAGTCCATGACCTTCTTCAACGGGGAGATCCCGCCGAAGTGCGTGGACGCGCAGCGCACGTAGTCGATCAGCTGTTCGGAGATCAGGTCCTTGATGTCCCAGATCGTGTTGAAGACCTCACCGATGGCGAGCGGCTGCGTGGTGTGCTGACGCACCAGCCGCAGGGCCTCCTGGTTCTCCGCCGGGGTGCAGTCCTCGAGCCAGAACAGGTCGTAGGGCTCGAGCGACTTGCCGAGCTTGGCGGCCTGGATGGGAGTCATGCGGTGGTGGCCGTCGTGCAACAGGGGCAGCTCCGGGCCAAACTCGTTGCGCACGGCCTCGAACACGGACGGGATGTGGCGCAGGTAGGCGCGGGTGTCCCAGTCCTCCTCCGCGGGCAGCGCGGCACGCTGCGCGGGCTCGTAGTCGTAGCGCTCGCCGGAGGCCTGCGGCTGGGCGGCCACGCCGTACAGCGCGGTGATCCCCGGGACGGAGGACTGCACGCGGATCGCGGTGTAGCCGTGCTCCTGCTCGGAACGGATCGAGTCGAAGATCTCCTCGGTGTCCCGTCCGGAGGCGTGGCCGTACGTGGACAGCCCGCGGCGGGAGGCGCCACCGAGCAGTTGGTAGACCGGCATCCCGGCCACCTTGCCCTTGATGTCCCACAGGGCCATGTCCACCGCGGCGATCGCGGCCATGGTCACGGGACCGCGGCGCCAGTAGCCGGAGCGGTACAGGAACTGCCACGTGTCCTCGATGTTCGCCGGGTCGCGGTCGATCAGCAGGGGTGCCACGTGGTCGGACAGGTACGTGGCCACCGCCAGTTCGCGGCCGTTGAGGGTCGCGTCACCGATCCCGGTGACACCCTCGTCGGTCGTGAGCTTGAGCGTCACGAAGTTGCGTGAGGGACTGGTGACGATGACCTTGGCTTCGGTGATCTTCATGGTGTTTCCTCTCTGGAACGGTGGGCCCGCTCGATTATGGCGGATCAGCGTGTGGACGGGCCGGACCCGTCGCCGCGCTCGGACGGCACGGCCGGGCCCTGGGTGGTCATGGGGTGGGAATCCCGGGCCGTGGGGCCGGGACGGTCGGTGCGGGTCCCCACGGGAGCCGGGACCTCACCGGGGTGCAGCTGTTCGTGGCGCAGGGAACGGTTGGCCTCGATGGACTTCATGATGTCCTTGAACTTGGCCTCGGTGAGCGGGTAGCCGGCCATGATGAGCATGGCGATCAGGAAGATCACCGCGGGGATCAGTCCGCCCGCGACCGCCATGCCGTTCACGGTGTCCGGGCTCTGCTGCGGGGCGTGCTGGTCGAACGCCACGACCGCGAGCGCGTAGGACGCGATGGCCTGGCCTACGGCCTGACCCACCTTGCGGGTGAACGAGAAGGCGGAGTAGGTGGCGCCCTCGGTGCGGATCCCGGTCTTGTACTCGCCGTACTCCACGGTGTCGGCCTCCAGGGCCCACGTCATGGTGTTGAGCAGGCCCATGCCCACGCCCATCATCAACAGGCCCAGCAGGCTCGTGGCGAAGGAGTTCCACAGGACGTTGCTCGCGGTGAACAGCAACCCGCCCGCGGCACCCAGGATCGCGGCGTAGATGAACCCGCGCTTCTTGCCCAGGGTGCGGGTCACGGTGGGACCGAACGGACCCACGTACAGCACGGCACCGGTGGTCAGCACGATCGCGACGGTGGCGATCCAGTTGCCGGACGTGTACCGGGAGAGCACGTAGGTGGCCAGGTAGATGGTCAGGGTGCTCAGCACGCTCTGCGCCGTGAGGTAGAAGAACGAGGACGTGCACAACCGCATCAGGGGGCCGTTCTGCTTGACGGTCACGAGGGTCTCACGCAGGGTCACGCGCTCGACCTCGCGGTACACGACCTCCTTGGAGGTCGCGAAGGTCGTGAAGAAGAAGATCGCGCCGATGACCACGAACACGGACGCGGTGATCAGGAACGTGGCGGCCAGGTTGACCGCGGCGCGGATCTGGGGCGCCAAAAAGATGGAGAGCAACAGGATGGTGGCGCCGGAGCCCACCATGCGGGCGGAGGCCAGGCGGGAGCGGTCCACGGGGTTCTGGCTCATGGCGCCGGCCAGCGAACCGAACGGGATGTTGACCATGGAGTAGAGCAGACCCATGAGGGCGTAGCTCGCGGTGGCCCACACGAGCTTGGCGCCGTAGCTCTCCACGGGGATCCAGAAGCACAGCAGGTTGGAGAGCAGCAGGGGCACGGAGTACCACAGCAGGAACGGGCGGAACTTGCCCCAGCGGGTCATGGTCTTGTCCACCATGCGCCCCGCGAACAGGTCCGCGAAGGCGTCCCAGATCTTCACGAACAGGAAGATGGATCCCGCGTGCTCGGGGCGGATCCCCACCACGTTCGTGTAGAACACCAGCAGGAACAACCCGGACATCTGGAACGCGATGTTGCAGCCCGCATCACCCATGCCGTAGCCGATGATGCTCTTGGGCCTGAGGTGTGGCTTGTTGATCGCCGGGATCTGCGACGTTGCCGGAAGTGACATTCAAGGCTCCTTTGCCTACGTGCCTGGCCGCGGTGCGGAAACTGCACTCGGACCGACCGCGGTGCGCACCGGCCCGCGTGTTGCTCCCAGCATGCCGACGAGGTCCCGGAATTCATGCGGAGTTTCCGTTTATTGCCTCGTTCTCATCCTTTCTCGGCCCACACATGAATACTGGGCGCCACCCCCGAGGGGGTGACGCCCAGTATCTGCCGTCGGTTCCGCGCTCAGGCGAGCTCGGTGATCAGCCCGGCGACCTGCTCCACCACGTCCTGCTCGGCCGCGAGGTCCTCGTCCAGGACCGCGATGAGTGCTCGCACGCGCTCGGTCCCGGAGCGCTCGTTGGCCTCGCGGACCCGCTGCTCGGCGGCGTCGGCGATCTCCGTGCGCCCGTCCAGGTACGCGATCCACGCCGCGATCGAGCGCGCCGCGGCGGTGCCGGGGCGCCCGGCCGCGCGCTCGGCCTTGAGCACGGGAACCGCGCGCATCTGCTGCTTCGCGGAACCGTCCACCGCGATCTGCGCGAGGTTGTGCCGGATCCGCGGGTTCTCGAAGCGTTCCAGCAGCGCCGCGCGGTAGGCGGGCACGTCCAGCTCGGGGGCGGTGAGGTGGTGGGCGGCCTCGTCCCAGAACTCCTCGACCCACGCGCGGCACGTCCGGTCCCCGATGGCCTCCGCCACGGTCGCGTGCCCGCGCAACTGACCGGCGTAGGCCATGAGCGAGTGCGAGCCGTTGAGCAGCCACAGTTTGCGCCGTTCGAAGGGCTCGATGTCCGTGACGAACTGCGCGCCGGCCCTCTCCCACTCGGGGCGCCCCACGGGGAACTCACCCTGCAGCACCCAGCTGCGAAACGGTTCGGTGATCACGGGGGCCGCGTCCGCGAATCCGGTGTCCCGGGTGACGTCCTCCAGCAGGGTGTCCTCGGTGCGCGGGGTGATCCGGTCGATCGAGGTGGCCACGAAGGACACGTTCTCCTCGATCCACGCGCCGAGCTCGGGGTCCACCGCGGCCGCGAGACCCTGGATCGCGTTGTGCGCCGCGACGTCGTTGGCCGAGAGGTTGTCGCACGAGACCACCGCCATGCCCCCGGTGCCGGTACGACGCCGTTCGGCGAGTCCCACGACCACCTTGCCCGCCATCGTGGCCGGGATGCCCACCGCGTGGGTGTCGAACGCGCCGTCGCGGTAGGCGTTGCTCAGGGTGGTGAGTTCCGCAGCGACCTTCTCGTTGTCGGGGTCGAAGGCCAGACCGTGGCCCAGGTTGTACCCGGCTTCGGTCACGGTGATGGTCAGGACCGCTGTGGTGGGTGCAGCGAGCAGCTCCCACAACCGGGACACGTCCTCCCCGGGGCGGGCCTCCACGAGGTTCTCGATCACCTCGTACTCGTCCGATTCCGGACCGCGTTCCACGAGCGTGTACAGCCCGTCCTGGGCCTGGAGGGTGAGGGCGAGATCCGCCGAGCGCCCCGAGAAGGAGACGTATCCCCACTGGGGTGCGGCGGCGTCGGCCTCGGCATGCCGGGTGTACCAGACCTGGTGGGCGCGGTGGAACGCACCCAGGCCGATGTGCACGAGGCGCGGGGGAGCGGGCGTGCCCGTCGCGGCGGTGGCGCGGTTGAGCGGGGTGGCGTCGATGGTGGTCACAGCTTGAAAACCCTCCTCGGGGCGGCGTCGACGATGTCGACGATGATCTCTGCGGCGCGCTCCTCGGTGATCCGGTGCTCGGCCACGTACTTCGAGAGGAACGCGGCCTCGGTGCGGCGGGAGGCGTCGTGGCGAGCGGGGATCGAGCAGAACGCGCGGGTGTCGTCGATGAACCCGGACGAACGGGAGAAACCGGTGGTGCCCGTGATCGCCGAGCGCCAGCGGAACATGGCGTCCGGTTCATCGATGAACCACCACGGCGCACCCACGTACACGGACGGGTAGAAGCCGGCCAGTGGCGCGATCTCACGGGAGTAGACGGTCTCGTCGATCGTGAACAGAACGAAGTGGAAGTCCTCGCGGTTACCGAAATCCCCGAGCAGCGGCTGGAGGCCGCGGGTGTATTCCATGGCGAACGGGATGTCGTGGCCGGTGTCCGCGCCGAACTCATCGAACGTTTCGGGGGAGTGGTTGCGGTAAACGCCCGGGTGGATGGTCATGACCAGGCCGTCCTCCACCGACATCCGCGCAAACTGGTAGGTCATGTGGGCCTCGAACGCGTTGGCCTCATCCACGGTGGCTTCGCCGCGCAGGCCCTTCTCGAACAGAAGGGTGGCCTCCGCGGGATCGAGCTTCAGCGTGTTGGCATTGAGCGTGCCGTGATCGGCGGACACCGCACCGCGGTCGATGAAGTACTTGCGGCGGTTCTCCATCGCGCGAATGTAGCCCTCGTAGCCGGAGAGACCGTCGCCGGCGGTATCGATGAGCTTCTGTGCCTTGTCCGCGAAACCCGCGCCGTGGAACTTCACGTAGGCGTCCGGGCGGAACGTGGGCAGTACGCGACCGGAAAACGAGTTGTCCGCCGCGATCTGTTCGTGAGCCGACAGGTCATCCAGGGGGTCGTCCGTGGTGGCCATGACCTCGAGCTTGAACTTCTCGAACAGTTCGCGTGGGCGGAACTCGGGCTGCTCCACGATGGTCTGGAGCTGGTCGTAGAGCTCGTCCGCGTGGGCTTCGTTGATCTTGGAGTCGTCGATGCCGAACACGTTGACGAACTCGGAGCGCAGCCAGTAGCCGGAGGCCGTGCCGTCGTAGAGGTGCCAATTGCGGCAGAAGATCCGCCAGGCCTCGCGCGGGTCGGCGCCGTTGCTCTTGCCCACGTTGAGGTCGGAGAGGTTCACACCATTGGCGTGCAGCAGACGGGTCACGTAGTGGTCCGGGCTGATGAGCAGTTCCGTGGGATCCGGGAACGGGGTGTTGTCCGCGATGATCCGGGCATCCACGTGCCCGTGCGGGGAGACGATCGGCAGGTCCTCGACCTGCTTCAAAAGGTTGCGGGCAATGGCCCGGGTACCCGGGTCAGCCGGCAGCAATCGGTCTGGATGGGCTGCTATCGACGTTGACATACCCCCATCCCAGCCGCGAACACCGGCTCAGGCAATGGGTTGCCGTGAGTTGCTGAATGAGTCAGACGCCCTGCACGGGTAGCGTGCTGGATTCGCGGACGACTAGCCGGGACGGCACCAGTACGGGTTTCGACGCCGTATGGGTGGCTCCTCGAACCATGGCCAGGAGATTCTGCACGGCGGTAGCGCCGATCGCGTGCATGGGTGCGGCCACGGAACTCAACGACGGGCTGATCAGGTCCAGTTCCTGAACGTTGTCGAAACCCACCACGGCCACGTCCTGCGGGATCCGAACGTTGTGCTGGCGCAGTTCGCGCAGGAATCCCATGGCCATGAGGTCGTTGTAGAGGATCACCGCGGGTACGCGGTGGTCGAGCCAGTGCTGAGCCGCCCTGCGACCACCCTCCGAGGTGGGTTCGAACGGACCCATCCGGTGGACTTTCAATTCCAGTTCCAGGGCGGATTCCCGCAGCGCCCGCCAGCGCATCCCGTCCGACCAGGAGGCTTCCGGGCCGGCGGCGTAGAGAATATTCCGCCTGCCGCATGAAGCTAGATGTTCCGCGGCACGGCGCATCCCTCGGGCGTTGTCCGGGACCACGGAGGCCACGCCGTTCACCGCGCGATTGGCCACCACCGTGGGCTTCTGCTTGGCCATCATGCGGATTGCGGAGTCGGACATGCGTGAACTCGTCAGCAGCACGCCGTCCACCATGGGCAGCGTGCGCTCGATGATGTTCCGCTCCGTGCGGTCATCCTCGCGCGTGTTGTTGAGCAGCACGAGATAGCCTGCCTCGGATGCCGCTTCCTCCGCGCCGCGGATCAGCTCGAAGAACACCGGGTTGGAAATGTCCGCGAGCATCAGCGAGATCATCTTGGTGCGGCGCTCGCCGTCCAGTCCCGCGCGGTTGGCGGACTTGACGCGGTAGCCCAGCTCCTCAGCGGCGGCCCGAACCTTTTGGGCGGTGTCGAAGGAGACCCTGCCCGGGCGGGCAAAGGTGCGCGAGACGGTGGAGGGTGCGACGCCCGCGTGGCGAGCGACGTCGTAAATAGTGGGCGCAGTGACCGGAGGTACCTGGGGGTCCCGCTGATCTGCGCTCATATCCTCGATTCTTATGAGTTGCCGCGGGAGTGTCAAAGGACTGGCCGGGCCGCCCAGTTGGTGATCACGGTCACTGGCACTTAGCATGCATCTTGTATCTAAGCGCCGATGACCGGGGAGAACTGTGCCAAGCAACGCAGCAGAACGTGCGTACACGCACGCGAAAGCGCGGATCCTGTCCGGCGAGCTGGACGGGGAGTTGCTCTCCGAGGGAATCGTCGCGGAAGAACTGGGCGTCTCGCGCACCCCCGTCCGGGAAGCATTCCTGCGGCTGCAGGCCGAAGGTCTCATGCGGCTCTACCCCAAGCGGGGTGCCCTGGTCGTACCGGTGGGTCCGTCCGAGGCGGGGGAAGTGATCGAAGCCCGCCGGGTCGTCGAATGTGGTTGCGTGGCCGCGGCGCTGCGGGACTCAACGTTGCCCGCCACCTTGAACGAGCTACTCGAGCAGCAATCCAAGGCAGTCGGCACGGAACGGTTCACCGAGTTGGATGCCGCATTCCACACGGCGATCGTTGAGGCCGCTGGCAATTCGCTGCTCAGCTCCTTCTACTCGGGGCTGCGCGACCGGCAGATGCGCTTGATTGCCACGGCCGTCCGGACCGTGGATGAAAAAGCCTCCGAGATTTTGGATCAGCACCGCGAGATCGTCCGCGCCGTTGAAAACGGTGACGCGGAGCGAGTGCGAGAGCTGCTGTCGGATCACCTGCGTCACGTCTACGAAGGAATTGTTGAATGAGGATCAAACCCTGGACACGGGTGGCCGCCGGTTTATTCGCGGTGGCCTGGGGCGGTAACGAATTCACGCCGCTGCTGGTGATGTACCGCCACGTGGAGGGTTTCGATCAGGTTGCCGTGGACATGCTCCTGGCGGCATACGTGCTGGGTATCGTTCCGGCGCTGCTGATCGGTGGACCGCTCTCGGACCGGCATGGCCGCAGGGCACTGATGATTCCCGCCCCCATCATCGCGATGCTGGGCAGCGGGCTGTTGGCCCTGGGCTCGGGCAGCCTCACGGTGCTGTTCATCGGTCGGGTTCTGTCCGGTGTGGCTCTCGGATTGGGCATGGCGGTGGGCACCTCCTGGGTCAAGGAACTCTCCGGGCGTCCGTACGAACCTGAGCCGGAGAATGTGTCCGGCGCGCGCCGAGCGTCTCTGTCCTTGACCGCGGGCTTTGCCCTGGGTGCCGCAGTGGCTGCCACGCTGGCCCAGTTCGCTCCGTTGCAAACGGTGCTGCCCTATCTGATCAACATTTTGATCTGCATCCCCACGGTGTTCCTGGTGGCTGGTGCGCCGGAGACGCGGACGACCGGTCGCCACATCGGTTCCCTGTGGTCCGACTTGAAAATCCCCGCGGCCAAGCAGCATCGCTTCTGGTTCGTGGTGGCACCGTCTGCCCCGTGGGTCTTTGGCTGCGCGGCCTCTGGCTACGCGATCCTCCCGGCACTCATGGCGGAAGTGGTGGGGCCGGACTACGGCATCGCCTTCTCGGGCCTGTTGTGCCTGGTCTGCCTGACCTTCGGTTTCTTCATCCAGCCACTGGGCAAGCGACTGGACCGCGACGGCTCCATCCGTTCCCTGGTGGTCGGCATGATCGCCGTGGTCATCGGCATGCTCAGCGCCGTCTTCGCGTCGGCTACTTTGTCCCTGCCGGTCGTGCTGATTTCCGCGGCCATCTTGGGCTGCGGCTACGGCCTGGTACTAGTCTCCGGCCTGCAGGAGGTCCAGCGCATTGCGCGCGTTGACGACCTGGCTGGGCTCACCGCCGTGTTCTACTCCCTGACCTACATCGGCTTCTTCGTGCCCATGGTCCTCGCCGTGATCTCCGAGGTCACCACCTACCCGTGGCTGTTCCTTTCGGGCGCGGTGATCGCCGTCGTCTGCCTGGGCATCATGGCCTACGGCAAGCGGCACGAGGTGCGCGAGCTGCCGGCCCGGCGGTAGCGGGGCGATGTGTGGTTCCCTATCCCCGATTTCCACCTGGAATTCGGTAATAGGGAACCTTAAACCGTCAGGCCAGGATTAAGGTCAGCGCGCCTCGCACCATGACGACGACGCCGCCCACCGCCGCCAGCGTCATGGCCAGTTTCGAAGCCGCGGCCTTGTCCATCCGATGCGAGAGCCACGTACCGATGCGGATGCCCACGAAGATCGTGAGAATGAGCGAGCCCACGGCCATCCATACCGGCACGGGCAGCACGAAGGGCACGCCCGCGAGCACCTTGGATCCAACGGACAAAGCACCCAGGGACATGAAGACCGGTTGCATGGTGGCGGCAAATCGCAGTTGGTCCCAGTTGGTGATGCGCGAGTACACGACCATGGCTGGCGCGGCCACGCCCGCCGTGGAGTTGAAGAACCCGCCGATCAGACCGGCCGGGACAACGGCTTTCCGCTGTTTCACGTCACCGGTACTGCGGGAGAACTTGGTGATGGCCAACGCCAGGAGCACCACTGCGCCCACACCGATCTGAAGCCACTCGGCAGAGACCCAACTGACCACGAGCGCCCCGACGATGACACCGGGCAGGGCTGCGGCGATCAAGATTGCTGCGTGCTTCCACTCCACCATTCGGCGAACGGACAGCGTGATCATGAAACCCGAGCACACCGTGGCCGCGTTGGTCACCAGCACGCCCGTGGCCGGGCCCATCAGCAGCGACAACACCGGAGCCACGACCAGCCCCACGCCGGTACCCGAGACCCGTTGCAGGATGCTGCCGACCAGGACGGCAACAAGAGCGGCGGTGAGGATGAGCATGGGGAACTTTCTACGGGCGGATTGGCTGCTCCGAGCCTACCGGGAGTGTGCCGACCCCCCACGGAAGGCGATGCATCAGCGGACCCTCCCGATCGGTACGCTGGCCGTGTGGTGGAACAGAGTCAGTGGATGAAACAGGTCGAGGCCAACCCCGAGCACTCACAGTGGTACATCGAGCGGTTCCGGCAAATGGCCGCCGCCGGTGACGACATCGTGGGCGAGGCCCGGTTGATCGACGCCATGGTGGACCGCGGCTCCCGGGTTCTGGATGCCGGTTGCGGCCCCGGACGCAACGCGGGGTACCTCCATGCGGTGGGGCACGGCGTCGTCGGCGTGGACGTGGACCCGGCCCTGATCGAGGCCGCGCGCGAGGACTACCCCGGCCCCGACTACGTGGTTTCCGACCTCGCGGAAATGGACCTTCCGGCACACGGTATTACCGAACCCCTGGACGCGATCCTCTGCGCGGGCAACGTGATGACGTTCCTCGCCCCGAGCACGCGAGTCGAGGTGCTGCGACGCTTCGCATCCCACTTAGCAGAGGAGGGCCGTGCGGTGATCGGCTTTGGTGCGGGCCGCGGCTATCCGTTCCAAGAATTCTTCAACGACGCCGCCGCGGCCGGTCTCGAGCCGCAGCTCCGGTTGTCGACCTGGGACCTGCGCCCGTTCGGCGAGGACAGCGGGTTCTTGGTGGCGGTGTTGGGTAAGCGGGCGGGCTGATCTGGCCTTACCCTTACTCCAGACACATTGCTTCCCACCGAATTGAGGAACGGTCATGGCTGTTGGGTTGGCCGCATTACTGGATGATATTGCCGCTCTCGTGAAGTTGTCGGCGGCAAGCGTTGACGACGTGGCTGCGGCGGCCGGTCGCGCGAGCGCGAAGGCCGCGGGCGTCGTCGTGGACGATGCCGCGGTGACCCCGCGCTACGTGCACGGCGTGGATCCCAAGCGGGAACTCCCGATCATCTGGACGATCACCAAGGGTTCGCTGCGCAACAAACTACTCTTCATCCTTCCGGCGTTGCTGCTGTTGAGCCAGTTCGCGCCGTTCCTGCTCACGCCGCTGCTGATGCTCGGCGGCACGTACCTGTGCTTCGAGGGCGCGGAAAAGGTTTACGAGCACTTCTCCAAGAAGGACCACGCCCCGGATGAACCGGCGGTCAAGCGCGGTAAAGAAGCGGAGAAGGAAGTCACGTCCGGCGCGATCCGCACGGACTTCATCCTCAGCGCGGAGATCATGGTGATCGCCCTCAACGAGGTCGCCGCCGAAAGCATCTGGGCGCGCGCCGCGATCCTGATTGTCGTGGCCATCGGCATCACCGTGGCCGTGTACGGCTTTGTCGCGCTGATCGTGAAGATGGACGACATCGGCCTGTCCATGGCCGAGCGCGAATCCCAAGGTGCGCAGAAATTCGGCATGGCGCTGGTCAAGGCCATGCCCATTGTGCTCAAGGTGATTTCCATTGTGGGCGTCTTCGCCATGCTGTGGGTGGGCGGCCACATCATCTTGGTGGGCATGGACGAGCTGGGCCTCACCGCCCCCTACGAGTGGGTCCACCACCTGGCGGAGCCGGCCCACCACGTCGCGGGCATCGGCGGTGCGCTCGCGTGGCTGATCGAGACGTTCTTCTCGCTCCTGTTGGGCCTCATCTGGGGCGCCATCATCGTGGTGATCATGCACCTGCTGCCCTTCGGCAAGAAGGGCCACGGCCACGCGGACAGCCACGAGGGTTCCGACAAGCACGTGGATGCGCACACTGAGGACGCACCCAAGGTCGGCACGACCAACGACGACGCCGCTGGCGCCGGCTCGCGCGCCTATCGTGCGGATTCGGGCGGGGACCGGCCCGTGAACGATTGATCACGTAAAACACTGCGGTCATGTAAAAAACTCCACGCAAGGCGTGGCCCGTAGAACGAAAACATGAGATTCTTCGTGACACGGGTCACGCCTTGTGTTTTGATGGGGGCGTTCAACTTGCCCGATCTTCGGAGTCCCCATGCACATCCCCACTGCTTTCGACAGCGGTTCAACGGACATCCTGGCCGCAGCCAACACCCCCATCTTGTGGATCTGCGCCCTGGGTGTCTTCGCGGTCATCATCGTTCAAACCCTGATTTACGTCCGCGCGGTCCGGCAGGCCGCACCCGCCGTGGGTATGACCTCCGACGAACTCAAGACCTCGTTCCGCACCGGCGCGGTGTCCGCCATCGGCCCGTCGCTTGCCGTGGTGCTCGTGGCCGTTGCGCTGCTCACCGTGTTCGGCACGCCCGCCGTGCTGGTGCGCATCGGTCTGATCGGCTCCGTCTCCTACGAAACTGCTGCAGCGAGTATCGCCGCCGGCACCATGGAGGCCGAGCTGGGCGGGCCCACCTACACGCAGAGCGTGTTCGCCGTCGCCTTCATGGCCATGAGCCTGGGCGGTGCCATGTGGATGCTCGCCACCTTGATTTTCACGCCCATCCTCAAGCGCGGTGACGCCAAGCTGCGCCGCGTGAATCCGGCCGTGATGATCGTGGTTCCCGGTGCTGCCATGCTTGCCGCGTTCTTCGCCCTCGGATTCGCCGAGCTGCCTAAGTCCGGATATCACGTGGTCGCGTTCTTCTCCTCGGCGGCCGTGATGGGCGCGTGCCTGTTCCTGGCCAAGCAGCTCAACCTCAAGTGGCTACGCGAATGGGCCCTGGGCATCGCCATCCTTACGGCCCTGGTGCTCACCTACGTGGCTGTCTCCTCCGGGCTGTTCGCGGCCTGAACCGGTTTCTGAGATCTCAAAGGACTAACTCATGACTACAGTGACCGGCCACGACGCCGCTCTCCAGACTTTCGACCGCACCACCGCCCGCTGGGGTCGCCTCACAATGATCGTGGGCCTACTGATTTCGCTCGCCGGCCCGGCCTACCTGGTGTTCTTCAGCGGCCTGGAAGTGGACCAGACCAAGATTCTCACCGCCTTCCTGGCGATTGCCGGAACGTTCGCGGTGATCTGGATCGTGGAACCGCTGACCTATTACCCGATCCTCGGGCAGGCCTCGATGTACCAGGCCTTCATGATCGGCAACATCTCCAACAAGTTGCTGCCCTCCGCGCT
>JAFAAV010000125.1 GCA_023426375.1 Actinomycetes bacterium | reverse complement strand
ATCAACACCTGGAACGACCCCAAGGTTCAGGACAAGGTCGCCGAGGGCACCGACTGGGTCAAGGCCGAGGTCCCCGTGGTGGGCGGCAAGCTCGCCGACACCGCGCAGAAGGCAGCCGGAACCGTGTCCGCCAAGGCTCAGGACGGCGCATCGGCCGTCAAGGACAAGGCACAGGGCGGCGCCGCATCGGTCAAGGCCAAGGTCGGTTCCAACTCGAACTCGGATCTGCCCAAGCCGGAGACCACCGAGAAGGACGTTGACATGGATGCCGCAGAGCCGGCACCCACCAAGGACGACATGAAGAAGTAATCTTCACTCGTTACAGACAGTGGCCGCACATCCGGATGGATGTGCGGCCACTGCCATGTTCTTGCTTTGCAGGATGGGGCGTTTTCCTTGACCTCCCCGCGGAGCTGTCTACCGGGCCGGCTCTCTACTGGTGCTCCGTGGAATCGGAGGCAGCCGCGGGGTCGGTACCGGGGGCAGTCCCGGGCGTCGTGCCGTCAGCGTGCTTCTCGGCGCGCCGCTGAGCCCTTAGTTCGCGCCACGTGCTGCCGATGACTGGTGTGACCTGTTCGATCTGCCACTGCCTCACCCCGAGTTCTTTCAACCGTTGTGCCACGGCCTCGTCCGACGTGGAGCGGGGCGGTTGCCAACAGAAACGGCGCAAGAGTTCGGGCGTGATCAGGTTCTCGGTGGGCATGCCCACGGTTTCCGCGTGTTCGGCCACGGCCGGTTTGATGGCTTTGAGCCTCGCGGCGGCCTCGGGTCGCTTGGTGTCCCAGCCCTTGACCGGGGGGAGTGCGTCCGAGGGAACGTTGTGAGGCACAGGATCCTCGGTGAGCCGGGCTTCTTGGACTGCTGTCAGCCAGCGCGGAGCTTCCCGGGAGGCCGAGCGGCCGTGGAATCCAGGGGTTGCCAGCAGCTGCGGCACGGTACGGGGCATCGCATTCGCGGCCGCAATGATGGCGGAATCGGGCAGGAGCCTGCTGGGGGAGAGGTCCTTGTGTTTGGCAAGGTTCTCGCGAGCCGTCCAGAGATTTCGCACGGCGGTGAGCTTGCGGCGTCCGCGTACGTTGCCGATGCCGTGGGTACGGCGCCACGGATCCTTGCGGGGAGGCGGAGCCGGTGCCGTGCGGACGGCCTCGAACTCTTGCCGGGCCCAGTCGAGTTTGCCCGCCTCGACCAGGCGCTCTTCCGTGGCCCATCGCAGCTGAACCAGAACTTCGACGTCCAGAGCTGCGTAGTTGAGCCAGTCCTGGGGCAGCGGCCGCTTGGACCAGTCCACGGCGGAGTGTTCCTTGGACATCGTGAATCCGAGCAGCTCCTCGGTCATCGAGGCCAAGCCCACCTTGCGGAGTCCGAGCAGCCGACCACCCAGCTCCGTGTCGAACAGCAGGTCGGGAGTCATGTCCAGGTCCCGCAGGCACGGCATATCCTGGGTGGCCGCGTGCAGCACCCATTCGACGCCGCTCAGGGCCTCGTTGATGCTGGCCAAGGAACCCACGGCCTCAGGGTCGATCAGTACGGTGCCAGCGCCTTCGCGTCGGATCTGGACCAGAAACGCGCGTTGGCCGAAGCGGAACCCGGAGGCACGTTCGGTGTCGATGGCCACGGGGCCGGTGGCTTCCGCAAGTTGCTCTGCAGCCCGCGCCAGACCGCGTGCCGTATCCACCACACGGGGGATGCCCTCGGCGGGTCCGTGCAGGTGAACGGTGGCCGGGACGTGGAAATCCTCGAACCCCTCGACCACTACTTCCGTGGTCTGAGGCTTCTGCGGCGGCCTGGGAGATTGATCACTCACGGTGCTAATGAGAATTCCTGACAAATGGATCGATAACTGTTGTACCTACCGTACTGCCACTGAACCCATCAGTAGGTGTGATCCACTACAAATACGTCACGCCTTCCCTGTACGGGGGGAGGCCCGTGGCGGTGCACAGTAATTCTGACCAGGCTTCCACGTGCGCCGCGGCCCAGTTCTGAGGGTCACCATCGGTCAACGGTGTCCACGAGGCACGAACCTCGATTTCCACGCTGTCCGTGTTCTCCCTCAGGGATCCGAAGCCCTTTTCCATGGTGCGGGAGGCAGTTCCGCCCTCCGCCATGTACCGGGCGCCGCTGCCGTCCAGGGCGTCGGTCAACCACGACCAGCTGACGTCCGTGAGCAGTTCGTCCCGCCCGATGTCCAGGTCCATGTGGGCCCGGAACCAACTGACGATGCGGAAAGGACCGCCCCACGGCTCGGGTCGGGACGGGTCGTACAACATCACGAACCTCCCCGTGGTGGGCGCTTGCGTCTGTTCGTGATGACGCGTGGGACGGAGGGTGCGGCGTTGAATCCGGCCCACTTCAGCCGCGATCGAGATTGCGTGGGGCGCCAGGCCGTTGGGAGGCGTGATACGAGCCAGCGAAACCTCCGGACGAGTGCGTGCACGACCGAGGGATCGCACTGCCGTGCGAAATTCCTCCGGGGTGCTGTTCAGCTCGCTTACCGCGCTCACAAGGCTCACATTAGCCAGTGAGTTGGTGGGGTCGAGGGGAGCCACGCCGTGAGAAATGTCGACGACTTAGCTGGGTGGTCAGTAACTACTGAGTAGCCGGCGCCGCCCTTATTCGCCGTCCGCGTCCGGCACCAAGCGCATGGACACGGAGTTGATGCAGTACCGCAGGTCGGTGGGGGTGTCGAAGCCTTCACCCTCGAAAACATGCCCCATGTGGGAATCGCACGCCGCGCAGCGAACCTCAACGCGCTTCATGCCCATGGAGGTGTCCTCGATGTATCGGACCCGGTCTTCGGCCAACGGCTCGAAGAACGAGGGCCAGCCACAGTTCGAGTGGAACTTGGTGGTGGAACGGAACAATTCCGCACCACACGCGCGACATTCGTACACGCCGGTGGTCTCGGTGTCCACGTAGTCACCGGTGAATGGGCGCTCCGTACCGCCCTGACGCAGCACCTGGTACTCGGTGGGGCTCAGCATCTCGCGCCACTGGGCATCGGTGCGGGCGGCGGACTGGGCGGAGACCGACTCGTTGGTGGAGTTCTCAGACATAACTTCTCCGTTTCGTAGGTGGCGTAGGTGGTATCTGGATAGTCAGCGTGACAGCTGACGTGATGGATCGGGCCACTGGGTACAACAGTTCACCGGGCTCTAATATGCCCGGCGGTGGCGTCCAGGGTCGACATGTCAGAATGACGACATGGCTTCCCTTTTGAGTCCTTCCGGAGACGCCCCTGCCCGTTCGTGGCGACACGGTGCCATTGTGGGTGCCACGGCGAGTATTGGTGCGGCCTCGGCGACCTTCGCCCTGTCCAGTGGACTGGCCGCGCTCATCGCACGCCAAGTGGTGGTGCCACCCAAGGTCGGGGGCAAACTCACGGTCTTGAAGCTCGAGAACGACCCGAATTCCGGTCAGCCGCTCATCACGTTGCCCGCTAATACGGACACCCGCGCCGCCGGTACGTATGCGCTGCGTTTCGACGAGGGGCAGAGCATGGCGCGCATCGGCTTCGTGGTGCGGCAGAACCACAACACAGTGACCCGCTTGGTTGAACGGATCTACCGGGGCGAGTTGGAAGAGGGCAAGAAAGGGTGGTGGACCGGCACGGTCTACGCACGGCCCGGCGACGCGGGCTTGGCCTTCGAGAAGGTCGACGTGGCCACGGAGCTCGGTCCCGCTCCCGCGTGGGTGATTCCCGCGGACGGTGACACTGACCGGCAGCGTCATGAGGGCGTGTGGGCGGTCATGGTGCACGGTCGCGGGGCACAGCGAATGGAATGCATTCGCGGTGCCAGGGTCGCACACGAACTCGGGCTGCACAGCCTGATCGTCTCCTACCGCAACGACCGCGAGGCCCCGGCCACCCAGGACAACCGTTACGGCCTGGGATTCACGGAATGGGAGGACGTCGAGGCCGGCCTCGAGTACGCCCTGTCCCGCGGCGCCACGGACATCGTGCTGTTCGGTTGGTCCATGGGCGGTGCCATTGTGCTCCGCACCCTGGAACTCACCCAGTACCGCAACAAGGTCCGTGCGGTGGTGCTGGACGGTCCGGTCGTGGACTGGTTCGAGCTGGTCGCTCACCAGGCCAAGATCCACAGGATTCCCCGGCGCATCGGCCGCATGGCCACCGACCTGATCTCCCATCGACTGGGTCCCAAGATCACCGGCCTGGCCGCGCCACTGGATCTGCACGCGCTGGACTGGTTGTCACGCTGGGAGGACATCACCACACCCACGCTCATTCTGCATTCCACCGACGACGAGGTGGTCCCGGTCGAGGGTTCCGTGCACCTGGCCGAGCTCAGCCCGTTCGTGGACTTCGTGGGTTTCGCCGGTGCCCGGCACACCAAGGAATGGAACATCGACCGCAAGCGCTGGGAGCGTGCCGTGCGCGAGTGGCTGCCCACCAAGCTCAAGCGGCCAGCGGTGCGTACCGCCCGTCCGTCAGCCTGAGCAGGTCAGAGGGGGACAACTCGACATCCAGTCCGCGCTGTCCACCGGAGACGAGCACAGTCGCCAGGTCCCGCGCGGATTCATCCAGCAGCGTTGGTGAGGGGTTCTTCTGGCCCAGCGGCGAGATACCGCCCACCACGTAGCCGGTGCGGGTTTGAGCTGACGACGCCGCTGCGAGACTCGCTTTCTTCCAGCCCAGTTCTCGGGCGGTCGCCTTCAGATCCACCGTGGAACTCACCGGGACCATGACCGTGGCCCAGTTCTTGTCGTGGACAACCATGATGGTTTTGAACACGCACGCCGGATCCTTACCCAGGGCATGTGCGGCCTCCAACCCGAACGATTCCGTGCGCGGATCGTGCTGGTAGGGCAGCGCCGTATAGGCAACCCCGGCGGCGTCGAGCATCGCCAGCGCCGCCGTAGCGGCGTGCGATGCCCGAGCCCCGGGGCGTTTACGAGCCACGGTCAGCCGGCGGCGCGGGCCGCTTGCTGTTCCCGGACCTGCCGTTTGATCCGCCCCAGCATGGCGGACATACCGCGCATGCGCAGCGGGGACACGAGCTTGGTCAGCCCGAAGCGCTCGGGCAGATCATCGGGGATGCCCAGCACGGTGGAGGCCGGCAGACCGTTCAATCCCTCGTGCAGGATGGACGCGAATCCGCGCGTGGTCGGAGCCTCCGCCGGAGCGGAGAAGAAGATGTTCACGCCGGGATCCTGGGTACCCTCTTCGAGCTCAACGGCCAGGAACAGCGGGGACTGGCACTCGACCACTTGCTCGAGTTCCTCCGGGTGCTCGCCGTACCGGGCGGGAAGCTCGGGAAGCGAACGGGAGAACTCGAGAAGGAGCTGGAGCTTGTCAGGTTCCGGAACGGCGTCGAAATCCTCGATCAGCTCTTGGACCTGATTCGGTAAAGCGTCGGTGGTCACCGGGCACCCTCCGGAGCTTCGCCGCGGGCCTCACCCTGGGCCACGGGTACGCGCACGGCGTTGCCCCACTCGGTCCAGGAACCGTCGTAGTTGCGAACCTTGTCGAAGCCCAGCAGGTGGGTGAGCACGAACCACGTGTGGGAGGAACGCTCGCCGATGCGGCAATAGGCGATGATGTCGTCACCGTCGGTCAGGCCGACTTCCTCGCGGTAGATCGCATCCAGTTCATCACGGGACTTGAACGTGGAGTCCTCGGCCGCTGCGCGAGCCCACGGAACGGACGCCGCGGTGGGGATGTGACCGCCGCGCAGCGTGCCCTCCTGGGGGTAGTCCGGCATGTGGGTGCGTTCGCCGGTGTACTCCTGTGGGGAACGCACGTCGATCAGCGGAGTCTTGCCCAGGTTCTCCAGGACGTCCTCGCGGTAGGCACGGATCACGGAGTCATCGCGCTCGACCACGGGGTAGTCGGTGGGGGTGACCTCGGTGGCGATGGTGGTGAGTTCGCGGCCCTCGGCCACCCACTTGTCACGACCGCCGTTCATGAGACGGACGTCCTCGTGGCCGAACAGCGTGAAGACCCACAGGGCGTAGGCGGCCCACCAGTTGGACTTGTCGCCGTACACCACGATCGTGTCGTCGCGGGAAATACCCTTGCGGGACATGAGCTCGGCGAACTGCTTGCCGTCCACGTAATCGCGGGTATCCGGCTCGTTGAGATCCGTGTGCCAATCAACCTTCACGGAACCGGGGATGTGACCGGTTTCGTACAGCAGGACGTCCTCGTCGGATTCGACAACCACCACACCGGGCTTGCCAGCGTTATCGGCCACCCACTGGGTGGAGACCAGCCGCTCCGGATGGGCGTACTGGGAGAATTCTTGGTTGTTTTCTGCTTCCACGGGCATGTGGAGTACTCCTCGTGTGTAGACGTGCGCGTCGCGGCGCGCGGGACTTGGTTTCCAGCGTAGTGCGCTCGCCGCGGCGGATGCATGAGAGAAAGCTGCAACCAGGGAGTTGCGGCGCATGTGTTCACCACGGGCTGACCGGTAGCATCGGGGCAGGAGTAGTTTGGCTGCTCAAAATCCGTACCGATCAATGCCGTCCGGTGCCCGACGCCCGTGGATTCGCGGGCGTGGCGCAGCGGGCAGGGAGGCCCCTCACGTGAGCATGCACATTGAACACCTCGTGGAGCGTAATCCGCGCGTATCTGGCCACGAGTTGCTGGACGGTTTCCGTCCGTCCGAGCGCTTCGGAGAGGTTTCCTTCGACACATATCGGCCCGATCCTTCCCAGCCGTCGCAGGCGGAGGCCGTCGAGAAGCTCAAGGCGTTCGCTGCCGGTGTGGGTGGCGGCCAGTCCTCCGGCAATGGGTTCTTCTCCAAGCTATTCGGTGGGGGAGGCGGTCAGAAGGCCTCCGCTGCTCAGGGGATTTACCTGGACGGTGGCTTCGGTGTGGGTAAGACCCACCTCCTGGCGTCCCTGTGGCACGCGGTTCCGGGCCCCAAGGCGTTCGGCACGTTCGTGGAGTACACCAACCTGGTGGGTGCGCTGACCTTCCGCCACACCGTGGAGGCGCTCAAGGACTACAAGCTCGTGTGCATCGACGAGTTCGAGCTCGACGATCCCGGGGACACAGTGTTGATGTCGCGTCTCATGCGTGAACTCGCGGACGCCGGCGTCAAGCTCGCGGCGACCTCCAACACCCTTCCCGGCTCGTTGGGTGAGGGTCGGTTCGCGGCCCAGGACTTCCAGCGCGAGATCCAGGTGCTTTCCTCCCAGTTCGACGTCGTGCGGATCGACGGCGAGGACTACCGCCACCGCGGTCTTCCCGAAGCCCCCCAGCCTCTCGCCGACGACGCCGCTCTGGACGCCGCTGCCGAACAAGCCTTCTCGGGCAAGACCGTCGCGATCGACGACTTCGACGCGCTGGTCGAGCACCTCTCCCGCGTGCACCCGTCCCGCTATCGTGCGTTGATCGACGGTTTGGACGCCATCGTGTGGCGCGGGGTGCGCACGATTGACCAGCAGGCGGTGGCACTGCGGTTCGTGGTATTGGCCGACCGCCTGTACGACAAAGATCTGCCGATCCTCTCGACCGGTGTGCCGTTCGACAAGGTTTTCACCGAGGAAATGATGGCCGGCGGCTACCAGAAGAAGTACTACCGCGCGGTGTCCCGTCTGACGGCGCTCGCTCGTGAGGGCGGCGAGGCCTGAGTCCTTCAGGGCTTTTCGCGACTCTCACTGCATAGCAAACGGCGCCCCTCGGAATCTCTTCCGAGGGGCGCCGTTCTATCAGCTATTACTGCTCGTTGCCGCCGCCGAGCTTGTCACGCAGTGCATCCTGGCCCTTGTCGACGTGCTCCGCGTGCTGACCGCCGGTGCGGTCATCCACGGTGTCTCCGGCCTTCTCGATGCCCTGGTCAACCTTGTCCGGGTTGTCCTCAGCGAACTGCTTTGCCTTGTCTCCAAGTCCTCCGATGTCCACCATGACGGTCTCCTTTCGGTAGATCGAGCCACCCCGATCGGGGCGCTGATGTGACCATCATGACCTCACACATGTGTATCTGGAAAGGGTTTCTCGGGAACTTCGCCGACAGAAAACAGGCCGTGACATGGGGAGACCGGTGTGCGATTCTGCCAACCACTCCGAGCCCGGGACGTGCCGGTGACCTGGGCCATCGCCCGAACTGAACGGTGTGGGCTACTCTTGAAGCGCCGTCGTCCCGACCGCGCGTGAGCGCGCGGAACCCCGGGTAGCTGGACGGCCCCCTCACTAAGCGAAGGAGCCAGCGCGCGCCATGACACCTGAAAAGGTTGAACTGCTCCGCCACCCGGCGGAGGCCATTAACTGGAACCGCATTCAGGACGACAAGGACCTTGAAGTCTGGGATCGCCTGACCTCCAACTTCTGGCTTCCCGAGAAGGTGCCGCTGTCCAACGATGTCCAGTCCTGGAAGACCCTGACCGAGCAGGAACAAGACCTCACCATGAAGGTCTTCACCGGTCTGACCCTTCTGGACACCATTCAGGGCACCGTGGGTGCCGTGTCGCTGATCCCGGACGCTAAGACCCTGCACGAGGAAGCGGTGTACACCAACATCGCGTTTATGGAGTCGGTGCACGCCAAGTCTTACTCCTCGATCTTCTCCACGCTGTCGTCGATGAAGCAGATTGACGAGGCGTTCCGCTGGTCGCGCGAGAACCCTTACTTGCAGCGCAAGGCCGAGATCATCATCAAGTACTACAAGGGTGATGACCCTCTCAAGAAGAAGGTTGCCTCCACGCTGCTGGAGTCCTTCCTGTTCTACTCGGGCTTCTACCTGCCCATGTACTTCTCCTCGCACGCCAAGCTGACCAACACCGCGGACCTGATTCGTCTGATCATCCGTGACGAGGCCGTGCACGGTTACTACATCGGGTACAAGTACCAGCGCGGTCTGGTTGAGGAGACTCCGGAGCGTCAGGAAGAGCTCAAGGCGTACACCTACGACCTGCTCGATGAGCTGTACGAGAACGAGATCGCCTACACCGAGTCCCTCTACGACACGGTGGGTTGGACCGAGGACGTCAAGAAGTTCTTGCACTACAACGCCAACAAGGCCCTGAACAACCTGGGCTACGAGGCGCTGTTCCCCCGCGAGATGACCGACGTGTCCCCGGCGATCCTGTCTTCCCTGTCCCCGAACGCGGACGAGAACCACGACTTCTTCTCCGGCTCCGGTTCCTCCTACGTGATCGGCAAGGCCGTGAACACGGAAGACGAGGACTGGGACTTCTAGAAGTTCAGTTCTGAAGGGTCTTACAAAAGGCCTGGTCGCGCCCCGGATCTGCGAGTTTTCGCAGATCCGGGGCGTTTTTCGTGCCTCCAGTCAAAAGACAAAGGAGGACAGAAATGAACAGCAATATCCATTCAGAGGGGCACGTAGGGGGCACGCGCCTACCTTCCAAGTGGGAGAGGAGGTGCTCGCGGACCTGGTTTTCGGGTTCACGTGCCCTCCAGGTCGTGCCCCAACGTGCCCCACATTGCGACTGCGTACCCGTGGGAGCCGCGGAACTACGCGGAACTTGTGTCTCGGGTGTGAAGAGGGGCACGAAGGGGCATGACCGCCCGCAGGAGTCCAATTCAGTCCACGGGAGGCCATAATGAGCACCACCGCACAAGCGAATGCAACGCTCAAACGGGAAGCATGGGGAAGGTTGAGGAAACTCCCTTCCGGCCGGTGGCAGGTCCGTTATCCAGGACCGGACGGAAAGACCTACACCGCCAGAACTGACGACGACAAGCCGCTCACATTCGTGACCAAGACTGACGCCCGGACGTGGCTCGCGAGCCTCCAGACGCGGATGGCGCGGGGTCTTTGGGAGCCGCCAGAAGTCACCGCAGCGAGACTTCGCGCGGAGGTCGCCGCAGAGACCGCGAGGTCGATGGGTTTCGAAGAGTATTCGCAGCGTTGGCTGAAGATGATCAGAGACGAGCCGAACCGCCAGGGTAAACAGCGAGCAGTTGGCACGATCCGGTCCTACAAGGGCAAGGTCATCGGATACCTCATCCCTGAGTTTGGCGACACGCCACTCCGCGAGATCAACGTTGAGCGAATCAAGAAAATGACCGATCGGCTCGATCGGATTCCTGCACCGTTGAACCCCAAGTCGAAGTTCAACGGCATCACTCGGCCCGTACTCGTGGTCCTCATGATGATCCTGAGGCAGGCTGCGCGCGAAGGCCTCATTTCTTCGGTGCCGGACATCTCGGTTCCTAAGCAAAAGTCCGTGCGCCACGATGCTGATCATGATTCTGGAGACGATGTCGCAACACCGGTGCAGGTAGAGGCGCTGTACGCAGCAGTGCCCGACAAGTGGGCGATTGCCATCTTGCTGGCTGCGTGGTGTCAGTTGCGACGGGGCGAGTGTCTTGGCCTTCAACGCCGCGACATCGAGTGGCGCGATGACGGTGGAGCGACGCTGCATGTACGGCGGCAGCTCAATGCGAACACCGGTGGGTACACAACGCTCAAGACCGAGGCGGGGCAGAGATCCCTTAGCATCCCAAGATTGATGCTCGTGCGGCTGCGGCAGCACTTGGACACATATGTAGCGTCGGAACCTAACGCTCCAGTGCTGCCGACAGATGCGAAAGGCTCGGTCCCCCTGTCCAATACCAGGTGGGGATACCTGTGGATGGACGCGCGAGACGATGTTCAGGGATTGCCGCACCGCTTTAGGTTTCATGATCTGCGACACACGGGGCTCACGATCTTCGCGCAGGAGGGAGCGACGCTCGCCGAGCTGATGAGGCGAGGTGGCCACGCGGATATTCACATCGTGTTGCGGTATCAGCACGCGACGATGAGTCGCGATCGAGAGCTTGCCGATCGAATGAGTGATCGTGTGGCGGCGAGCATTGCGCAAGCTGAGGGCGATCCGGCGGATTGAGATGCGTCGGGTATGGACACCGAGGGACACCTGTGAAGTGAAACCAACTAGCCGACCGGGAGGTATCACCATGACTGTCCGAACTCGACCCGAGAGTCCTGAGCAAGGACTCATCTCGCTGACGAAAGCCGCCGAGATGTTTGGAGTCTCGACAAAGACGATTCGACGTCGCATCGCAGATGGAACCGTGCGTGGATATCGAATCGGCAGACTCATTCGCGTCGACGTTGAGGAGATACGTGACGCTCTTGTCGTCGAGATGCCCAACATGAAATGAACGTCACAGCACTCGGCTGTGCTGCGACGCAACACGGGGCGCCCCCTGACGGATCGACATCCGTTCGGGGGCGCTTTGGTTTTGGTCTTCTAGATCTATTACGTCGTGGCCGTTGGTGACGACACGAGCCATTCCCTGCTGCAGTAACAAGTTCGCACCCGCGCTCGCCGCGCTGGTTACCGGGCCGGGTACAGCGCCTACCCGGCGACCCAGCTCCGCGGCCTCTTGCGCGATTCGCAGCGTGCCTGAACGAGCGCCAGCTTCAACCACTACGGTCGTGCCCGATAGCGCCCCGAGAATCCGAGCCCTGTCGAGGAAACGTTGGCGAGTGGGCGCGGTGCCAGGCGGTACCTCGGAAATTGTGAGACCTCGATTGCCGACGCGTTCAAGCAAATCGGCGTGCCCCATTGGGTAGGGGCGATCAATACCGGATGCCAGCACAGCAATGGTGTCACCTCCGCGTCGAAGTGCCGCCTGGTGAACCGAGCCGTCGATTCCGTAGGCGGCTCCGGCGACGAGCGTCTTGCCGCTCGTCGTTAAGTCGTCACAGAGTTCCTCCGTGACGTGAGCGCCGTAAGAAGTTGCAGCTCGCGATCCCGTGATCGTGACCCGCTGCGAAATTGGGGTCGAGAGCAGTTCGGTGCGGCCCTTTGCCCACAGTGCGTATGGTGTGCGATCGCCGAGATCGTTCAGGGCAGCGGGCCAATCTGGATCGCTCGGAATAACTACCCGAAAGGATCGGGCATCGCTGATCCTTGTTGCAAGATTCTCCGGCGTCGTTGCAGAGCGCATGCGGTCGCGCCACACGGCTGTCGCAACGTCATCCATTCCCGGAGCCGCGCCGTCCATGCCGACCAACTTGATTAGCTCGACCGCTCCGACCTGCTCAAGCAGGCGTCCGGTCGTGGGGTCGTTGGGGGTTCCCACGAGCGAAAGCGCCACACGAGCGGCGCGATCATTCGTGGCGAATTCTGAGAGCGTGGGCATGGCATCCTCCTTGAACGTGGGTCTTTGGTCAAGAGGTGCTCCGCACGGGCACCCCTTTCGGATCCTCTGCGGCAGGCGTACATTGGTAGTGGAGGCACGTCACCAACTAGTAGGCCCCTCGGGGCGGCCCTCACGGGAAATCGATACATGTTGTCTCTTCGACTCAGAAGCACGTGTATCGGAGGCCCAAAATGTTTCGCTCAATCTGGATTCTGAGCATCTACGTTCGCGCATTCATGCGGCGATGTATGCCGACCAATGTGATTCTCAACCTCATTCGCAGGCGGCAGGGACTCAAGTGGGGCGTTCCAGCAATGGCGCTTGCGGTTCCCTATCTACTTATCGCGTTCTGGTGCGTGAACTTCACCGCGGCAGGCGGGCCAGGCTGGGTGAATCTCATCACGCTGGTCGCGCTGTGGAACATGATGAAGTTCATTGCCATCGGCCCGGCCAGCCTCGTTCTGCTCTTTCGCTGCCGTCGCTATGAGGCGAGGGAGCGAAAGCTCAGCGAAGCGCAGTTGCACTCCGACGATCGAGTTGTGGCGCTCAGCCACTGAGCGCTCTCATTCGTGCACCTCACCTGTGCGGTCATCGATATTCGCATAGAAAGCATCCTCGGCTGCTTCACGGGCAGCGACTTGGTCGAGCACGAACTCCACAAAGTCGGCATCACGGTCGTCGATGACCTTCTCAACAACTTCTTGCATGTGCTCATCCCCAGGCCATGGAGTCTGTCTCGTAGGGCGATCTCGGTCTCGACGTGTGCCGCTGGCGGCTACCCAATCGCGGAGACGACCGCGTGCGTCGGCGAAATCGCGATGCCAACCCAGGGGAGCGGAGCCATCTTGGTCAGGGTCATAAGCGCAAAGCCAGTGCAGATGGAGTGCTGACAGCTCCCAAAGAAGCTCAGGATGTCGATGCCAAAGTGGCGGAACCTCCGATGCAGGCAGGCCATACTCCTGTCGCAGCCAGTTGACCCAACGATTGAGTTCTAGCAACTCTTGCTCAAGGTCGTGGGCTGTGAGTAGGTTCCAGTTGATCGGGTGTGGCGGTCCGGCGACTGGTTCTGGTCCAAAGCTGGGCTCCGACGGGTCGTCGAAGGCGCCCTCGGGAACGTTGCGGTCGTTCATCATTGTGCCTCTCCCGATTCTCAGCGGCCGAGCACCGGAGCGTCATTGCTCGGTCGCTGCCTAGGGGAATCGAACGCGCGGTTCGGCTCTCGGCCCACTGCTTCGCGCCCGGCTGGCCGGGTTGCTCGGTCAACTTCGTACCGCGTGCGCGCTGTGTCATGACCGATGCGCTTTGCGACGAATTCTTCGCCTTCAACCTTCTGGCCATCACGCTCGAAGCTGTACTCGTGCGAATAGCCTTCGGCAATGAAGTTGTCGCCTTTACTGAACCTTTCATTCGCGTGTTCCGCTGTTCGCCCAAACACCACGAGGTGATGGTAGGTCGTATCGGTCTGAGTGAAGCTGCCGTCGTCCTCGCGTCGAAAATGCTCCTGCCCGAAACGAAAGTACAAGCGAGAATCCCCGTTCGACGAGGTGGTGAGTTTCGGGTCCGTGGCAACGAAGCCCGAGACTGACTCTTGCGTGTGGATCGACATGATCAATCTCCTGACTTTTTGGGCGACCGGAATGCTTGGTCGCTGTATCAGTCAGGTGCGCGGACGATCCCGCGCTGTCGTGCCATTACCTACTCGTTGCCGGGCCGGTTTTCGAGCAGTGTTTCGATCTCGCTCCGTTCGCGCTTGAGCGACGATGCGTCGGAGCGTTTTGGCCAGGGCAGCAGGTCGACGATGATCGGCGGAGCTGAACGGAGCAGCACGACGCCGGTACCGAACGGCATTGTTCGGATGCGATCGGGCGGCATGATCGGTACCCGTCGTATAGAGCGTTGGCTGGAGCGTGATCCGTAGTCTCCGAGCGTCACAGAATCGGTGAACTCGTCGCGTTCACCGATCAAGGTCGAGAGGTCTTGCAAATCCCGGGAGTTCGATGCGCCACCGAGAATGATCTTCGCGATGCTCGCGTCCCAGATCGCAGCGGCTTGATTCTCACTCCATCTGTCGCGGGCCTGAGCGAGCGATTGCAGCACAGGCATCGTCGTGATGCCAGTTCCTCCGCCCTCAGCCATGAGCGTCGGCAGTGACGGTAGCGGTGCAAGGTTGCCGATTTCATCGAGTGCGAGCAACATGGGTGGGTCAAGTCGTGCCCCGGGTGATCGAGCTGCCATGCGGCGGGCGGTTTCGACGAGATCCTCGACAAATGCTGCAACGAGCGCGGCACTGTTCCCCGCGCCCGCGCCAGTTGCGAGCAGATACAGGGTGCCTTTGTCGCGGATGAATGCTTCCGGGTCGAAGGCTTCGTTTGGACCGGGGCTCACCGCGTCGAGCACACGAGGGTCGGCGAGCGCTGCGAGTGCGAGTGAGACACCCTGCCAGATAGAGTCGCGGGTGCGTGGATCGGTCTCGATCATCGCTTCAAGCCCCTCGGACCAGCCGGTCGCAGCACGAGGTGAAGCGTTCAAGATAGCAACAGCATCAGCGGCCGCTGATGGGTCGAGCGTCCAGCGGAAGAGTTCTGCGGGTGTGCGATCGTCAAGTGCCGCAGCATGCAGCATCGCTTGCAGCGCGACACGAGTCTTGCCCTCCCAAAATCCGCCTCCATCGACGCCCCCGTCGGCAAGTCCGGTTGCCGACGCAAGACCGGTAGCGCGAATCATCGCAGTTAGAGGATCCTCACACCCACGAATTGGAGACCACCGCAGGCCCGCGGGCACGCCCTCTGCGAGATGCTGCGGATCAAAGACCATGACCGGTCCGACTCGCATTCGTGCGCGCAACGTCGCGGTCAGATTGTCGGGCCTAGTTGAAGTCGTCACGACCGCGCCCGGCGCATCGAGGATCGCCGGGATGACAATGTGTAGGCCCTTACCTGAACGTGGCGGGCCAATGAGCAGGATCGAGTCTTCGACGCTGGCCCACACGTCCTTGCCGCGGGACTGGCCGAGCCGGTACCCAACATCAGCGGACCCTGGCTTCTCTAGTGACGGGCGAAGCGTGCCAGCTCGTCGTAGCAAGGCTTTCGACGATGCGGTGGCCTGCACTTCATGTCCTGTTGCGGTGCCCGGAAGTCTGCGTGGGTCGGTGTCAATCTTTCGTGAGTGCCGCCGCCACCGACTCCAGACCCACATGAGCACAACGACAAGGATGGTGAGCATCGCCCCCGCCACCAGCCAGTACACGAACGGGTTCAACTCTTCGGCACCGAGTGCGCGGCCAGGATCGGTGGGATCAAATAGGACACCGATGCCGCCTGCAATTCCTTCACTGGGCTGGTCCACTCCAGTGAGAAATGCCGCAATCGAACCAGCGGCACCAAGCACGAGCGTGAGCCCGAACGCGCCAATGAGTGCAGCGATCAGGATGTTGGTCATCTCGTCGCCGAGCGAACCGGACTGCCGCCCCTGCGTGCTCATCGGAGCTGCTCAGTCACGATGCGCCCCGAGACGTACCCGATGAGCGCCACCTCGCGTGTTTGGCTACCGAGCTGGTCCAGGTCGATCACTGCGCGAGCTACCCCGGAGGCATCACCTTCTGCGGTGCTCACGGGAATCGCGACAAGAACATCCTCACCTTGGATGAATCCGTCACCTGTGATCTCGATGGCTCTGTTGCAAAAATCGTGAAGCTTGAGCATGCTTGGCGGAGATTGGACGGACGGAACGATGACGGATTTCAAGTGGCGCCATTTCCAGGGTGATGTGATCCTGTGGGCGGTGCGCTGGTATT
>JAFAAV010000091.1 GCA_023426375.1 Actinomycetes bacterium | reverse complement strand
GCGTCCATAGTCGTGGACGTGCCGCGTGAATGCATCAAGATGTAGGGCACCTGTCGCAGCGCCACTAGGTCGATCATGTCCTGCTGGACATTCATGCCGGAGACGTCATTGATGATGTGCGCCCCGGCATCCAGGGCCGCGGCCGCGGTCTCCGCGTTGAGGGTGTCCACGCTGATCACAATGCCGCGGCCGGACAGCTCGCGGATGACCCGAAGAATGCGGCGCTGTTCCTCCTCGAGGCTCACGCGCACAGAACCCGGCCGGGTGGAATCGCCACCCACGTCCACGATGTCCGCTCCCTGGGTAGCAAGCTCTAAACCATGAGCAATGGCCGCGTCCACGGTGTCGTGGCTGCCGCCGTCGCTGAAGGAATCCGGTGTGACGTTGAGGATGCCCATGACCAACGTGCGCCCCTGCGGCAGGTGCTCATAGGATCCCCAACCCATGCGGTGTGAACCGTTGGGGATCATCGACTATGACCCGATTGGATGAGGTTCATGGCCTCGGCGCGGGTTGCCGGGTCGCGCAATTGACCGCGTACCGCGGAGGTCACGGTCTTCGCGCCGGGCTTGCGCACGCCGCGCATGGACATGCACAGGTGCTCGCACTCGATCACCACGATCGCTCCTGCGGGATGCAGGTTGTCCACGAGCGCCTCGACCACCTGGGTGGTGAGCCGTTCCTGGACCTGGGGCCGCTTGGCGAACAGATCCACCAGGCGCGCCAACTTGGACAGCCCGGTGACCCGGCCCTCAGGACCCGGGATGTATCCCACGTGGGCCACGCCGTGGAACGGGACCAGGTGGTGCTCGCAGGTCGAGTAGAACGGAATGTCCTTGACCATGACCATTTCGGCGTGACCGATGTCGAATGTGGTGGCCAGCAAGTCTGCGGGGTCCTGGTGAAGCCCCGTGAAGATTTCCGCGTAGGCGCGAGCTACACGCGCTGGAGTGTCCTTCAAACCACTGCGGTCCGGATCTTCCCCGATAGCCAGCAGAATTTCGCGTACCGCGGCCTGGATCCGCGGCTGATCGATCCGGTTGTCGGATTGCTCGACTTCGAGATAGTCCGCGTACGAGCCGGAAATCGGTTCGGACAATTCCTGGCCGTTGTCCCGGGTCATTTACCGCTGCTCCTGCGATCCGGCAGACCAAGGATTCTGGCCCTCGCCCTGCTGCTCGCCACCCGCGGGACCGCCCTGCGGGCCGCCTCGACCGTCGGTTCCGGGCATCTGGGATTCACCATGGTCCGGGACCTCGAGCGGGTGCTCAGGCTTGGCCGCGACCGCCTGGTCCTGCGGGGCCATGGTGTCCGGATCCTGGGTGTGCTTGCGGCGGGCCTCTTCACGTTCGGCAGCTGTGATCACCGGTGGGATGTCCGAGACCGGCCGGTTGTCGCCCGAGTGCCACACGGGGCGCAGGTCACGCTTGCGCACGTCGCGGAAGATCTCCGCGATCTGCGCCTCGTTGAGGGTTTCCTTTTCGAGCAGTTCCAGGGCCAAGCGGTCCAGCACATCGCGGTTCTCGTTCAGGATTTCGTGGGCCTCGGTGTGGGCCTGCTCGAGCAGCTTGCGCACTTCGTCGTCCACGACCGCCAGGGTGTTGTCCGAGTAGTCCTTGCCCGTGGAACCCATTTCACGGCCCACGAACGGGTCGGAATTGTCCCCGCCGATCTTCACGGAACCGATGCGGCTGCTCATGCCGTACTGGGTGACCATCTTGCGCGCGGTGTCCGTGGCCTTCTGGATGTCGTTGGAGGCGCCGGTGGAGGGATCGTGGAACACGAGCTCCTCCGCTGCACGGCCACCCATGGCGTAGGCCATCTGATCCAGCAGTTCGTTGCGAGTGGTGGAGTACTTGTCGTCCGCGGGCATCACCATGGTGTAACCCAGTGCGCGGCCGCGGGGCAGGATGGTGATCTTGGTGACCGGGTCGGTGTTGCGCAGGGCGGCCGCCACCAGCGCGTGACCGCCCTCGTGGTACGCGGTGACCTTGCGTTCCAATTCCTTCATGATGCGCGAGCGCTTCTGAGGACCGGCGATCACGCGGTCGATGGCCTCGTCCACGGCGCGGTCGTCGATGAGCTGAGCGTGGGAACGGGCGGTCAGCAGTGCGGCCTCGTTCATCACGTTGGCCAGTTCGGCACCGGTGAAGCCCGGGGTGCGCTTGGCAACGGAGGCCAGGTCCACGTTCTGGGCGAGGGGCTTGTTCTTCGAGTGCACCCGCAGAATCTGCTCGCGGCCCTTCATGTCCGGGGCGTCCACACCGATCTGACGGTCGAAACGTCCGGGGCGCAACAGCGCGGGGTCCAGGACGTCCGGGCGGTTGGTCGCGGCGATCAGGATCACGTTGGTGTTCGCGTCGAAGCCGTCCATCTCGACCAGCAGCTGGTTCAGGGTCTGCTCACGCTCGTCGTTACCGCCGCCCATGCCGGCACCGCGCTGGCGGCCCACGGCGTCGATCTCGTCCACGAACACGATGGCCGGGGAGTTCTCCTTGGCCTGCTGGAACAGATCGCGCACACGGGAGGCACCCACGCCAACGAACATTTCCACGAAGTCAGAACCGGAAATGGAGTAGAACGGAACGCCTGCCTCACCGGCCACGGCCTTGGCGAGCAGGGTTTTACCGGTACCCGGAGGGCCGTAGAGCAGCACGCCCTTGGGAACCTTGGCACCCACTGCGGTGAAACGATCATGTTCGACCAGGAACTGCTTGATCTCGTCGAGCTCCTGGACGGCCTCGTCAGCGCCGGCCACGTCCGAGAACATGACCTCCGAGTTCTCCTTGTTGAACATCTTGGCCTTGGAGCGACCGAACTTCATGGCCTGACCGCCGGACTGCATGCGGGAGAAGATGAACCAGAAGATGGCCAGGATGATCAGGAACGGCAGCATGAATCGCACCAGCGACAAGAACCAATTGTTCTCGACCGGCTGGTCGGTGAAACCTTCCAGCTCGGCGCCGTTCATGGTGTTGATGACTTCTTCAGCACGCGGTTCCACGTAGAAGAACTCCACGTCCTTGCCGAGCTGCTCGTCGTTGAGGGTGAGGTCTTCCTTGAGCTGCAGCTCGACCTTCTGCTGACCATCATAGATCTTGGCCTCTTGCACCTTGTGGTCGCGCAGCAGCGACATGCCCACATTGGTGTCAACCCTTGAAGTGGACGGGCCGAAGAGATTTGCGCCCACGGGTACCAGCACCAAGACGGCTAGCAAGATCCAGAAGAACGGTCCCTTAAAGAAGCTGGTGGGTTTTTTCGCCGTGGCCAAGCCGATGATCCTCCCGTGGACGTGACACGCAGTGCCGCGCCCAAAACTGACGGTGCTGTATCCGGGTCCGTGTGATCCGGCTACTGATGTGGGTGCGCGGCGCGTAACGCACAATCTATCGTTTCCGGGAACACCGGACCTCATCCGGGTCAGGTCGTTCCCTGAGAGCGCACGCGCCGCGCCCACGCTACACGCGGGACCCCACTGTTCCCTGAGTTCTTACTCGTAAACGTGCGGGGCCAAGGTGCCGATGCATTCCAGGTTGCGGTAGTGCTCGGCGAAGTCCAGGCCGTATCCCACCACGAACTCGTTGGGAATGTCCCACCCGACGTACTTGACGTCGATGGACGTCTTGGCGGCGTCCGGCTTACGCAGCAACGCGCAGATCTCCACGGACTTGGGGCCGCGGGATTCCAGGTTGGTGCGCAGCCAGGACAGGGTGAGGCCCGAATCGATGATGTCCTCCACGATGAGAACATCCTTGCCGTGCAGGTCCGTGTCCAGGTCCTTGAGGATCCGCACCACGCCGGAGGACTTGGTGCCGGAGCCATAGGAGGAAACCGCCATCCAGTCCATGGGGTACTGCCCCTTGAGCGCACGGGTGAGGTCTGCCATGACCATCACAGCGCCCTTGAGCACGCCCACGAGCAGGACGTCGCGGCCTTCGTAGTCGCGGTCGATCTGCTCGGCGAGCTCCTCGATCTTCTGGGCGATCTCTTCTTTGGTGAATAGGACGTTGGTCAGGTCTGACTCGACGTGCTCGGCCTTCACGTTGCGCTCCTGAGGTGTTGCGTGAACAGGTGATGGGGATTGTGGGAAGGGGTCATGCAGTGCTGTGGAACTCCAGGCGCCCCTTGGCGCAGTGCTTGTCCGCGCGTCGTCGCCACACGGTCACCTTACCCGCCATTTGCAGTGGACCGGCAGCCCCGTATCCCATGGCGAATTGTTCGAGTGCGCTGAGCCGCTCGAAGGTGGGGGTTTCCCCACCCACCGCGACACATGCCTGGGCGAGCATACGGCGTCGCATGGCCGGGGGAGCCACTTGAACAGCGCCGCAGTCCAGTTCCAGATGTCCCGCTGACGACGCCGCGGGGGCCGGTTGCGCGCGCCGGAAATACTGCGCTGCCTGCTCGTCCAAGAAGTCCGCGTCCGCGTCGAGCACGGAGGCCGTACGCGCCAGGGCGTTGGACACCCCGGGACCCAGGTGGTCCTCGAGCCACGGCAGGACCTCGTGACGGACCTTGGAACGCATGAGTGTGGTGTCCGCATTACTGGGGTCGTGCCACGGGTCAAGCCCTTCGGCCCGGCAGATCTCTTCGGTTTCCTCGCGCGTCACGTTGAGGAAGGGACGCATGTACTGGACACCATCGATCGTGTGCTGCGGTGACATCCCGGACAGGGAGCGGGTACCGGAGCCCCTGGCCAGCCCCAGCAACACCGTTTCGGCCTGGTCGTTGCGGGTGTGTCCCAACAACACGGCGTCCGCTGCGGTGCGCCGCGCGATGTCATTGAGTGCTTCGTAGCGGGCCAGACGGGCCGCCATCTCGGGCCCGTGTCCGGCGCGGTCCACGGTGACCCTGCGTGAGATCACGGGATCCAGGCCCATGTCCTTCAGAACGTGCACCGTGGATTCGGTGACCTGCGCGGAACCGGGCTGCATCTGGTGATCGATCACCGCGGCCCCCACGCGCAATGTGCCGCGACGTGCGAAATGCGCGGCGGCCGCAGCCAGAGCCAGGGAATCGGGGCCACCACTGCACGCGATCAGCACCAACGGGGGCTGTTCATCGGGGAGGGTGGGAAGTTCCGCAACGGAGCGACCCACAGCCCTGCGGGCACGGGCAACCCAGGGGTGCAACCGTCCGGTTCTACCTCGTTGCAAGGATCAGTCCTGGGCGTCACGCGTGCGGCGGGACATGTCCTCGGCCATGCTCAGCACCTTGGACAACACGGGGGTGTGCTCCCCCAACATGATCAGTGCGCGTTCGAGTTCACCGGAGGGCACCACCGTGGCCAGGGCGGTCACGGCGTCCGTCTCGGTGCTGATCCCGGTACGGATCTGCGTGGTGGACAACACTGGCTGGGCAGCTTCGACACGGCGCAATACGGCCTCGATGTCCTGGGCGCCCACGCTGTCCTCCAGCATGACCAAACGTTCATATACGGCGGGATTGCCGATTTTGATCCTGCGCCCACTGATGAGCTGGGAGAGCATGGGCGCAGACAACCCCAACACCTCTGCCAGGCGTCGCTGGGTGATGCTGTAGGCCGCCACTACGTTGCCGAATCGCTCGGACAGGGGCTGGCCGTACAGCTGGATCTGCTGATCAATGTTTTCCGAACTCACGGAATCATCCTGACACACTCGGCCGAAACGAAACTTTCGGAAGGATGGAACATCACGCCAAGACCCGATCCATCCAGCGTTGGGGGTCGTGGATCTCTGCCTCGCTCGGCAGGGTGTCCGCCGAGGTCCACACGGTATTGAATGCATCCATTCCAGCCCGGTCCACGATGTACTCCACGAACTTCTGCCCGTCTCTGTACTGGCGCATCTTGGCGTCCATGCCCATCAGGGTACGGATCGCCCGGTCCAGGGCACCGTGGTTGTCGGAGCGCGCGTTGAACCGGCGTCGGATGGTTTTCACGGTGGGCACGATTGTTTCGTCCACCGCGTCCATGACCGCGTTGGCGTGGCCCTCCAACAGTGACATCACCGCGGTGAGGTGCGAGATCGTGACCTTCTCCTCATCGGTCAGCAAGTGACCGATGGGACCCAACCCCGTGTCGGTACGCTCACCGGATCCCTTGCCGGTCACTGACGCCACCACGGCACTCAATCGGTCCCACGGGGAGACATCGAAGGAACCCAGCGTGGAGATCTGCTCGAGCATGTGCCCTCGCAACCACGGCGCGGCCGCGAACTGCACGCGGTGGGTTTGTTCGTGCAAGCACACCCACAATCGGAAGTCGTCGGGTTCAACGTTGATCTCGCGTTCGGTCCACAGCACGTTGGGGGCCACGAACATGAGGCGGCCTCCCGGGTGCGATTGTGCCGCTTGCGGCGACACCAGGCCCGCGTACGGGTCGTACTGGCCCAACACCTTGGATGAGAGGAAACCGACCATCGCACCCATCTCGGCGGCCGCGGCCGTGGGTGCGAAACCACGCAGAGCGGCGTCGAACTTCTCGGGATTCTTCTCGCGAATCCTGTCGAAAATCGGCTGCATGAGCACCGAGAACGTCTGGGTGTTGGCCTTGGCCCACCCTGCGCGGTCGACCACCAGGATCTTGGAGTCCCGCAGGTTCTCCGCAGCGTCCAGTCGCGTGATGTTGTGCACGTGATGCACGGACTCATGTGCGAAGTACCGCAGCGACTCCACGGCCTTGCTCATCTCCCGCGGTTTAGGGGTGGGCCCAGGCGGGGTGAGCTTGGCGGCGATCTGCGCTGCCGAATCCCAGTCCACGAGTGAGGGTCGAGCCAAGTCTTGAGTCATGCCCACCACTCAACCACACACAACCGATAAGCACACTGCCTGACGTTCAGCCTTGGGCGAGCGCGGCCACCAGGCGGTCCACCGTGTCCTTGGCGGGGTCGGTTTGCCCGCGCACGTCGTTGAAGACGATTGAGTACACGAGTACCTCACCCTCGGCCTGTTGCACGTACCCGCTCAGTGACACCACGGAATTGAGGGTGCCGGTCTTCGCGCGGGTGAGTCCCTTGGCCGCTGCTTCATCGGGGTCATCGAAACGATCGGTGAGCGTTCCAGTGGCACCACCCAGTGGCAACCCCTGAGCGTAGGGGCCCAGTTCGGGATCGGTCATTAGGGCTCGCGTGGCCTGGGCCAGCGCCCCCGTGGTGACCCGGTTGTCCAGGGCCATGCCGCTGGCGTCCTGGATATCCACCCTCGAAAGGTCTACGGAGTGGGTCTCCAGCGCGGCGCGGATGGTGCGCTGCACACCCGCCACGCTGCCCTGCTCCCCCGCTTCTCGGGCCGCCATGCGTGCGAGAGTTTCTGCCAAAGAATTGTCCGAATGCTCGAGCATGTACGCCGTTTGTTCGTGGACGGGTGCTGATTCCACCCGGGCCAATTCCGTACCCTGTTCCGGCGCGGGGTGATCCCCGGCGCTCACGGTGGTTCCCCCGCCCACGTGGGCCTGCAATCTTTCCCGGAATTCGGAGGCGACCGCGTTCGCCGCATTGTCGGGGCGTTCACCTCGCGCTCCCGGATCCTGCTCTTTCGCAGCGGGGACCCGGTGCGAATACATGGCGATGGGTGCGACGGCCGTGATTTCACCGGCCGCTACGTCTTCTTCTGCCCAGGCCGGATTCACGGCGGGTCCGGAGAACAGTTCCGTGTCCAGCCCCACTTGGATCTCGCCCTGGACACCGCGGTCCGCGAGCGCGCGGGCGGTCCGTTCGGCCAGGTCGTCGATCCCGGCGTGACCATTCACTGCATCGGGGTCACCCTTGCCCGGCGCCAACAGTGTGTCCCCGCCGGCCACCAGCGTGATGTGGCGTGGGTCCTCCCCCGTCACCACGGTGGTCGCGAACCGTGCGTACGGATCCAGGTGTTCGGCCACGGTCAGCGCGGTCAACGTCTTCTGATTGGACGCGGGGATCCGCGCCTCCCCTGACGCTCGTTCGGCACGCACCCCACCCGATGCGGTATCCAGCACGGTGACACTCGAGCTTCCCGGTGCCTCGGCCAGTTCCGCATCCACAATCTCCTGGGGCCTGTCACCATTCGGGGCCGGGTCTTCCGACGACGACGCCGCTGCCTGCAGTACCCCGGGCAGGTCCCCGGCCTCGCCGGGTGCGCTCACTACCGCCATCGGCTCACCGGGATCGTCGGTGTCCGTCTCCGCGACCAGGGCGGGAATCGCCCATAGGGAGCTGAGAATCAGCGCCAGGATGAGCAGCGCTGCCACCACGGGGCCCAGGAGGCTCTTGGGGCGCTTGGACGGCGGGGTATCGCGCTTGCTCATGCGGCCATTCTGTCGCATGTGCGGTAGTGAAACGAACCGATTGCCAGGCCCCGAGCGGCGTCGTTGATTGCCGTGCGCGCCTCCCGTGCCGCTATCGTGGAACACAACGTGAATTCAGGGAGCCGTGAGGCACCCCGATACAACCAAGACTCGAATACGAGGAGCACTGCCATGGAGCTGGACGTCACCATCGAGATTCCCCGCGGATCCCGCGTCAAGTACGAAATTGACCACGAGACCGGTCGGATCCGCCTGGACCGTGTGCTGTTCACGTCCATGCAGTACCCCACCCATTACGGATACTTCGAGGACACCCTCGGTGAGGACGGCGATCCGCTGGACGCCATGGTCATCATGGATGTCGACATCATGCCCGGCGTGATCGTGGAAGCCCGCCCCATCGCCGTGTTCAACATGACCGACGAGGCCGGCGGCGACGCCAAGGTGCTGTGCGTGTCCACCGACAAGCGCTACGACGAGATCCAGGGCCTGGAAGACGTCAATGAGTTCAAGCAGAAAGAGATCCAGCACTTCTTCGAGCGTTACAAGGACCTGGAGCCCAACAAGTGGGTCAAGGGCGAAGGCTGGGAAGGCAAGGAGACCGCCGAGCGTCTGATCGTGGAAGCTCAGGAACGCTTCGAGAAGTCTCAGTACGACTCCGCGGCAGAGGCCGAGCAGGACAACTGAGTTCCGATCCCATTCAGTACGGGACCCCGCGGCATGTCGTGCCGCGGGGTCCCGTACTTTGTGTCCGGAAATCCGCTCTGATCTGCCATTTCAGCGGTCCGTTCGTTGGACTCGAAAAACTTTCAGAGGAAAGCTCTTGTGAGTCTGCTTGGCATGCGCTAAATTTTCTACCAACCGGTAATGCCGGTGGCGAATCGGGAGACAGTTCCCCCGAATCCCTCCCGATTCGAATACCCGAGTGCAGCAGATCTAAAACTCTCGCGAGTTTTGATGGTTCCCCCAACTAGTCGAAACTTTTTGCACTCGGACTGATCCCGCTCGAGGCGTACACCGAGCGCGGGAGTCGGCCGGTGAATATCCCCCGTATTCACCGGCCGACACCTTTTGGTGGGGGTTCCCGGCGGCCTATGCGTGTCAGTGAGTTGTGGTGGGATGATTCTTGAACACCCCGCAGACCGCATGCGGAGGCGCTCCGCCCACCCGCCCTTTCCACCCGTTCGAGGTGATCTCCGTGCTTGGCTCACAACCAGCGCCCTATGAGCGCGTGTATGTGTTCCACGGCAGTGCCTCCACACAACTCTTGGGAACCGACCGGCTGGTCACGGCCGCCCAGAAATTGCTCGCCGCCGCCGGAGTCGATCCACACGTCTCACCGGCAGTCCACACGGACATCGCTGCCCGGCCGTACACCGACGAGTCCCTGCAGGATCCCATCCTTGACGCACCCTCGGCCTGGCTCCGTTCCCACACCAGCGTGACCGAGTTGTCGGTGCAGCTTCCGGCACATGATTTCTGGGACCGCCTCAACGCAGGCAGTTGGGCAACCTGGTCCGAACAATGGCCGTCCCCCGCAGGCAGCCCACTGTTTCCCCCGAGCACCCCCGAATGGCTCGTCTACGCGCCCCGTTGGGAACTGGATCCGCTCGCACCGGCGCTGGGGCCCGCCGCGTCCGGAGGCTGGATCTGGGCCTCCGCCCCGTCTGGTGAAGCGGATTTCACCGGGGAACACGATCCGTCCGAACAAGCCACTCCCGCGAGTCTGACCACCGGAGGGGCTACCGATACTGCGGCGAACGGGGAGCAGTACCCCTGGGTGGGTCTCTTCCAGCTCACGGACGTGGAGTCCTTCTGGGTGCTGAGCACCCCGGAACGTCTGGATCGGGTCGTCGCGCTCTGCGAGGAGTTGAGCAGCACTCACTCGGCGTTCACCTGGTTGACCGGGTACTTCGACCCGCGTGACACCTTGGGATCACTCCGGCTGCCCATGGAGTGCGCCCCGGAACTCGAGTTCGCGCTGACCGAGCGGGGCTATTCCGTGGACGTGTGGTGGTGAGCGCCTAGAACTGTTCCGCGCAGCGCTGCAGAAGGGTGGCCGCGGCGGGGCGGGCGTCCCATTCCTCGTGCCACAGTGAACGCACTACTGCCTTGGACACGGCTTGCGGAGTGATGCCCAATTGAGCGGCCACGTCTTTCTGTTGCCCCCTCGCACCGGGTGTCAGCAGATCGACCACCCGCCACTCTGCCTCGCTGCGCACGCTCACGACACGCCCCACGAGCTTGAGCACCGCCTGAGCCTCCGCGGCGGACTGTTGGTCCGCCGCGCACACGCGCACGGCCACTCGTTCGTTCAGACGCTGGGTCGCGGCAGCCTCGTGGCCGTAGAGCATGCCCGCACCGTCCGCGGCAACCGCCAAGCGGCCTTCCGGGTCGGTCACGCGGGTCAGGAACACCTCCCCCACGCCGATGGCCACCGCGTAACGGTCCTCGCGCAACGCGATCATGGCCGCACTCACCGCGGCGTCAGGGTCTTCGGTCAGGCCGCGGACTTCACCGGGCCCGGTGGGTTGGAAGGGGGCACTGGTGTCCAGATCACTCAACTCACGCGCGATGTCGCGGTCCATCTCGGTACTGGGCCGGGAGCTGTCCTCCACTCGCTGAGTCAATGTCATCACAAACACGTTCTCAGTATCGCAGTTCGCGCGCCGGATTCACGCGGTTGGGCACGGCAACCCGCGGCGGTGTCCGAATCTAGAGCAGCGTCTGCAGGATGCGCGCGGCGCCGTCTTCGTAGACCGTGGTGGTGACCTCATGGCATACCTTGGCCACTTCGTCCGGGGCCTGGCCCATGGCCACACCGCGGGCTGCCCAGTCGAGCATCTCGATGTCGTTGCGACCATCACCCATGGCGATCGTGTGAGCCGGGTCCACCCCGAGCTGGCGACGGATCTGCTCGAGCGCACTGGCCTTGGACACACCGTTGGCGGCCACGTCCAACCATGAGGACCAGCCCACGGAGTAGGTCACTCCGTGCAGACCGGCCTCGTCGATGACCTTGGCGAATTCTTCCGGGGTGTCATTGGCGCTGTATACCACCAGTCGGACCGCGGGAGTCTCCGACAGGGTCTTCAGATCCACGCCGATCGCTTCGATGCCGAAGGACGAGTCCTGGAAACGCTCGGTCGAATAGAACGTGCCGTCCTCGCCCTCGAGGGCGAATTTTGCGGTGGGCAGTTTATCGGCCAGTGCTTCCAGCGCGGATGACGGGTCGAAGCTGACCCGATCCACTACTTCGTAGCGGTTCTCCAGTTCCGGGTCGAGTCGCAACGTGATGCCACCGTTGGAGCACACGGCAAAACCGGATTCCATGTGCACCTGGCGAATCACGGGAAGGGTTGCGCCCATGGAGCGGCCGGTCGAGATCACCACGTGGTGACCCGCTGCGACCACCGCACGAGCGGTGTCTTTCACGGCGCGGGACATCTTGCCGTCGTGGTCCACCAGGGTGCCGTCGACATCCAGGGCCACGAGGTACTTGACGCCCTCCTCCTTGGTCCACGAACCCGTTCGTACGGGCTGAACCTTGGTGGGGGGAAGCGTGTCCGCCGCTGATTTCAGTTGTTCTTGCTGCCGGTCATCGATGCCAGCCTGTGTTTCAGTCATAACAGTCATGGTGTCACACCACCAGCTGCCGATGACACGACGCAGACCACACGGTTACCGGCGCATGAACTCCCCGGTGCCTCAGTTCACCGGGAGCATCACGTCTTGACCGCGCATGTAGGGGCGCAGAATCTCGGGAATCACCACGGAGCCGTCCTGCTGCTGATGGGTCTCGAGGATCGCCACGATCCAGCGGGTGGTCGCCAGAGTGCCGTTCAGGGTGGCGACGGCGCGCGTGCCCGCCTTCTTGGGCTTTCCGTCCGCACCGGTGGTTTCCGGCAGCCGCTCACGGATGTTCAGGCGGCGTGCCTGGTAGGTGGTGCAGTTGGAGGTGGAGGTCAGTTCGCGGTAGCGACCCTGCGTAGGAACCCAGGCTTCGCAGTCGAACTTGCGGGCCGCGGAGGTTCCGAGATCACCGGCGGCGGTGTCGATCACGCGGTAGCTCAGGCCGCACGCCTGCAGCATCTGCTCTTCCCAGGCCAACAGGCGCTCGTGTTCGGCTGCGGCTTGGTCCTGGGTGCAGTAGACGAACATTTCCAGTTTGTTGAACTGGTGCACTCGAATGATGCCGCGGGTGTCCTTGCCACCGGAGCCTGCCTCGCGGCGGTAGCACGAGGACCACCCGGCGTAACGCAGCGGGCCGTCCGAAAGGTCCAGGATCTCGTCCATGTGATAGCCGGCCAGCGCCACCTCGGAGGTGCCTACCAGGTACAGGTCGTCCTTCTCCACGCGGTAGATCTCGTCATCGTGTTCCACGTCGAAACCGGTGCCGCTCATGACTTCCGGGCGCACCAGGTTGGGCGTGGTCATCGGGATGAAGCCGTTGTCCAGGGCCAGGTCCTGGGCCGCGAGCAACAGCGCGTTCTCCAGGCGGGCGATGTCACGCTTGAGGAAGTAGAACCGCGATCCCGAGACCTTGGCACCGCGCTCCATGTCGATCCCGTCGAGTAGTTCGGCAATTTCCAGGTGGTCCTTGGGTTCGAATCCCTCGGCCTCGAAATCACGCGGGACGCCCTCGGTACGCAGCACCGTGAAGTCGTCCTCGCCGCCGGACGGTACGCCCTCTTCCACCAGGTTGGGCAGCTGGGCGAGCAGCGCCTGCTGAGTCTGCTGAGCGGTGTCGGCGGTGGCCTGCGTGGCCTTCACATCAGCGGCGAGCTGCTTGACCTGGGCGAGCAATTCCTGCTTCTCCTCGCCCTGCGCCTTGGCCACCTTCTTGCCGAACGCGTTCTGCTCCGCACGGAGGTTCTCGAACTCGGTGATGGCCGTGCGGCGCTGGGCGTCCGCGTCGAGAATTCGATCCACCAGGCTCTCATCGGCCTCGCGGGCCTTCTGGGAAGCGCGGAACAGGTCGGGGTTGGCACGCAGCTCATTGATATCGATCACCGTTCCAGGGTAGCGAACGGCGCGGGGTGACGCGGAACCCACTGCCGCACGTGGCTCGCGCCAAGCTGACGACCGTAGACTGTCCCTAATAAGCAGGTGACTGTCCTTCCTACCGAGAAAGGCTGCCGTGCGCACCAATTCTCTGGTGCCGCAGCGTGTTGCTGTGGTGCTCAACCCGATCAAGCTCCAAGCCGATGAAGCCCGCGACGCCGTAATCCTTGCGTGCCGCAAGGGTGGCTGGTCCGATCCCGAGTTCTACCTCACCGAGGAAGACGACCCCGGGTACTCCATGGCCCGGCAGGCCGTGGCGGACGACGCCGACGTGGTCATTGCCGCCGGTGGCGATGGCACCGTCCGTGCAGTAGCCGAGACATTGGCCGGCACCGACACCGCTCTGGGGTTGGTTCCCCTGGGTACCGGTAACCTCCTGGCTCGCAACCTGGGCGCGAATCTGGACGACCCGCGGCAGTGCGTGGACGTGGCACTGTTCGGTTCCGAGAAGTCCATCGACACGGTGTCCTTCAACGTGGAACGCGAGGACGGCACCACTGACGAGAACCGTTTCCTGGTCATGGGCGGCGGCGGTTTCGACGCGCAGATCATGGCGGACACCAAGGACGACCTCAAAGACATGGTCGGTTGGGTCGCCTATGGCGAGGCCGGCGCACGCCACCTCTTCAACCGCCCCGGCTGGGCCCGGTTCCAGGTGGACGGCGGCGCATGGGAATCCGCCCGCGCCCGTTCCGTGATGGTCTGCAACTGCGGCGAGCTCACCGGCGGCATGGTCCTGGTCCCGGACGCCAAACTCGACGACGGCGTTCTGGACCTCGTGGTCATGAGCCCCCGCAGCATGCTCGGCTGGGCCCGCATGGCCGCCAAAGTGCTCTTCCGCCACACCCACGACCTGCCCGTGATCGACTTCCACCGCGGTAAGCACGTGCGCGTGGAGTTCTGGGACGCGACCGAATCCGAGATCGACGGCGATTCCCTGGGCAAGATCAAGGCCTTCGAGTCCGAGGTGTTCCCCAGCTCGCTGCGCGTGCGCGTGGCGCCTTCCATGGCCGATCTGGACGAGCCCGAGGCACCGGTCATCGACGCCGCGGATCCGGACAAAATCTGAACGCCTTCTGATCGACGGTAGAGCCACGGAATCGAAAATCCGTGGTCGAACCGTCGATCACGTTGCGGCCCGCGGGAAACCAGGGCTGCACCGTCGACCACAAGTACGCACGGACAGCGACACCGCCGCGTCCCCCACTTCTTGCACCCGGCCCGGGGGCCGGAAGAGAAGGGGACGCGGCGGCGTCGTCGTAGGTGAAAGCGGAGGCTAGGCTGCGCCGGCGAGTCCGAAGATCGCGGCGGCGATCGCGAAGCCCACCACACCGATGATGGTTTCCAGAACGGTCCAGGTCTTGAACGTGGTTTTCACGTCCATTTCCAGGAACCGACCGACCAGCCAGAAGCCGGAGTCGTTCACGTGGGAGAGCACCACGGAACCTGCTGCCACGGCGACCACCATGGAGGCCAGCTGCATCGCGTTGTAGTCACCGGCAAGCACCGCGGGCGCAACCAGACCGGCGGCGGTGGTCAACGCCACCGTTGCCGAACCCTGAGCCACGCGCATCACGGCGGCAATGATGAAGCCCGCGAGGATCACGGGGATACCCAGGTCCGACAGCACGTTCTCCATGGCATCGCCGATACCCGAGGTGCGCAGCACGCCACCGAACATGCCACCGGCGCCGGTGATCAGGATGACCGAACACACGGGACCGAGCGCGGACTCGAACGTCTTCTCGATGGCCGAACCGCTCATGCCGCGGACCTTACCGATGGTCAGTGCGGCGATGATCAAGGTGATGGTCAGCGCAATGGGGGTTTCGCCCAGGGCACGCAGCAGCTCGTACCAGCCCTGTCCCGCGGCTTCTTCCGACACCGCACCGGAATTGGCCAGGGTGCCCAGTCCCGTGTTGAGGAAGATCAACAGCATGGGCAGCAGCAGAAGCGTGATGACCAGGCCCACCGACGGCGGGTTCTTCACGTTCTCGGCCTCACCCAGGATGCTGGGGACGGGCAGGTTGATCTTGCGGCCCATGATCTTGCCGAACAAGTAGGACGAGAGGTACCAGGACGGAATGGCGCACACCAGGCCGACCAGGATGATGTAACCGACGTTCGCTTCGAAGAATGTCGCGGCAGTGACCGGTCCCGGGTGTGGCGGCAGGAACACGTGCATCACCGAGAACGCACCCACGGCGGGCAGAGCATAGGTCAGAACACTTCCGCCCAGGCGCCGCGCGACGGAGAAGACTACCGGCAGCATGACCACCAGGCCGGCGTCGAAGAAGATCGGGAAGCCGAACAGCAGGGATGCCACACCCAGGGCGAGCGGGGCACGTTTCTCACCGAAGATTCCGATGAGTTTGTCCGCCAGTACCTGGGCACCGCCGGAAGTTTCCAGCAGGCGGCCCAGCATGGCACCCAGGCCCACGAGCAGTGCAACGCTGGCCAGGGTGTTTCCGAATCCGTAGAGCAGTACCGGTACCACTTCGCTGGTGGGGATTCCGGTGGCGAACGCGGTCAGCGCGGAGATGATGATGAGTGCGAGGAACGCGTGCACCCGCAGTTTGATGATGAGAACCAGCAACACGGCGATCGCCGCGGCTGCAATCAACAGCAGAGGACCCGCTGTGAGGGTTTGACTCCAGCCTTCAATTTCCATGGGACCTACTGTCCTCTCAAGTGATCGACCCAGGATCGGGCCTGAATAAATGCGGCATCGGAGTGCTGCTTGGCGACCTCGATGACGCGCTGATCGGCTCGCGGGTACGAGCCCAGAAAGCGAGTGCGCGGGCACATGCGCCGCACGCCCATCAACGCGTCCGCCACTCGGTCGTCCTGAATATGACCGTCAACGTCCACGCTGAAGAAATAGTCTCCCAGGTGACTTCCCGTGGGCCGGGATTCGATGCGGGAAAGATTCACCCCGCGGGTCGCGAACTGTTCGAGGATCTCCATGAGCGCTCCGGCCCGGTCCTGCCACAGCGGGATGACCAGCGAAGTCTTGTCCGCACCGGTGGGTTTGGGCATCGCGGTGTCCGGTCGAGCGACCAGGATGAAGCGTGTCACGGCGTTCTTGTTGTCGCCGATGTTCTCGGCCAACACGGTGAGTTCGGGGTGCCGGTCGACGACCACCGGTGAACATACGGCGGCGTCGTACCCGACGCCTTCGGCGCTGACGCCGCCGTGGCCGTCCAAGAACGCCACGGCAGAGGCCGCCGTGGAGGACGCCGCTACATATTCCACACCCGGAATGTTCTGTTCGACCCAGCCCCGGATCTGCGCCCACGCGTGGCTGTGGGTGGAGATGGACCGGATCTGGTCGAGTGGCAGCTCCCCCGGGGCCACCAGAGTGAACTGGATGGGGACCAGGATCTCCTGGAGAATGCGCAGCTCGGCGCCCGAGGCGACGTCGTCGAGCGTTGCCGTCACACCGCCCTCGACCGAATTCTCAATGGGGACCACGGCGGCATCCACACGACCGTCACGCACGGCAGCGAGCGCAGACGGCACCGATGCCATGGGAATCCGTTCGGATTCACGAGCACCGGGGACCTGCATGAGCGCGGCCTCCGTGAAGGTGCCCTCCGGACCCAGAAAAGCGAATCGACGCGGGCGTGGCCCCGAGTCCACAGAGGGACCCGAGGCCACGCCGGAAACTGCCGCGTTCACAGGACGCGGGGAGTTTCGCCGCTTTCGGACACCATGGGCTTCTCGGCATCGGCCCACGCGCCCATGCCACCCAGCACGTTGATGGGATCGAAACCGTACTGCGCAAGGTAGGCAGTGGCCTTCAGCGAGCGACCGCCCGAACGGCAGATGACGTAGACATCCACGTCCACCGGAACCTCACCGGTGCGCTCGGCCAGCTGGGACAGCGGCAGGTGCTGAGCGCCGTCGATATGCCCGGCGTCCCACTCGTCCTGCTCGCGGACGTCCAGGACGGGTGCGCCCTGGGGGATGTCGTCAACGGACGCGGACGGCAGATTGTTCACGTTGTCCATGGTTCCTCCGAAATCAGAAGCGGAAAATTGATCCGCCTCCACCTTAACGCTGGTGCTGATCCAGCGGCTCTTCTTCGTGCGGGGCACTCGGGCCGAGGTCCGGCAGACCGTTCTTGGCCACGTTGCGCTCGGACAGGCTGTAGCCGATGGTCGTGCCAACCACGATGACCACACCCGCGATCAAGCTGTAGTACCAGTGCGGGTTGCTGAAGTCGAACATGATGTACAGCGCCACGGCGATCAGGAACGCCAAGCAGATGTAGTTTGTGACCGGGGCGCCGGGCATCCGGAAGTTGACCGCGCGGGCCTCGCCGCGTGCCACCTTGCGGCGGTAACCCAGGTGCGAGACGAAGATCGAGATCCAACCGAACAGGATGAACACGGCGCACGCGCTCAGCACGACCTCGAAAGCGGAAGCCGCACCCAGTGCGTAGATCAAAATGATGCCCAGCAGGTAGAAGCCGAGCAGGCAGATGAGCGCACCGGAGGGCACACCGCGCTTGGACACCGTGGCGGTGACGCGGGGAGCCTGACCGTGGGCGGCGAGGTTACGCAGCAAACGGACACACGCGTAGAGGGTCGCGTTCACACCGGAGATTGCGGCCGTCAGCACCACGAAGTTCATGATGCCCGCGAGCGCCGGAATGTTCAGCGAGCCCAGAGCAGTCACGAACGGGGATTCGTTACCGGAGTACTGCTGGGTGGGCAGCAGCATGGACAGCACCAGGATCGAACCGATGTAGAAGAGTGCGATACGCAGCACCACGGAGTTGATGGCTCGCGGCATGGAACGCTCGGGGTCCTTGGCCTCGCCGGCGGAAACGCCCACGATCTCGATGGCGGAGAACGAGAAGACCACGCCGGACATCACGACCACCAGGGCCAGCACGCCGCTCGTGGCGAAGCCTTCGGACCACAGGTTGGTCACGGAGGCCACGGTGGGGGCGTTGAAGATGTCACCGGCAACCACCAGGATGACGCCCGCGATCAGGAACAGCAGGATGGCCAGTACCTTGATCATGGCGGCCCAGGTCTCGATGAAGCCGTAGAGCTTCACACTCAGCAAATTACAGCCGACTATCACGAGTGCCGCGACCAGGGACGGGATCCACCCGGGGATCTCCGGCCACCAGAACTGCACGTATACGGCCAACGCGGCGATTTCGCCCACACCGGCCACAGCGGCCAGCACCACGTAGATCCAGCCGGTCATGTAGGCGAAGCGGTTGGAGACGAATTCGCGTGCGTAGGACACCCACGCGCCCGTGGTGGGTCGGTAGATCACCATTTCGCCCAGTGCGCGCATGAGCAGGTAGACGACCACGGAAACGACCAGGTAGGACAGCACCAGGGCGGGACCAGCGGTGGCCAAGCGTTGGCCGATGCCGAGGAACAGACCCACACCGATGGCGCCGCCAATGGCGATCATCTGGATCTGGAAGTGCCCCAGTGACTTCTTGTACCCCTCGTCACCCCGATCCTCGTACGTTGGCATGGGCCCGGTTGCGGGCTCTTTCGGGTCGAATGGCATGACTTTCTCCTGTTCGTGGGGTGTAGCACCCACCTGACGCGTAATCAGTAACGCTCACGGGAAAGTGCCGCCACTGGAGCCGTCGATAGTTGCTCACTGAGGGTAGTTCTCAAATCTCCCGACGACTAATGTTTCGGACATTTTCGTGAACTGAGTCGCATTGCGTCATATTCAGGACCGCAAGAGCAATAAATGGCAGACAAGTGACACATGGCCGCTTGCGAGAGACGATGGAACGGTCCAGGCCGCCGCTCGCGGCCGGTATGAGACGGTTAGTCAGGTTTCCGCTGCTGGCGGCTGCCGATTTCGATCGCATGAGAAAAGGACGGTAAGAGGCTTCATGGCTCTCGACGTGATCTTCACCAATGGCACCATTCACACCCAGGATCCTGAGCGCCCCACCGCGCACAGCGTGGGTGTCCACCAGGGGAAGGTCGTGAGCCTGGACGACGAGCTGCCCACCGACCTCTTCGATCGAGTGGTGGACCTCAAGGGTGCTGCGGTCGTCCCGGGCTTCAACGATGCCCATTGCCACCTGAGCTTCCTGGGTGAGTCCCTGGTGCAATTGGATCTGCGTCCGTCCGCCATTTCCACAATGGACGACTTGATCGGCGCCGTGCGCGATGCCGCTGCGGATGCCGAGCCCGGCGAATGGATTCTGGGCCAGGGCTACGACCAGAACTACTTGGACGGCGTGCACCCCACCGCGGCCGCCCTGGACGAGGTGTCTCCCGACAATCCCGTGTGGCTGTGGCACAACTCGCGCCACATGGCCGTGGCCAATACCAAGGCCTTCGAACTCGCCGGATACCCCGGACGCAAGGGCTTCGAGGTTCCCGAGGGCGGCGAGGTCCCGCTCGATGACGACGGCGCGGCCCAAGGCCTGCTCTCGGAAACGGCACGCGGGTTGGTTCAGGAAGTGCTCCCGCCCAAGACCACCGAGGCCGTCGCCGATCAGATCGCGGCCGCGTGCGACGCCGCACTGGCCGCCGGCATCACGTCCATCACCGAACCCGGCCTGGGTTCTCCCGCGAACATCGGTCAGTCCTTCACGGACATCGCCGCCTATCAGCTGGCCAAGGACCAGGGCCGGTTGCGCTTGCGCGCCACCGTGATGCCGTACCTGACCACGCTGCACCCCATCGATCCCAGCGGCAAGGACGTGGCCAACGAGTTCCCCGAGGACGACCAGCCCTTCGGTCTGGACCTGGGAATTCGTTCGGGCATGGGAGACGACTGGTTCCAGATCGGCGCCGTCAAGGTGCTCTCGGACGGCTCCCTGATCGGCCGCTCAGCATTCATGACCGAGGGCTACGCCGCGGACGCCGAAGAGGGCGTGGAGAATGTCGGTTTCTTGCAGTTCCCGCAGGAATGGCTGGAACGCCGCCTGGTTGCCGCGCACAAGAACGGTTGGCAGCTCGCCGTCCACGCCATCGGCGACGGCGCCGTGGACGTGGTGTTGGACATCATCGAGAAGGCGCAGCAGGAGTTCCCCCGCGAGGATGCACGTCACCGCATCGAGCACTTCGGCGTGGCCAGCGACGAGCAGGTGGCCCGTTCGGCCGCCCTCGGCGTGGTACCGGTGTCCCAGGGTCGGTTCGTCAACGAGCTCGGTGATGGCATGGCCAAGGCACTGGGCGAGAAGCGCACCCGCCTGTGCTACCGCATGAAGTCGCTCATCGACGCCGGCATGGTGGCTCCGGCCTCCACGGACGCACCCGTGGTGGAGTACCCGCCGCTGTATAACATTCACGACATGGTCAACCGTCGCACGGCATCAGGCGCTCAGTTCGTGCCGGAGGAATGCATCACGGTGGACCAGGCGGTGAACGCGTATACCGTGGGCAGCGCCTACGCTTCCCATCAGGATCACGTCAAGGGCACCTTGAGCGCGGGCAAACTCGCGGACTTCGTAGTGCTCTCCGATGACATTTATGACATCGATCCGCAGACGATCAAGGACGTGCAGGTCACGGCCACGATCGTCGGTGGAGAAATTATGCACGGAAACCTGTAACCACCCGGTAAATCGTTCAGCGCGTTACCATTTACTGAAATTAACGACCATCCTTCCGGCTCTCGGCGAGCCCGGGGCCTAACCAGGAGGTAGTAATGACCAAACAGTCAGCCGGCCATCTCATTGTCGAGTCGCTCAAGCACCACGGCGTGGAACGCGTTTTCTCCGTTCCCGGTGAGAGCTACTTGGACGTGCTCGACGGCCTGTACAACTCGGATATCGAGAACGTGGTGTGCCGCCAGGAAGGTGGCGCCCTGTACATGGCGGAGGCCGTGGGCAAGGCCACCGGTCAACCCGGTGTCGCCATGGTGACCCGCGGACCCGGTGCGTCCAACGCATTCGTGGGCATCCACCTCGCGTGGCAGGACTCCACTCCCCTGGTGCTCTTCGTGGGCCTCATCCCTTTCGAGCACCGCATGAAGGAAGCGTTCCAGGAGTTCGATCCCTACGCCTGGTTCGGCACCCAGACCAAGCGCGTGTTCGTCCTCGACGAGGCCGAGCGCGCCTCCGAGGTCGTTGCCGAAGCATTCTTCGCCGCGACGTCGGGTCGCCCCGGCCCCGTGGTGGTCGGTCTTCCCGAGGACGTCATCACCGAGATGGTGGACCGCCCCGTGGTACCGCGCATCCCCGTGACCGAGGGTTCCGTGAGCGACGAGGAACTGAACGACCTCAAGGCTGCGTTCTCCAAGGCTGAGCGTCCTGCCATGCTGCTCGGCGGCCCCCGCTGGACCGCAGAGGCTTCCCAGCAGGTCGTCGGCTTCGCAGAGAAGAACGGCATTCCGGTCATCACCGACTGGCGCGCCGCTGACCGTATCCCCGGCAACTCCCCCGTCAACGCGGGCGAGGTGGGTTACGGCCGCACCGAGGAATCCTTGGCAGTGCTCAAGGACGCCGATCTGCTGCTCCTGGTGGGTGGCACCCTCTCGGACGTTCCGACCGAGAGCTTCACCGTCCGCCAGAACTCCGACGACATCAACTGGATCGTCAACATCGACGCTTCCCTGCGTCAGCACTCGGGTGCAGTGACTCGTCAGATTCTGGCTTCCCCGGTGGCCTTCGGCCAGGCCGTGGCGGACCTGGACCTGGGCGAGCACCCGGACTGGACCTCGTGGCGCGAGCCCGCCGTGGAAGCGCACCAGAAGGTGTCGCGGATCCCGGACAACACCGGCACCAACGCCGAGGGCACTGCGGACATGACCCTGGTCGTGGCGGAAGTTCTCAAGCACATGCCGGAGGACGCTCAGATCACCTTCGGTTCCGGTAACCACACCGCGTGGGGTCACCGCTACTTCCCGAACAGCACCTACCCGTCCCAGTTCTCCGTGCGTAACGGCACCATGGGCTACTCCGTGCCCGCTGCCGTGGCACTGTCGCTCGAGGACAAGGACCGTTTTGTCTTCTCGATCGCCGGTGACGGTGAGTTCCTCATGAACAGCCAGGAACTTGCGACCGCCAAGCAGTACGGTGCCAAGCCGCTGATCCTGGTGATGGACAATTCCCAGTTCGGCACCATCCGCTCCCACCAGGAAGCCCACTACCCGGGCCGCATCTCCGGCACGCAGTTGGAGAACCCGGACTTCGGTGTCCTGGGTGAGGGTTACGGCGGCTACGGTGCTCGCTTGGACAACAACAATGACATCGAGCGAGTCATCTCCGAGGCCGTGAAGGCCACGCAGGAAGACGGCGTTCCCGCCGTGGTGCACGTGGTGGTCGACCGCTCCAAGGTCATGCCGGGCATGTAACGCCAGCCCGCACGGTGTGTGGTGGCGGACTCTCCGCCACCACACACCGTTTTCAGTCGGCACGAGCCGAGCATCAAAACATTTCAAGGAGGTATTGGCATGAGCCAAGAATTTACGATTGAGGACTGCGCCGCCGGAGTACGAAACGCCAAGCCCTCCGAGGTCCGCAAGGTTTTCGCGATGTCTGCCAAGCCGGGCATGATTTCCTTCGCGTCGGGTATGCCGGAGCTCAGCTCGCTGCCCATGGACTCCCTGGCGGACATCTCCGAAGACCTCATGCGCAACCGCGGCATGGAGGTCATGCAGTACGGGGCCTCCACCGGTACCGATCACCTCAAGGCGCAGATCATCGAGCTCATGAAGCTCGAGGGCATCGAGAACGCCAAGCCCGAGGACATCATTGTCACCACCGGTTCGCAGTGCGGTCTGGACATCCTGACCCGCGTAATGGTGGATCCGGGAGACGTAATCCTGGCGGAAGCGCCGTCCTACTCGGGTGCCATGGCCGTGTTCACCGGCGCCCAGGCTGACGTGGTGCATGTGGGTGCCGACCACGAGGGCCTGATTCCCGAAGAACTCGAGAAGACCGTGGAGGAACTTAAGGCGCAGGGCCGCCGCATCAAGTTCCTGTACACCATTCCGAGCTTCCAGAATCCGGGCGGCACCATGATGCCGCAGGAACGTCGTGACCGTGTGCGCGAGATCTGCGATGCCAGCCATATCCTGATCGCCGAGGACAACCCGTACGGCCTGTTGGGCTTCGAGGGTCAGGTGGGCCGTGCCATGCGCGCCGACGACGACAACGTGGTCTACCTGGGCTCCTTCTCCAAGATGTTCGCCCCCGGCCTGCGCGTGGGATGGACCTTGGCGCCCAGCTCGCTGTCCAAGATCCTGGGTCTTCAGGCAGAGGCAGCCGTGCTCAACCCGTCCGTGTTCGCCCAGGAGGTCGTGGCCGAATACCTGGAGAAGAACGACTGGCAGGCTGTGCTCAACCAGTACCGCGAGCTGTACGGTAAGCGCGCCCAGGCTCTGATGGACGCCTTCGACGAGTTCATGCCCGAGGGCGTGACCTGGACCCGACCCGAGGGTGGTTTCTACTCGTGGATCAACCTGCCGGAATCCGTGGATTCTTACGAGTTGTGCATGACCTGCATCGATCGCGGTGTGGTGTTCGTGCCGGGTACCGCGTTCTACACGGACGGCCGCGGCACCCACGAGGCTCGCGTCTCGTTCTGCCACCCCACCGAGGAGAACATCCGCAAGGGTGCAGAGATCTTCGCGACCGCACTGAAGGAAGCCATCGACGGCTGATTTCTTCCGCGTACAGCGCGAATAACGACGGCGCCGGGTCCCGAAAACGGGGCGCGGCGCCGTCGTATTTGTGTTAGCAAATCCTCGGTTTTCTTACTTCGGTAATGTCGAAAGGACCCCTTGGCCAGGCGAGGCACGGGTCATGAAACCGCAGGAGTTCAACGATGTTCCGACTGTTCCACAATGCCAAAGTCCATTCCATGAACCCGGCCACCGGGTGGACACCACAAAACGCCTGGCACGCCTCGGACACGCCGCACCCGGATGCGATCCTGACCTCCCACGACCGCATCGTGGCGGTGGGAGATTACCGGGAACTCAAGGACTTGGCTCCCCTGGGTACCGAACACACGGACATGGGTAATCGTTCGGTCCTGCCCGGCCTGGGCGATGCCCACATTCACTCCGCCATCTATGCGCGCTCCTTGTTCGAGCCGGACATGCGCAATTGCCGATCCCTGGAAGAAGCCCTCCAAGTACTGAAGCCTTACGTAGAGAAGGCCCGCGAGGACGAGAGCATCACGTGGATTTTCGGTGGGCAGTGGAACGTGAACATCTGGGACAACCCCGTGGTGCCTGATCGTCACGCACTGGACTCGGTCAGCCCGGACATCCCCGTGGCGCTGGGTTCCATGGACTGGCACACGCTGTGGCTCAATACCAAGGCCCTCGAGGAACTTGGCCTGGACCGCGACATCCCCGACCCTGACGGCGGCACGTACGTGCGCGACGAACACGGTGAGCTGACTGGCATCCTGCGCGAGGCCGCGGCCATCCCCGTGCGCGACGGTCTGATGCAGTCCGATGTCTCCGGTGACATCGACGACATGCTCCCGCAGGGACAGCGCGAACTCCTCAAACGCGGGATCACCTCGATCCACGACATCGACGGCGCGGACTGCCTGTACGCCTACCAGAAGATCCGCGCCCGCGGCGAACTGGACATCCGGGTGCATAAGGTCCTGCGGCAGGAACAGATCCTGGACTTCATCAGTCGCGGGATCCGCACCGGGTCGGGTGATGAATGGATTTCGATCGGCCCGCTCAAACTCTTCGCGGACGGTGCCCTGGGTTCCCACACCGCGCACATGTCGGAGCCCTGGCCCGGCACCCATGACCACGGTGTGGCCGTGACGTCCCGGGAGGAGCTGGATCATTGGACCCACAAGGCGGCCGCCGCGGGTATTGCCAGCGCCGTGCACGCCGTGGGTGATCAGGCCGTCACCGAGGTGTTGGATTCGTTCGAGGCCAACCGCACGATCGCCCAGGTCTTCGGGCTGCGCCAACGCGTGGAGCACTCGCAGTACATCAAGCGCGATGACGTCCTGCGGTTCCAGCGCCTGGGGGTGACCTCGTCCATGCAGCCCCTGCACTGCCCCGAGGAGATCCCCATGAATGATTTCGTGGAGGGGCGGGATGTCGTGGCCTACGGCTGGAACAGCCTGCGCGCGGCGGGCGCCAATCTGGTGTTCGGCTCCGACGCACCGGTGGTCGACCCCAATCCGTTCTTCGGGATCCACGCCGCAGTGTGCCGCTCCGAGCCGGAGAAGCCCGACACCCGCTGGCAACCGGAGGAGAGCATCGGCCTGCCGGAGGCCCTGTATTACTACACCCACGCGGTGGCCCGCGCTTCCTACGAGGAGAACCTCAAGGGATGTTTGGCACCGGGAATGCTCGCGGACTTCATTGCGGTGGATCGGGACGTGTTCGCGGAGGACGCCCAGGCCGTCAGGGACACCGTGGTCGAAGCCACCGTGGTGGGTGCCCAGATCCGCTACCAGCGGGAGCGGTAGAGGCGTTTGAGGGGACGGCGCAACCACGCCGCCCCCAGGCTGCTTCGATAGGATCGAAGATCAGCCCTTGTCCACCCAGCACCGGTTCGTATCGAGGAGTTCCACGGATGTTTCGCTTGTTCCACAACGCCAAAATCCACGCCATGAACCCGGCCACGGGATGGACTCCGCAGGCCACGTGGCACTCCCACGACATGCCTCACCCTGATGCCATCCTCACCTCCGACGACCGCATCGTGGCCGTGGGCGATTACCGGAAGCTCAAGGACATGGCCCCGCTGGGCACGGAGCGCACGAACCTCGAGGGCAAGTACGTGCTGCCCGGCATGGGTGACGGGCACATCCACTCCGCTATTTACTCGCGGTCCATCACGGAACCGGACCTGCGTTTTTGCACGTCGCTCCAGGAGGCTCTGGACCTGTTGAAGCCGTTCGTGGCCAAAGCGCGAGCGGACGAGTCCCAGACGTGGATCTTCGGTGGCCAGTGGAATGCCAATGGGTGGGACGTTCCGGTGTTCCCGGACAAGCACAGTCTGGACAGCATTTGCCCTGATATCCCCATGGCCCTGGGTTCCCTGGACTGGCACACGTTGTGGCTCAACTCCAAGGCCTTGGAAACCTTGGGGCTGGACCGCAACGTCAAGGACCCGGACGGCGGTACCTACGAGCGCGACGAACACGGAGAGCTCACCGGCATCATCCGTGAGGCCGCGGGCATCCCCATCCGCGACGGCCTGATGCAGTCGGACGTCTCCGGCAACATCGACGATTACCTGCCCGTGGGTCAGCGGGAGCTGCTCAAGCGCGGCATCACCTCCATCCATGACATCGACGGCGCGGACTGCCTCTTCGCCTATCAGAAGCTGCGGGAACGAGGTGAGCTGGATATTCGCGTGCACAAGGTGCTGCGGCAGGAACAGATCCTCGACTTCATCAGTCGCGGGATCCGCACGGCCTCCGGCGACGAGTGGATTTCCATGGGTCCCCTCAAACTCTTCGCCGACGGCGCCCTGGGCTCCCACACGTGCCACATGTCCGATCCCTGGCCGGGCACGGAGGATCACGGCATGGCAGTGACCACCCGGGACGAGTTGGACCACTGGATTCACCTGGCCGCGAGCGCCGGCATTGCCACCGCGGTACACGCCATCGGGGATCAGGCTGCCACGGAGGTGCTCGACGCGTTCGAGAAGCATCAAGCCATTTCGCGGGTCTTCGGCCTGCGTCAGCGGATCGAGCACGCTCAGTACATCAAGCGCAGTGACATTGCCCGCTTCCGTCAATTGGGTGTCACGGCGTCCATGCAGCCCATGCACTGCACCGCGGACATCCCCATGAACGATTTCCTGGAGGATCGCGATCTGGCCGCGTACGGCTGGAACAGTCTGCGCGCGGCCGGCGCCGAACTCGTCTTCGGTTCGGATGCTCCCGTGGAGGATCCCAATCCGTTCCAGGGTATTCACGCGGCCATTACACGAACCCGCCACGGGGACGCCGTGGACGGCTGGCAGCCGCAGGAGATCGTTCCCCGCGCCGAGGCCGTCTACTACTACACCCATGCCGTGGCCCGCGCTTCCTACGAGGAGAACCTCAAGGGATGCCTGGCACCGGGTATGCTCGCGGACTTCGTGGCCGTGGACCGGGACGTCTTCTCGGAGGATGATCGCGCGGTCAAGGACACCGTGGTCGAAGCCACCGTGGTGGGTGCCCAGATCCGCTACCAACGGGAGGACTGACCTCCGGGGAAAGTTCTCGAGCTCCCCATGACGACGCCGCCCCGGCACCTACCAGAGGTGCCGGGGCGGCGTCGTCGGCGAACCTGGCGCGACAACGCGACCGGTCCGCGAGTATCAGCTGAGGTGGAGCTGGGGCGAGACGAATTTCTTGCCCACGTGACCCTCAGTACCGAGAACCCAGCCCATGCGTTTGATGGGGCGCAGCGACACCACGGTTTCCTGGATCTCGATACCGGAAACCGCGGACTGGATGGCTCGTTCGGCTTCGAGGATCTCCCCCACCGAACGCAACCACATGACCACCATGAGATTGGCGCGCCCGGTGATGGACGTGACCACGCGGGTACGGGGGTCGTGTGAGAGGGCTTCCGCGGCGGCCTCGTGCTGATTCGCGTCCAATCGAGTGAACCACTGCGCCGTGATGGGGGTGGCTGAGAATCGCTGGATCAGATCGCACCGGATGGACAACAGCCCCGAGGCCAGCACCTTGTGCAGATACCGGCGAGCGGTGGCCGGGTGCAGGCCGGTGGTGCGGGCGATCTCCGCAGCGCTCGCGCGACCGTCGAGCATGAGCGCCTCGATCACGGGCCGCTGGTCCTCGCTGAGCGGTGTGCTGCTGACGGGCAAAGACTCTTGCTCGGCCTTCACCCAGGCCTGCGCGGCGGCGCGCTGCTCGTCGCTGAGCCTGTCCAGACGCCACTTGTCGCCGGCGCGGTGGAGCTTGGTGGAGATCATGTTGTGGATCTTCACGATCCCCTGGACCCGGGAGATCTTCTCCTCGATGATGCGCGAGAGCGACTGCAGATCCCGGCTGACCACGGTGAGGCCCAGGTCCGGTTCCCGCCCGAAAGCCTCGACCGAAAGTACCTCCGGCATGGCCACGAGTTCTTCGACCACACGGTCCCATTGCTGGGCGTCGCAGGAGATCTCCTGGAAGGACAACAGGTTTCGAGGGTCATTCAGATTGACCTGCGCGGTGATCCAGGCGGCGCCTGAACTGCGCAGTTTCTCCCAGCGTCCGGCCAGGGTGGTGGGGTGTGCGTCCAGGATCTCGGCGGCTTCACCCCAGGTGATCCTGGGGGCCCACTGCAGCAGGCTGATGAGCTCCAGGTCCTGATCGGACAGCTCAGTCTTGGACTGGCCGTTGCTTGGCATGGATCTCCCTTGGTGTGTGTGATGACCGATACATGATTCTACAAAGTCAGAGCGATGACCGTGGCCCTGCTGGTTTCAGACGTTGCGGCAATGATTTGAAACAAAATCGAGACAAGTGCCCAAGATCTGTAAAAAATCTTACACAACTCTTGGTGATCTGGAACACATCGTGCACAATTGCTTACACGCACTGTGGCACCCGCCACTTTTCACTACTTTCGCGGCGCCCCTCATGAGGCCTCGCTCCACCGATTCAGGATGCACGTTATGGCTACTTCAACTGCCGCCCCTTCCTCGGAAACCAACCCCGGGGGACCCACCGTCTCCTCCAAGAAAACCCTCATCAACACGGGCATCGGCAACGCCCTCGAGTGGTACGACTGGAGCATCTACGCGACGTTCTCCATCTACTTCGCCCGCGAGATCTTCAACCCCGCAGACCCCGTGGCCTCCATCCTGGGCGCCATGGCCATCTTTGCCGTGGGCTTCATCTTCCGCCCCATCGGCGGCCTGTTCTTCGGCTGGATGGCCGACCGCGTGGGCCGCAAGACCGTACTGCTGACCACGGTCGGTGGCATCGCCCTGGGCGCGTTGATGATCGGCCTTACTCCCACCTTCGAGACCGCCGGCGTATTCGCTGCCGTCATGTTGCTGGCCGCCCGCCTGATCCAGGGCCTGGCCTACGGTGGCGAAATGCCCACCGCCCAGACCTACCTGGCGGAAATGGCTCCCCCGGAGCGCCGCGGCCTGTGGTCCTCCATGATCTACGTGTCAGGCACCACCGGCGCGTGCCTGGGCATTTTCATGGGCGTCATCATGAACCTGTTCCTCTCCCCCGAGCAGATGAGCGAGTGGGGCTGGCGTGTTCCGTTCTTCATCGGTGCCCTGGGTGGCCTGTGGGCCCTGGTCGGCCGTTCGCAGCTGCACGAGTCCGAAACCTTCAAGACCAACAAGGCCAAGCGCCCCTCCATCTGGCCCGAGTTCCGCCGCAACTGGAAGTCCGCGTTCCGCGTGATCGGCCTGACCATTGGCGGCACCGTGTGCTACTACGTGTGGTCCGTGTCCGCTGTTCAGCAGGCCGTGGTGGTTCACGGTATGCCGCAGGCCACCGCGCTCAACGCGAGCCTCTTGGCCAACGTGGTGCTCATCATCTCACTGCCGTTCTGGGGTAAGTTCTCCGACCGCTTCGGCCGCCGCCCCGCGCTGATCATCGGCAACGTGGTTCCGCTGCTACTGTTCTTCCCCATGAACGCCATGGTGGGTCAGAGCTTCATCTCCCTGTTCTTCCCCGCCGCACTGATCCTGGTCTTCATGGGCGCCACCCTGGCCAACACCCCCGCCGTGTTCGCCGAATTGTTCCCGACCAGCGTGCGCACCGTGGGCGTAGCCTTCCCGTACGCGGTGGCCGTGGCCATCTTCGGCGGCACCGCCCCGTACCTGCAGAACTGGATCAGCACCACCTACTCCGTGAGCGCTTTCTCGGTGTACGTGTGCCTGCTGCTCCTGATCTCTTCCGTGGTCGCGTTCTTCCTTCCCGAGACCAAGGGCAAGGACCTGCGCCACTAAAGCTTCAGATCCGACGACGCCGCCCCCGCACCTTTTCAGGTGCGGGGGCGGCTTCGGTCTGGCTACCGTTCGAGAACGGCTAACCCTGCCTTACTTCTTGGCGGGGGTGTGCAGCAGCTTCTTGTTGGCGAACTCCTCGATACCGAAGGGGCCCAGCTCGCGGCCCACGCCGGAACGCTTGACGCCACCGAAGGGCAGGTCCGGGGCGGTACCGGTGGTTTCATTGACGAACACCATGCCGGAGTCCACGCGCTTGGCGATCTCCAGAGCAGCGGCCTCGTCAGCGCCGAACACGGAGCCACCCAGACCGAAGGGCGAGGAGTTGGCCAGCTCGATGGCCTCGTCAGCGTCCTTGACCTTGTAGACCACGGCCACGGGGCCGAAGATCTCCTCGGCGTAAGCGCGCATCTCGGGCGTCACGTCAGCGAGGACGGTTGCTTCCATCCATGCGCCGTCGCGATCGATCTTCTTGCCGCCGGCCAGCACGGATGCGCCCTTGTCGATGGCGTCCTGGACCTGCTCCATGATCTCGTCACGAGCGCCCACGGTGCTGATGGGGCCCAGGAAGGTCTTCTCATCCGAGGGGTCACCGGCCTCGATGCCCTGCACTGCCTGAGCGAACTTGTCCACGAAGGACTCGTACGCATCCTCCAGCACGATGAAGCGCTTGGAGTTGGTGCAGGCCTGACCGTTGTTGGACATACGGCCCATGACCGCGTGCTTCACGGTGCGGTCCAGATTCTCGCCGTCCAACACGATGAAGGGGTCGGAACCGCCGAGCTCCAGCACGACCTTCTTGAGGTGCTTGCCCGCGGTGGCAGCCACGGAAGAGCCCGCACGCTCCGAACCGGTCAGGGACACACCCTGCACGGCGGGATCCGGGATCACGATGTCCGCGATCTGCTCGTTGGAAGCGAAGATGTTGATGTAGACATCCTCCGGGAAACCTGCCTCGCGGAAGAGCTCTTCCTGCACCACCGCGGACTGCGGAACGTTGCCGGCGTGCTTGAGCAAGATGGTGTTACCCAGCATCACGTTGGGTGCTGCGAAACGAGCCACCTGGTAGTACGGGAAGTTCCAGGGCATGATGCCCAGCAGGGCGCCCGTGGAATCCAGGACCACGCGGGCCTGGCCGCCGGTGGAGGGCTCCAGAGTGCGGCCCTTCATGAAGCCTTCGGAGTTGTCCGCGTAGTAGTCGTAGATCGCGGCAACGACCATGACCTCGCCAATGGCCTGAGCCTTGGGCTTGCCCATTTCCTCGGTCAGAATCTTTGCGAGCTCTTCCTTGCGCTCGCGGTACAGCTCAGCCATCTTGTGCATGAGCTGGGCGCGCTCCGAAACGGGGGTGTTGCGCCAAGACTTGTAAGCCTCACCGGAACGCTTCACTGCGTCCTTGATCTCCTGATCCGTTGCGGTGGGGAACTCTTTTACGGTTTCGCCTGTGGCGGGATTAACTGTTGCGTAAGCCATACCCCTAGGTTATGCCTCACGCGGGTTTTGGCGAACAGCGTTCACCGAGGGCGAGAGTCATCTCTCTGTGTTGCAGCGGCCCCCACAGATCTTGATATTAGGAACTACTTATATAAGGATGGTGTTATGACAACCGAGGAAACGGGACCCCTGTCCCCTTACACGGACGTTGCTCGCTTGTTCGGTGCCCTGGCCAATCCGGCCCGCTGCGCCATCGTGGAGCGTCTCACCGTGGAGCCCCGGTTCGTCGGCGAGCTGTCGCAGGAGTTGGGCCTGTCCCAGCCCCTGGTCTCGCAACACCTCAAGGTGCTGCGAGAGGCCCACCTCGTGGAAGGTTTCCGCGACGGCCGGGTCACGCGCTACCGCTTACTGGACGAGCATGTAGCGCACGTCTTCCTGGACGCCCACCAACACACCAAGGAGCACCACAATGAGCGCTGCAACCACTGAGACCACCTGCACCTGCCAGAACTGCGGCCCCAACTGCACCTGCGCAACCTGCAGCTGCGAGAGCTGCACGTGCGAGAAGTGCAATCACGCCGCCTGATCGTTGGACCATCTAACCTCTTCGCCTTAGCGGGCACCGCCCGCTAGCGAGCACTGCGGGGACCTTGCCCATGTGGGCAGGTCCCCGCAGTCATGCACGCCTGTTACGGCGAGTCCCGGGCATGCACATTGCGTAGGGGTCCCCGCGCGCATCCACCCCGCATGAGGTGCCGGTAGCGCCTTAGGTGACACCCCTGGTTCCGCTTGAACCCTCGCGGGGACCCCAAGAGGTTCTAACGACACATCAGGCGTGCCGTGCGGTTCCAACGAAACCTGGGGCGCGGCGTCGTCGGCGGTAAGTAGGCACGCGTGGGCGGGCGACGCGCAATGTAGCGGCGAAAAACACGATTGAGTCCTTCGAGCGACACAATGAGGAAATCAACTCGCACCATTCGCTTGATAGGACATGTCCATGACGCACACAGACCAACGGGGATTCAAGAAGGTCCTCGGTCGGATAGACGCGATCGCCTTGGGGTTCGGAGCCATGATCGGCTTCGGCTGGGTGGTCCTGACCGGCGGGTGGCTCGACGACGCCGGCACCATGGGCGCCGCTCTCGCTCTGTTGGCCGGTGGCGCCATCATGGCCGTGGTCGGCCTGGTCTACGGCGAGCTCGTGGCCGCGATGCCGGCGGCCGGTGGCGAGCACAATTATCTTCTGCGGGGCATGGGTGCCCGCTGGGCGTTCATCGGCTCGTGGGGCATCACGGTCGGATACATCACCATCGTGGCGTTCGAAGCGGTCGCTGTGCCGCGAACCGTGCAGTACATCTTCCCCAACCTGAGTCAGATCCCGCTGTGGACGGTGGCCGGGTTCGAGGTCAACCTGACGTGGGCCCTGCTGGGCTCGCTGTGCGCGGTGATCATCACCTGGATCAACATCCGCGGGGTCAAGCAGGCCTCCACCGTGCAGATCTTCGTGATCATCTTCTTGCTGCTCGTGGGCCTCATGATGATTTTCGGGGCGTTCTCCGGCGGCTCGGCCGCCAACATGGAACCGTTCTTCGACAACGGCATCAGCGGATTCTTCCTGGTCCTGGTGGTCGTGCCATTCCTGTTCGTCGGCTTCGACGTGATTCCGCAGGTCTCCGAAGAAATGAATCTCTCCCCCAAGAAGCTGGGCGGCACCATCATCACGGCGGTTCTGCTGGCAACCGTGTGGTACGCAGCCGTGATTCTCGCCACGTCTGCATCCCTTCCCGTGGAGGAGTTGGCGGTGGCGGACATCGCCGTGGCCGATGCCATGGGTTCCGTGTTCAACTCCCAGGCCATGGCCAATCTGCTGCTCGCGGGTGGCCTGGCCGGCATTCTGACCTCGTGGAACTCGCTCCTGATGGGCGCCTCCCGTCTGCTCTGGGCCCTGGGCAACTCCCGCATGCTGCCGCGTTGGTTCGGCAAGATCCACCCCAAGTACGGCACCCCCGTCAATGCTCTGCTCTTCGTGGGCGCGCTGTCCTTCATTGCACCGTTCTTCGGTGAGGAAATGCTGGGCTGGCTGGTGGATTCGGGCTCGCCCTCCATCGTGATCGCCTACCTGCTGGTCTCGATCGTGTTCGTGATCCTGCGCAAACGCGAGCCCGAGATGGAGCGGCCCTTCCGCATTGGCGGTCGCAGCAACGGCGGCGTAGCCATCGGCATTCTGTCGGTCGTGCTGTGCGCCGGACTGGCCATTCTGTACATCCCCGGCATGCCCGCCGGTTTGGGAGTAGCTCCCTATGTGATCTTCGCTCTCTGGTGGGTTCTCGGACTCATCTTCATGTTCCGCATTCCGCGGGGTATCGAGCCGGGAGCGGACGCCGAGCCGCGCTTGGTGGCAGCGGTGGAAGCCCGCAAGAAATAAGGGGTGCCCGGACTTGCGTCGGGGCATACCATGGACTCAGGGGCGTTGCGCCCAAGCACGTTCAACTGCACAATTTCTAAGATGAGATTGTGAGAGAGGCACGATATGACTAACCAAGAAAAAATTTCTGCACTTCTTGAGGCCACTCCCAAGGGTCTGTTGATCAACGGTGAGTGGCGCGATGCCTCCGACGGCGGCACCTTCGATGTTGAGAACCCCGCCACCGGTGAAGTTCTGGCCACCCTGGCCTCGGCTACCGAGGACGACTCCCGCGCCGCCATGGACGCCGCCGCGGACGCCCAGGAGTCCTGGGCCCGTACCTCCACCCGCGAACGCTCGGACATCCTGATGCGCGCGTACGACCTGGTGAAGGAACACACCGAGGAACTCGCCACGCTGATGACCCTGGAAATGGGTAAGCCGCTCAAGGAGTCCCGTGGTGAGGTGGCCTACGCCAACCAGTTCATGCGTTGGTTCTCGGAGGAAGCACCCCGCCACTACGGCCGCTACGCGGACACCCCCGAGGGCAACCTGAAGATGATCGTGACCCACAAGCCCGTGGGCCCCTGCCTCTTGATCACCCCGTGGAACTTCCCGCTGGCCATGGCCACCCGTAAGGTTGCTCCCGCGGTGGCCGCCGGTTGCACCATGATCCTCAAGCCCGCGCGCTTGACCCCGCTGACCTCTCAGTACTTCACCAAACTCATGATCGAGGCAGGCATCCCCGCGGGTGTCCTGAACGTGGTGTCCTCGGCCTCCGCGTCCAAGGTCTCCGGTCCGATCATGGACGACCCGCGCCTGCGCAAGGTGTCCTTTACCGGCTCCACTCCGGTGGGCAAGCAGCTCATGAAGACCGCCGCGGATCGCGTGCTGCGCACTTCCATGGAGCTGGGCGGCAACGGCCCGTTCCTGGTCTTCGAGGACGCGGACCTGGACAAGGCTGTGGAGGGCGCCATGTCCGCCAAGATGCGCAACATGGGCGAGGCCTGCACCGCAGCCAACCGTTTCCTGGTGCACGAGTCCGTGGCCGAGGAGTTCTCCAAGAAGTTCGGTGAGAAGCTCGCCGCTCTCAAGACCGGTAACGGCATGGAAGACGGCACCGATGTCGGCCCGCTGGTCGAGAAGAAGGCCCGCGACGGCGTCGTCGAACTCGTGGAAGACGCCAAGGAAAAGGGCGCGACCATCGCTGTGGGCGGCAAGGCCGTGGACGGCAACGGGTACTTCTTCGAGCCCACGCTGATCACCGGCGTGACCGAGGACTGCCGCGTGTTCACGGAGGAGATCTTCGGCCCGGTGGCCCCGGTCATCACCTTCAAGGACGAGGAGGAAGCCGTGCGGTTGGCCAACTCCACCGAGTACGGCCTGGCCTCCTACGTGTACACCAACGACATCTCCCGTGCGCTGCGCATCGGAGATCGCATGGAGTATGGCCTGTTGGGCATGAACGTTGGTGTGATCTCCAACGCCGCCGCCCCGTTCGGCGGCGTCAAGGAATCCGGTCTGGGCCGCGAAGGCGGCGCCGAGGGCATCGCCGAGTACACCACCACCCAGTACATGGGCTTGCCCAACCCCTGGGCCTGATCCACACCTAATTTTTGACCCTTCGAAAGGACAATCAGACGACTATGGCTGAAATCGAATACACGCTTGAGCAGAAGCGTGACCTGAAGACCGCCGTTCCGGGCCCCAAGTCCCGTGAACTGGCCGAGCGTCGCACCAACGCGATCGCCTCCGGCGTGGCTTCCTCCGTGCCCGCTTACGCGGAGAAGCTGGACGGCGGCGTGATCCTGGATGTCGACGGCAACCAGCTGATCGACCTGGGCTCCGGCATTGCCGTGACCTCCGTGGGCGCTTCCGCACCCAAGGTCGTGGAGAACGTCAAGAACGCCGTGGAGAACTTCACTCACACGTGCTTCATGGTCACCCCGTACGAGGGCTACGTGGAGTTGGGCGAGAAGATCGCCGAGCTGACCCCGGGTTCCTTCGACAAGCGTGCAGCCCTGTTCAACTCGGGTTCCGAGGCAGTGGAGAACGCGGTCAAGCTGGCCCGTACTTACACCAAGCGCACCGCGGTGGTCGTCTTCGACCACGCGTACCACGGCCGTACCAACCTGACGCTGGCCATGACCTCCAAGGTCATGCCCTACAAGCAGGGCTTCGGTCCGTTCGCCTCTGACGTGTACCGCGTTCCGATGTCCTACCCGTTCCGCGATCCGGATGGCATGACCGGCCAGGAAGCCGCTGAGCGTGCTCTGCAGCTGGTCGAGAAGCAGGTCGGCGCAGAGAACGTGGCCGCAGTGGTCATCGAGCCCATCCAGGGCGAGGGTGGCTTCATCGTTCCCGCCGAGGGTTTCCTGCCCACGCTGACCAAGTGGTGCCAGGACAACGGCGCAGTGTTCGTGGCTGACGAGGTGCAGGCCGGCGTGGCACGCACCGGTAAGTGGTTCTCCTCCGAGTGGGAGGGCATCGAGCCCGACCTGGTGACCTTCGCCAAGGGCATTGCCGGCGGTATGCCGCTGTCCGGTGTGGTGGGTCGCGCCGAGATCATGAACTCCGTGCACGGCGGCGGCCTGGGTGGCACCTACGGCGGTAACCCCGTGGCGTGTGCCGCAGCCCTGGGCGCCATCGAGACCATCGAGGAGTGGGGTCTCAACGAGCGCGCCTTGGAGATCGAGAAGATCATCAAGGAAGAGCTGGGCAACCTGGCCGAGTCCTCCCCCATCGTGGGCGAGCTGCGCGGTCGCGGCGCCATGATGGCGCTCGAGTTCGTTCAGCCGGGCTCCAACAAGCCCAACGCTGACGCCGCCAAGGAGATCGCCGCCAAGTGCCTCGAGCAGGGTGTCGTCATCCTGACCTGCGGCACCTTCGGCAACAACGTGCGTCTGCTGCCGCCGCTGGTCATCGACTTCGACCTGCTGCGCGACGGCCTGCGCGTGTTCGCCAAGGCCATCGAAGAGGTCGGCGCCTGATCTGAACTGATCTGACGCTTCTTCGACGGGCGGTCACCGGTTTCCGGTGGCCGCCCGTTCTTCATGTCCCGCCCCACCACACCGCCGATGATTCCGCTCCGCCACTTGGCAGCTTCGCCGCCGACGACGCCGCTCCGCCGGCTTGCGTTGCCTCGGGTCCGAAGGTTTGGGGGTTCCCTATCCCCTGTTTTCGGTGGGAAATGCGGGATAGGGAACCTTAAACCAACGTGGGCAATGTGGGATGGTGGGACCAACCTGCCGTTTCACCACTTCATCCCAGAGCCCGGAGGACCATCGTGGCGCACTATCCGACCCTCACCGAGACCGTTCTGGCGCTGCGCAACGGGGAAGTCAGCAGCGAAGACATCGTGCGGTCTTCCCTGGACCGCATCAACGAGCTCAACGACACCCTGGGAACGTTCATCTACGTCGACCGTGAAGGCGCGTTGGAACGGGCCCGTGAGGCGGACGAGCAACTGGCCGCGGCGGCGTCGGACCCGGAAGCGCAAGCGGAGTTGCCGGCGCTGTTGGGTGTTCCCACGGCATTGAAGGACGGCCACGAGGTCGCGGGGATGCCCACAACCTTCGGCACGCTGATCAATCAGGACGAGAACGGAGAATTCCCGATCGCGTCCGACTCCGACCCGCTCGCGCAGACCCTTGAGGCCGCGGGTTCCGTGATGGTCGGCAAGACTCAGGTCCCGGAATTTCTGCTCAATTGTTATTCCGAGAACAGAATATTTCCCCCGGCACGCAATCCGCATTCGCCGGAACACAGCCCCGGAGGCTCATCGGGCGGCCAGGCAGCGGCAGTGGCGTCCGGAATGCTGCCCGCCGCAATCGGCTCCGACGGTGGCGGATCGGTCCGGATCCCCGCCGCGGCATGCGGTCTGATCGGCCTCAAGCCGAACCGCGGCCGAGTGCCCAGCAGCGACGCACTGAACAACGTGGGGCAGCTGGGTGTCAACGGGCCCATCACGCGGACCGCGTTGGATGCTGCCTTGATGATGGACGTGCTGTGTCATACGCCGGGTCACACCGCGATTGATCGACCGGTGCAGGCGGTTCCGGAGCCTTCGTTCACCGCCGCCGTGAGCAACGCCTTGGCCGGAGATGCTCCGTGGGGGGATCGTCCGTTGCGGATTGGCGTGTCCACGGCGTCCCCGTTCGAGGGCACCTACGACATCTCAGTCTCACCGGAAGCCGAGCTCGCCCTGTCCGAGGGTGTGCGTCAGTTACAGGCGCTGGGCCACGAGATCGAGGAATCCCAGATCAACTACGTGCCCGGCTACGCGGAGAACTTCTTCAAATTGTGGACCACTGCCGTGGGGCAGATCCCGCTGTCCGAAGGTCAGGATCTGCAGCTGACCGGTTTGGCCCGGCATTTCCGTTCCGCGGCCCTGGACCGCTCGGCCGTGGATCTGGCGGACGCCGTCAGCGCGATCCGCGCGTTCGAGGCGGACACCATCGCCCAATATGCCCAGTACGACATGATTCTCACACCCGCCCTGGCCATGCCGCCGCGGCGCATCGGCTGGTACTTCGAGGGTTATGACATGGACGATCCTCGCAGCGCCGAACGCGACTATATGCGGCAGTGTCAGTACACCCCCTACACCTCGTTCATCAATGTGATCGGGCTGCCTGCAATCACCATTCCCACCGTGTGGACGCAGCCGGAATCGGGCGACTACCCCGGGAAGGTGCCGATGGGTGTGCAACTGGTGGGAGCGGCGTCGTCGGAGGCGTGGCTGCTGGCCCTGGCCGCGCAGCTGAACCCACCCACGGACCCGCCGGCCGCGTGAGTGCAATCGAACGGAACATTGCGTCGCGTCACTGACGAGCGGGGCTTTCCCGAGTAGGTTTGGGGTATGGCGAACCGTGCGGGCACCGTAGCCCAACCCAGTGACCTTGTGAACATCGACGAGCTGATCGCGGCGTATTTCGACCGCGTGCCTGACGCCGGTGATCCCGATCAGCGAGTGGCGTTCGGTACGTCCGGACACCGTGGATCATCACTCAAGACCTCGTTCAACGACACACATATCGCGGCCATCACGCAGGCGATTGTGGAGTACCGCGTGGGACAAGGCATTGCCGGCCCGCTGTTCATGGGCAAGGACACGCATGCGCTGTCCGGGCCCGCGCAGGACACCGCACTCGAGGTGCTCGCGGCCAATGGCGTGAACGTGCTGCTGGATTCGCGCGAGGGCTTCACACCCACCCCGGCGCTGTCCCACGCGATCATCAAGTACAACGCGTCCGGCGCGGCTGAGCAGGCGGACGGTATTGTCATTACACCGTCCCACAACCCGCCGTCCGATGGCGGTTTCAAGTACAACCCTCCGCACGGCGGCCCCGCCGATTCTGACGCCACCGAGTGGATCGCCGCGCGCGCCAACGAACTCATGGAGGCCGGGCTCGACGGCGTGAAGCGCGTTTCGAACGACGCCGCTCGGGCCGCAGCGACCACCGGCACCTTCGATTTCCTGGACTCCTATGTTTCGGATCTGCCGTCGATCATCGACCTGGACGTCATCGCGGAATCCGGTCTGCACATTGGCGCGGACCCCATGGGTTCTGCATCCGTGGCGTACTGGGAAGAGATCAGCAAGCGCTTTGGGCTGAACCTCACCGTGGTCAACCCCGAGATTGACCCGCAGTGGGCGTTCATGACGCTGGACTGGGACGAGAAGATCCGCATGGACTGCTCCTCTCCCAATGCCATGGCTTCTCTAATTGGCAACCGTGACAAGTACGACATCGCGACCGGTAACGACGCGGACACGGACCGGCACGGCATCGTGACACCCGATGCCGGGCTCATGAATCCGAACCATTACCTGGCCGTGGCCATTGATTATCTGTACCGCAATCGTTCAGGTTGGTCATCGGATGCGGGCGTGGGCAAGACCTTGGTGTCTTCGTCGATCATTGATCGCGTTGCTGACTCGCTGGGCCGGCGTTTGGACGAGGTCCCCGTGGGCTTCAAGTGGTTCGTACCGGGTCTGATTGACGGTTCCATCGGTTTCGGTGGTGAAGAGTCTGCGGGCGCATCGTTCCTGCGTATGGACGGTTCCACCTGGACCACCGACAAGGACGGCATCATCTTGGCCCTGTTGGCCGCGGAGATCACGGCGCGCACGGGTAAGACCCCGTCGCAGCGTTACAAGGAGTTGACCGAGGAGTTCGGCGATCCGGTGTACGAGCGCATCGATGCTCCGGCCAACCGTGAGCAGAAGGCGGCGCTGAAGAAGCTCTCCGCGGAACAAGTCACCACGGACACCCTGGCCGGTGAACCGATCACCGCGAAGCTTACGGAAGCTCCGGGCAACGGTGCGGCCATCGGCGGTTTGAAGGTCGTCACGGAGAACGCGTGGTTCGCCGCCCGTCCGTCCGGCACCGAGGACGTCTACAAGATCTACGCCGAGTCCTTCAAGGGATCCGAGCACCTCGCACAGGTGCAGAAGGAAGCCAAGGCGCTGGTGGATTCGGTGATTGGGTAGCTTCTCGAGCGCGTGATTCCGGCGGCTTCCGTCGGGTTGAACATTACGGGCAGGGGTTGGCGTTGGAACCAGGGGTTTCGGCGCCAACCTCTGCCTTTTGTGTTCATGTCTCCAGTCCCTCGTGGATCCGTCTTTTTGATCGAGCCCAGCGTCGAGCGGCACGATGGAAGTCATGAACACCCATGGCACAAGCAACAACATCACATTAGAAGTCGGTCACCACGAACTCATCATCCGGGACCGCTATGAGATCGCCTCCATCAGCAACGACATTTTGATCGGCGTGATCTTTCTGGTGGGCTCATTCTTGTTCTTCTCCGAAGCCACCATGACTTTCGCGACCTGGCTGTTCGTGATCGGCAGCGCACTGATGCTGGTTCGCCCAGTGATCCGCTTGGCCCGCCGCACCCACTTGAAGAAGATCAACCCCGGAAGTGATGCGGCCACCAGCAGGGACTTCTGAGCGGTCAACATTCCAGTCCACAAAGATGCACCTGAGCGGCCCAAAAATGCACTTCTGAGGACTGGGATGTCGGGGCTATCGCTCCCACACCGGCTCTTGCGGAACGCGCGCTGACACGCAAACTCTCAGTCATCAAAAAGCCACTTGGACGCGGTCCAGGTGGCTTTTTAGTGCCTCAGATCTGGCGGTGGCCTAAAGCTGACTCAGATCTCGGCGCTATGCACTAAACCCGCGTCACCCACACCGCTTCCGCGGCGAGAACGCCCATGCTGACCACGGACGCCGGTGCGGCTGCCTCAACCGACACCGCAATCATCCCCGGCGACCCCGAATCCGGGAGCACCCGCAACCGCGTCCCCGGGACCACGCCAACCCCGGCCAAATAGCGCAGGGTCGCAGGATCATCATCGGACACCCGCACCACGTCAACAGCCACCGGCTCCAGCACATCCACCAGCTGAACGGCGGTGGGCGCGGCGATTACCCCGCTCGGCGAAGGAATCACGTCCCCGTGCGGATCCGCGGACGGATGCCCCATCAATGCGTCGATTCGATCCAGAAACTTCTCCGAGACGGCGTGCTCAAGCACCTCGGCCTCATCGTGCACTTCGTCCCACGCGTATCCGAGCTTGGTGGTCAGGAACGTTTCGAGCAGCCGATGTCGGCGCACCATGGTGACCGCCACCGAGCGGCCCTCATCGGTCAGCTCGACCACTCCGTACGACGGGCGAGTCACCATGCCCTGCGCCGTGAGCTTCTTCAGCGCCTCCGAAACCGTGGACGCCGCTAACCCCATACGCGAAGCCAGGGTTGTGGTGGTGACCTTCTCCGGTGACCACTCCCCCAGTTGCCAAATGGTCTTCAGGTAGTCCTGGGTGGAGGAACTGAGCTCTGCGGGTTGCACGTGTCCAGGGTACCGGTCGCCCCGGATTAGAATTTGGCGGGCGGTACTCATTTCCCGGCCGCCCGTCAGACGCCACGCGCCGCTGTCTAGGAGCCCTCATGAGTTCGTCACCGTCCACTCCCCCCACTCACGACGCCGCCGCCCCCGGCCTCGCAGAACGCCTCGGGTTGGGCTGGCGCCTCCACGGGGACGGGCGCACCGTGGCCCCCGGCGACGTCGTCACCCCACGCGAGCGGCTCGTGTGGCCCCGAACCATTTCGATCGGCGCCCAGCACGTGGTGGCCATGTTCGGCGCGACGTTCCTGGTGCCGCTGCTGACCGGATTCCCGCCCGCAACCACGCTGTTCTTCTCGGGTATCGGAACCATCCTGTTCCTGATCCTGACCGCGGGGCGTGTGCCCTCGTACCTGGGGTCGTCGTTCGCATTCATCGCTCCGATCTCAGCCGCCATGAACCAGTACGGCCCCGGCGGTGCGCTCGGTGGCGTGGTCATGGCCGGCATCGCGTTGGCCATCATCGGCGTGATCGTGCAGCTGGCCGGCACCGGATGGCTGCAGAAACTGATGCCGCCGCTGGTCACGGGCACCATCGTGGCGCTCATTGGCTTCAACTTGGCCCCGTCGGCCAAGGCGAACTTCATGGAAGCCCCGGTCACTGCGATGGTGACCTTGGGTTCCATCATCCTGATCTCCGTGCTGTTCCGCGGGCTGATCGGCCGCCTATCCATCCTGCTGGGCGTGGCCATCGGCTACATCACGGCTGTGGTCCGCGGCGAGGTCGACTTCACCGCCATCAACGCCGCGTGGCAGGAACAGGGCCTGTTCGGTCTCCCCGAGTTCCACACTCCCGAGTTCCACCTGAGCCTGGCCGGGCTCTTCATCCCCGTGATCCTGGTGCTGGTTGCGGAGAACATCGGACACGTGAAGTCCGTGGCCCTCATGACCGGCGACGATCTTGACCCCTACGCTGGCCGCGCCATCATGGCCGACGGCCTGGCCACCATCATTGCCGGCTCTGGCGGCGGTTCCGGCACCACCACCTACGCGGAGAACATCGGCGTCATGGCCGCCACCCGCGTCTACTCCACCGCCGCGTATTGGGTTGCCGCCATCGTCGCGATCCTGCTGAGCGTTATGCCCGTGTTCGGCGCGGCCGTTGCGACCGTTCCCCAGGGTGTCCTGGGCGGCGCAGCCACGGTGCTGTACGGCATGATCGGCATGCTCGGCGTGCGCATCTGGGTCCAGAACCGCGTGGACTTCTCCAATCCGGTCAACCTCACCACTGCCGCCGTTGCCATGATCGTGGGCATTGCCGACTACACGTGGTCGGTGTTCGGCCTGGACTTCGCGGGCATCGCCCTGGGCACCGCAGCGACCCTGGTGATCTACCACCTCATGGCGTTCATCGCCCGCGTGCGCGGTTCCGTGGGCTCCGACCCGCTGACCCCGGACACGTCCAAGACGCCGTCGCCGTTGGGCTAAATCAGACAGTAGAAATGGGGGTTGCTCACCACGATGAGCAGCCCCCATTTCTATCTGGTTTCGCTTATCCCACGTCGCCGACGACGCCGCTCAGCCACCTCTCCAGCGCGGGCCATGCATTGCGCCCGGTCGAGCGGCGCACCAGACCGTGGTGACCCAGTGAGGGGACGCCCAGCTCCCCCGGCGTGAACGTCCTGCGCTCCACCGTGGTGCTGGTGAGTCGGTCGGTGATTTCCTCGATCTGTTCCGGGGTGGCCCAGGGGTCGTCGGAGGCACCCACGGCAAGCACGGGAACAGAAACCTGAGCGGCCCGCGAGACAGCATCCATCGATGGGTCGTCGAAGAAGTAATGCGGTTTCCGCGCCCACTTCCCCCACTCGAGCATGGCACCGGACGGTATGTCTTCGCCGAGTCCCGCTCGACGCCCCGGCATGTAGCCGAACACTCGACACAGCACCGGGCCGGCCACGTGAAGCACGGCGGCCACGCGGCGTCGTTCGGCCGTGCCGCGTACAGTACCGGTGACGCCGGCGTGGGATGAGATGGTCACGAATCCGGCGAGACCCTCGGTGCCGTAGTCCAGGGCGAGTGCATGGGCGCCCACACTGTGGCCGATGGCAACTCGGGGCAGGTCCCCAAATCGCGGGCGAACCCACGAAGCCACCGCGGGCACGTCCTGAATCATCCAGTGGCGCATGCGCAGCTCGGGATGATCCTTCGGGCGACCGGAGCGGCCTGTTCCGCGGAAGTCATAGGTCACCACCGCGTAGCCCCGGCCAGCGAAGTACTCCGCCATGCCTCGGTAAAAACGCTCGGGAGTGGCGGTAGCCGGATGAATGGTCAGCACCGTCGACGGTTCGCCACAAGGCAACCACAGCGTTCCGGCCACCGAGGAATCCCCGATGACCGGAATCTGTAGCTGCTCGGTCCGAACGCTCACATCTGGGCCAGCCGAGGATGAGGCACTCAGAACGGCAACTCGATCTTGCGCTCCACAACCCGGCGAACCTCATCCGCGTCCACCTCGGCCACGGTGGCCGGGGACCACTGCGGATTCTTGTCCTTGTCAACCACCATGGCGCGTACGCCCTCCAAGAATTCCTCGGACTGTGCCGCCACCGTGGCCATGCTGAGTTCGCGCTCCAGGCAGGAGCGGACGCTCTCGTCCCTGGCTCCCGCGTTGAGCAGCTCGAAGACGCGGACCAGAGCGGTGGGGCTCATGCCGTCCAGGTCGCTGCCGGCACGCTCGATGATGGCCTCGAGCGAATCGCCGCCATACGTTTCGCGAACCTCGTCCCACTTGCCGATGATCTCCGAAGCGGGCGGTTCCTGACCGAACTTGGCGATGGCGGCATCCACGCCGCCGGAAATCGTGAGCTGCACGAACGCCTCGGCATCGGACGAGGAAATGTAAGTGTCCGCCAGGCCCAGGGCAATGGCATCCGCGCCGTTGAAGCGCGCACCGGACAAGCCAAGGTAGCGGCCGAATTCCAGCGAGGTCTCGCGAGCGCCGTCGGCGGTTTCCCGGGAGACGCGCGGCAGGAAGTGGCTGGCACCGATGTCCGTGAAGAAACCGATGGCGGTTTCGGGCATGGCCATCAGGGTGGTTTCGGAGACGATGCGGTGCGAGCCGTGCACCGAGATGCCCATGCCGCCGCCCATCACGATGCCGTTCATCATGGCCACGTACGGCTTGGGGTACTCGGCGATCAGGTTGTCCATGGCGTACTCGGTACCGAAGGTGTCTTCGACCTCGTCCGAGCGACCGTTCAGGGCGGCCTCGCGGACCTCCTTGATGTCACCGCCAGCGCACAGAGCCTTGGGGAGCGTGGACTGCATGACCACCTGGGTGATGGCCGGGTCCTTCGCCCAATCCTGAAGGGCTCCGGCGATCTGGTGGTACATGGAACGGCTCAGCGCATTGAGCGCCTTTTCGCGTGTGAGCGTGAGCACTCCGGTGCCGCCCACGATTTCTGCCCGGACAAAGTTCTCCTGAGATGTGGTCATGGTCACTACCCTATCGAGACGGGCCTTGGAGAATTCAGGATTCCAATGCTTTACGCAGTGCGCCTAACAGGTCCTTGGCGCGGCGGTCCACGTTTTCCGCGAGCATCTCGTTGGTGTGGAACGAGAACCCGATCCCGTAGTCCGGCCACGCGCCGTGCAGACAACCACCCGCGCCGGAGTGCCCGTAAGCCCGCTCCACCGGCCCGTACGTGTGGATGGGATCTTGCAGTTCGTAACCCAGACCGAAACGTAGCGGGCGGTCGTTGACGGCGTCCAGGCCCTCGGACCAGGTACGGGTGAACAACTCGCGCGTTTCCGCAGACACTAACGCTCCGGACTCCACGAGTGAGTACGCACGGGCAATCGAATCAGCCCCACCGATCGCGCCGCCGGATGCCAGTCCCGCCGCATGGAACGCCTGCGAGTTGGCGGGCAATTCGTCCCCCATCAGCGCATCGCCATACATGCGGTCCACGATGGCGCGGCGCTCGGGGTCCTTGAGGAACGTACTGATGGCATAGCCGGGCGCGCGGAAGACAGGTGCCACGCGGGGCTCCAGACCTTCCGGCAGTCCCAGGTACAGGTCCAGCCCGTTCGGCTCCACGATCCGCTCCGCAAGCAATTGACCGGCCCGCTTGCTGGTGATGCGCAGCATGATGGTCTCCACCAGGTACCCGAAGGTGACGGCGTGATAGGCCACCTTGGAACCGGGCTCCCACACGGGCTTCTGCTGCGCCAGAATCTCGGAATGAGCGGTCAGGTTGAAGAAACTGTCGGTGGGATCCGGGTCCGTGTAGATCAGTCCCACGGTGTGGTTGAGCACCTGGGCCACGGTCACGTTCTCTTTCCCAGCCGCGGCGAACTCGGGCCAGTACTCGGCCACGGGAGCGTGCACGTCCAGGGAGCCGTCATCCACGAGCATGGCCGCCAGTGTGGCCACCATGCCCTTGGTTCCGGAGAACATCACGGCCAACGTTTCGTCGGTCCACGGCGTTTCCACCGGATCGCCAGGAGACGAACGCCGCTCCTGCGAACCGCCGTGCAGGCGCACCAACGGTTCACCGTCCCGGTACACGCTGAACGACAGGCCACCGCAGGTCTGCCCCAGATGCTGCTCGAAGATCTCGCGGATCACCCGCCCGGTGGTTCCGGGCAAGTGAGTTTCGGCAACCAGTGCCTGTGCGCTCTCCGTGGTCATCGGTGACGAATCCTTCCCGCTCGCGCTACAGCGTAGGCACATGCTCCAACAACGACTTGGTGTAGTCGTGCTGCGGGTTGCGCAGCACGTGGTCCGTGGGTCCGTAATCGACCAGTCGGCCCTTCTCCAACACCGCGAGTTTATGGGACACGTGCCGCGCCAGCGCGATGTTGTGCGTCACGAACAACATGGCCAGCCCGCGTTCGCGTTGCAGCTCGCGCAGTAGCTCGATCACCGAGGCCTGCACGGACACGTCCAGCGCCGAGGTGATCTCGTCACACACCAACACCGACGGCGCATTCACCAGCGCCCGCGCCACCGCCGCACGCTGCCGCTCACCGCCGGAAAGTTCGCCCGGCCTGCGGTTGATGTAGCTGCGCCCCAGCCGCACGGCATCCAGCGCGTCGGCCACGGCCGCGCGCCGCTGCTTCCGGGGCATCCCGCCGCTCATTTCCAGCGGCACCTCGAGCGAGTCACCAATGCTGCGGCGCGGATTCAACGACGAGAACGGCGACTGGAAAATGTACTGGATCCGCCTGCGGTCCTCATTGCTGCGCTTACGCGTTCCGTTCGCGAGCACCTGCCCGTCCAACCGCACCTCGCCCGTGTACGCGTCATTGAGGCCCGCGATACTGCGCGAAAGCGTGGTCTTGCCCGAGCCGGACTCGCCCAGCAGCATGGTGGTCTGGCCCTCGACCAGGTCCAGGTTGATGCCGTCCAGAATCACCGCGGGCCCGTAGGCCAGCCGCAGGTCACGCACGGCCACCAACGGTGCGTTGGCCGGGTTCTTCTCGGTCGACGACGCCGCTCGGTCACGTACCTGGGTCGTATCGCCGGTTGACGACGCCACCCGCTCGCCGTCCCGCGAAGTCTCGCCAGATCGCGCAGTCTCGGCCGAGACGGCGGTGGCACCGGAGGCTGCGGCGTAAGTCGACCGCGCGGCGTCGTCGTGGCTGTTGTCCCACGGCGCACGAACCTTGGCGCTGGGGCTCACTGGCCGTCCACCGCCCATGTCGCGTGTGCCCTCGAGGTCCGGGACCGCGGCGAGCAGCGTCTTGGTGTAGTCATGATCCGGGTGGTAAAGAACCTGCTCGGCGGGACCGCGTTCGACGATCTCCCCGCGGAGCATGACCGCCACGTCGTTGGCGACCTGGGCGACCACCGCGAGGTCGTGGGTGATGTAGAGGCCCGCAACGTCGTGCTTGGTGGTCAACTCGTACACGGTCTTGAGCACGAGGTCCTGGGTGGCGACGTCCAAACCGGTGGTGGGCTCGTCCAGGATGATCACGGCGGGGCGGCACGCGAAGGCCATGGCAATGCCGATGCGCTGTTGCTGACCACCCGAGAGTTGATGCGGGTAGCGGCGCTGGTACTTCTTGGTGCTGGGCAGGCCCACTTCCTCGAGTACCTCGGCCACACGGGCCTCGCGTTCCTTGCTGTTACGCCCGAACTCGTGGATGCGCAACACCTCGTGGATCTGCTCCCCCACGCGCAGCGCGCCGTTGAGCGAGAGCGCCGGATCCTGCGGGACGTAGGCGATCGTGCCACCGCGCAGCTTTCGGACCTGCTTCTCGGAGAGCGTCAGAAGGTCCATGTTCTGCTTGAAGAACCGGGAGGCGCCCTCGTGAAGCTGGACCGAACCACCGCGCAACTCCAGGCCGGTGCGCAAGTGGTTCATGCACGCGAGCGCGGCGGTGGTCTTACCGGAACCGGACTCACCGACCAACGCCAGGATACGGCCGGGCGTGAGGTCGAAGTTGACGTCCTTGAGGATCAGGTCCCCGCCTTGCACACCCAGGGACAGGTCGCGCACGGAAATGGCTGTGTCCACCGTGGCCTTGGGAACGGTAGTTGTGCTGACCATTTACTTGTCCTTTCGCGCGGAACCGTTGGTGCGGCCCGCTGAGGCGCCGGACACGGCGTCGGCAATGAGGTTGGTGCCCACGGTGAGAACGGCAATCGCGATGACCGGGAGGATGACACCCCACGGCTGGAGCGAGAGCGCAATCCGGTTCTCGTTGATCATCAGGCCCCAGTCCGCGGTGGGCGGCTGCATGCCCAGACCCAGGAACGACAGCGAGGCCACGGCGCCGATGGAGTACGTCATGCGCAGCCCCATTTCGACCATGAGCGGGCCCATGATGTTGGGGACCACGTCTCGGCCCAGGATCTTCCACTGGGGTACGGCGTACATCTGGGACGCGAGCACGTAATCCTCCGCGACCACGCCAGAGGTGGCCGAACGGATCACACGAGCAACACGCGGGGCGTGGGTGATGCCGATGACCACCACGAGCACCCAGCCCTGCGGGCCCAGCACGGTGATGGCGAGCATCGCGAAGACCAGCTGCGGAATGGCCAACAGCACGTCACCGGTGCGCATGATGGCCGAATCCATCCAGCCTCCGCGGAATGCGGCGAGCATACCGAGGATCGTTCCGAGTCCCACGCCCAGGAGAGTCGCCAGGGCCGAGTACAGCAGCAAGCGCCAGCCGCCCTCGAGGAACCGGGAGAGCACGTCGCGGCCCAGGTTGTCCGTGCCGAAAATGTCGTACTGGAACGGTTTGCCCGCGTAGGAGGTGGGGCCGTAACCGGTCCACGTGGGAACGACGAACGGCCCCGCGATGGCGACCAGCAACACCAGGCCGGTCAGTACCAGGCCGAACTTGGCCTCGGGCTGCGAGAGGAACCGTCGGAAGAAGGAGACCGGGCGGGCGTCACCGCGTGACTCCGCGGGTTCGAAACTCGCAGCGGGTTGGGTGACGGGAGTTTCCGGCGTCACCGGTTCATGGTTCTGCGCGCTCATTTGGAGGACTCCGTCCGCAGCTTGGGATTGGCCAGGATGCCGATCACATCCGCAATGAGGTTCACGACCACGTAGAACGCGGCAATGATCATGGACAGTGCTTGGACCACCTGCACGTCACGGATCTGCACTGCATCCACCATGGCCTGACCCAGACCGGGATAGCGGAAGAGGAACTCGACCACCACGATGCCGCCGGCCAACCAGGCCAACTGCATGGCCACGACCTGCGCGACCGGTCCGATCGCGTGAGGCAGCGCGTGCTTCATGATCACCTGACGTTCGGGGACACCCTTGAGTCGGGCCATCTCTACGTAGCCGGAATCGAGCACGTCCAGCATGGTGGTTCGGGTCATGCGAATCATGTACGGAACCACCACGAGCACCAGGGTCAGCGTGGGAAGCACCAGCTGCAGCGGGTAGTCCCAGACGCGGGTTCCCGGTGCCGCCATGGTCACGGACGGCAGGATCTGGAACACCGTGGTGGACAACAGCGTGGTCAGGGCAATACCGATCACGAACTCGGGCAACGCCGCCAACACCAGCGAAATGCCGGTCAGGGTGTGGTCGGTCGTGCGACCGCGGCGCATGGCCGACCAGGTGCCGAGCAGGATGCCTACGGGGATGGAGATGACCGCGGCAATGATCATGAGCAGTACGGATGCAGAAACCTTCTGCCCCAGCAGCTCGTTGACCGAACCGCCGGTTGCCGCCGAGGTACCCAGGTCTCCAACCAGTAGTCCACCCAGCCACGTGAAATAGCGCTCGTACCACGGGTCATTCAGGTTCAGCTGTTCACGCAGTGCCGCGAGGCGTTCCGGCGTAGCCTGCTGACCGAGGATCGCCTGCGCTGGATCACCGGGCAACAGGAGGGTGAAGACGAACACCACCACGGAAACCGCCAGCAGCACGAAGACCGAGATGCCCAAGCGTTTGAGAATCATTTTTCCCACGGGTTACTCGCTTTCCTGTGAAATCCACAGATGCCGGAACTGGAACCCGCTCACCGGCATACCCGTGCGGTAGGTCATGGTTCCCCCCACGTAGTTCTGATACGCATCTGCCTGATTGAAGAATCCCCACACGATGTAGCCACCGTCGTCGTAGAGCATCTTCTGTAATTGACCGATCAGTTCGTTACGTTCGTCGTCGTCCAGGGTGGCGCGGGCCTTGTTGTAGAGCTCGATGAATTCAGGCTCCGCCCAATGGGTCTCGTTGAATGGAGATCCCGGTAGCGTGCCGTTGGCCGTCTGGGGCAAGAAGTTTCGTGTCAACCAGAAATCCTGAGCAAACGGGTACTGCAAGTAGCCATCGCCGAAGAACGTGGTGGTGTCCACGCGGCGCAGGCTCACGTTGATGCCGGCTTCCGAGGCCTGCTCTGCGAAGACCTGCGCGGACTCTACGGCTCCGGCCTGGATGGGCGCGGTGACCAGTTCTACGTCCAGCCCGTCCGCGTAGCCGGCATCGGCCAAGAGTTGTTTGGCCTTTTCGATGTCACGACTGCGCTGCGGCAATTCAGGTGTGCCGGGGTCGAACGGTGCGTACATGTCGTTGCCCACCGTGCCGTGTCCGGAGAAGACCTGCTCCACCATTTGTTCTCGGTCGACCACGAGCTTGAACGCCTCGCGCACCCGGGGGTCATTGAACGGCTCAACGTCAACGCGCATGGTGAACGGCAGCCAACCGCCCGTTTCGGACATTTCGGTGAAGATACGCGGGTCCGTGCCCACCACGTCCACGAGCGCCATCGGAAGCTGCCCCACCGCATCTACCTGGGAGGACAGCAGTGCGTTGACCATGGCGTCCTCGTCGTTGAAGTTCATCATGTGAACCTCGTCCAGCAGTGGTGCGCCGCCCCAGTAGTTCGGGTTCTTCTTCAGCACCGTGATCTGACCGGGCTCGAACTGCCCCAGGGTGAACGGCCCGGTACCGATCGGGTTTCCGGGATCGTAGTCCGGGGGCACGATGCCCACCGCGTACTCCGCGGTGGAGTAGATGAACGCGGCGTCCGGTTCCGACAGCTCGAACCGCACGGTGTGATCGTCCACGGCCACGGTTCGTTCCAGACTTGCCAATCCGGAGGCACCTGACTTGGGGTCATCAGGATCGGTCACTCGGTCGTAGGAGAAGACGACGTCCGCGGCAGTCATCGGCCGACCGTCATGGAATGTGACGTCGTCGCGCAGTTTGAAAACCCACGCGCGGCCGTCGTCCTCGGGCTCGGCACTGACCGCGAGTGCCGGAACCGGCTCGTAGTTCTGGTCGAACTCGTAGAGCCTGTCGTAGAGGTTGATCACGCGACCCCCGTCTGGCGTGGTCACGGGAATGTGCGCATCCACGATGTCTGCGGCACCACCACCCGCGAGCCCAACCCTCAGAATGCCACCGGATTCCGGGGCTCCCGTAGCCGCAGTTCCGGTAAAGGCCTGGTCCGCATTACTTCCGCAACCGGCCAGCGCAAACACCGCGGCGGTCGCTCCCACTCCCAGAAAACCGCGCCGGGACAGCGCACGACGCCGCGCGGCCGGGCCACGCTCGTTACGCACCCCTCCGGTGTGGTCCGAAGAGGGATGTGGATAGAGTTCTGCGCTCATATTTCCTCGCTGTTGAGACACGACGTTGTGAGACTCCTGGCGAGCGCCCTGAAGAGTTAAAAGGGCGTGCCGTGGCGCGCCGAGAGGGCACACCTGTGGGGAAAGAAAAGCAGCTACGGGATCTTGCTGAGACAGCCGATCCAGCGCGAACGGACGAAGCCCACCGGTTGACGAACCGGGCCGCGGGCGGAGTGGATCTTGTGCATCTCCGCCTCCGTTCGGTTGTGGGCGGCATGTACCGGAGCTGAGCTCACGGGTGTACACGCCGCGTGTTTCACGTACCTATGACATTAGGAACATGACAGGTGTGAGTCAAAGCTCACACGCGAGATGACACGGATCGAGGCGGCCACTGTCCGCGGTCGGCCAACACCTGGGCCAGGATGTCCGCGCGGTCGGTCACCAGACCGTCCACACCGATCGCCAGGAGCCGGCGCATTTCCCGGGCGTCGTTGATCGTCCACACATGAACGGCAATGCCCACCCGGTGGGCGACTTCCACGAACTTCTGATTGACCACCGGCAGCGTCAAGCCGCCCGGCAGGCGAAGGTCGTAGTTGACCGGCAATTGAACGGTGTCGAACTCGTCCACCTTGGACGCCCAGAGCTTGGTCAGCACTGACCAGATGACACTGACGATCTTGGGTGAGATCTTGTCCGTCACTCGTGCCACCTTGGACAGGAGCGTCAGACCCGCGCAGCCGATGGTTCCCGCGGAAGTGAGCGGACGCTTACCGGTGAGCTGCGCGATCGAGGCGAGTGTGCGGCGTCGTCGAGATTCGGAAAACGAGGTCACGCGCACACGATCAACGGCACCCTCGTTGGCGAGGACCTGCGGAAGCGCCGCCACAGAGGATTCATCCTTGACATCGATGTTGAACTGCAGCCCGGGCAGCTCACGGAGCAACTCCGCAAGGGTGGCCAGCGGCTCGGTGCCGCCGATGCACACATCGTCCAGATCGGACCACGGAACGTCGCTGATGTCTCCGGAAGTATTGGTCACGCGATCCAGCGTGGGGTCGTGGAAGGCCAGCACCACGCCGTCCGAGGTGGTGTTGACGTCCGTCTCGACCCACACGAAACCCAGATCCGCGGCAGCACGGAACGCTCGGAGCGTGTTCTCGTGACCGTCCAGCGAGAATCCGCGATGGGCAAGTGCTGTGACCTGGGGTTCAACCGACATGTACTAAACAGTAACTTGTCGTTAGGGCATTAAGGGTCAGGTGTTGTGCAAGTACTTCTCGATCACCTGGGCCACACCGTCCTCGTCGAAGGGCGGAGCCGTACGACCCACCGCGGTCACCACACCCGGGTGCCCATCCGCCATGGCGTAACCGCGGCCGGCCCACGTGAGCATTTCCAGGTCGTTGGGCATATCACCAAAGGCCATCACGTGCTCACTCGCGATGCCGTGCTCAGCCGCGAATCGCTCCAGGGTGCGGGCCTTGGTCAGCCCGCGCTGGCCGATCTCGACCAGTGGCGCGGCCGCAACCGAGTGCGTGACCGCGAGCCGCCCGCCCACCAGGTCACGCACGTGTTCGAAGTATTCATTGGGCACGGCACCGTCCAGTTTGGCCAGCAACTTCACCACGCCGGCGCCGTGGGGCAGACAGTCCTTAATGGGGGCTTCTTCCACGGGGAAGATCTCCATGCGGTCGCTCCGGGACCACCCTGGATCGGTAAAGACGCGGTCCAGGGTCTCCGCTGCGTACAACGTCTTGGGGAACAGCTCGCTGATTTCCCCCATGATCCCGAACGCATCGCGGACATCGAACAGGCTGGTTTCGATGATGCATTCGGTCTGCAAGTCGTAGACCACCGCCCCGTTGGAGCAGATCACCACGCCCACGTCCTCGAGTTGTTCGTGGAGCGGGTGCAACCACCGCTTGGGACGCCCGGTCACGAAAACCACGTGAATCCCGGCGTCCCGCGCGGCGGTGATCGCTTCAATGGTGCGCGGTCGGAATCGAAAATCGGGTCCCAGAACCGTCCCGTCCAGATCGCTGGCGATCATTCGTACGGGTTGGGACTCCTCGATTCTGCCGCGCGACACCGGAGCGTTACTTGGCTTCGTACACGGGGGTCAGGAACGCGCGCGCGATCCCATGGAAGAACAGGTTGAAGTTCACCACGGCCGGGCTGGCGTTCTCGTCCACGTCCAGTTCTTCGACATCCACGGCGGTCACGCACAGGATGTAGCGGTGCGCTCCGTGGCCCTCCGGCGGGGCTGCGCCCAGGAACTCGTCGGTGCCGCCGTCGTTGCGGTGCTTCACGGCACCTTCCGGTGGGTTCGACGCCGCTCCGGTCGCCAGTTCCGTGACCGAGGCCGGGATGTTGGACACGCACCAGTGCCAGAAACCGCTCGGAGTGGGGGCATCCGGGTCGTACATGGTCACCACGTAGGACTTGGTGCCCTCGGGTGCGCCGGACCAGGACAGCTGCGGGGAGACGTCCTCGCCACCGGCGCCCATGATCCCGGAGACCTGACCGGTGGCCATGGTCTCGCCCTCGGCGACATCCGTGGAGGTCAGGGTGAACGTGGGAAGTTCGGGCAGTTCTGCGTAAGGTTCGCGGTCAAGCATCGGTGTTCCTTTCGTTGAACGGTTCGTACTCACGGACAATTCGTTGCCGACGGCGCTCGGGCGGGTTCGCGGCGCAACCTCGCCGCGGTTGCCACTCCCTTGCGGGGTGGTTGGGTGGGTCAGTTCGCGGGCAGATCCGCCTTGCTCGGCAGATCCGCGCCTGCGCGGGACACCGTCACCCCTGCTGCCGTTGCGGCGTAGCGCAGAATCTCGAGCACCTCGTCCTTGCTCAGCGCATCCAGACCGCGGCGAGCATCGGATCCCGTGAGACCGCGGTCGGTCAGGGTGGAGATCAACGCGGCCATGAACGAGTCACCGGCTCCCACGGTATCCACCACATCGACCCGGGCTGCTGGGGTGTCCACACCTTCGCGTCCCGTGCCCCGGCTGACGGCCCAGGGTCCCAGGGGTCCGCGGGTCACGACCACCAAGCGGGCACCGGCCTGCAACCAGGCACGGGCGCTGTCCTCGATGGAACGGTTCGGGTAGAGCCACAACAGGTCCTCATCCGAAGCCTTCACGATGTCCGCGGACGCCACAATGGCCTCCGCACGGGCCCGCGCATCCGAGGAATCAGGAATGATGGTCGGCCTGCAGTTGGGATCATAAGAAATCAGGGCGTGATCATGCGCACGTTCCACGGCTTTGCGGACCATGGTGGCCCCGGGCTCGAGCATGGCTCCGATGGAACCCACGTGCAGCAGGCCGGTCTGGTCGAGCAGCTGATCGATCTGATCGTCGGACACGTCCAGGGACCAATCCAGCTGGAAATCATAGGTCGCGGCTCCGCTCTGATCGAGCGTGGCCTGGGCGACCGAGGTGGGTTTGGAATCCGGGTTGAACGGCAGACTCACGTTGTTGTCCCGCAGGTGAGCGGCCACTTGTTCGCCGTATTGGTCCTGACCGTAACGGCCCAGGAACTGCACTGATTGGTCCAAGCGAGCCAGGCCCACGGCCACATTCATGGGGCTTCCGCCCACATGCGCGCGGGGTGCTTCACCATCACGCGAGACCACATCCACGAGAGCTTCACCGATCACCGTCAACATGGCACCACGTTAGCAAAGGCGACCGACAAGAAAGCGGTGCCGCAGCGGCGTCGTCACCTAAAGAGACACGCGCGCGAGGGGTGTGTGAGCCACGTACACTGGCGTACGACGAGCCGCCTCATCTTGCGCGGCGCCATCACGCTAGACCGCACAACGTTGCGCGGCACAACACGGCCCTCACGACGAAGTCCGGGTCGAGGAAGAAGGATGCTGATGAGCACCACCTGGTCCGATCGAGAAGCACTTGCTGAAGCACTGGTCCCCCTGGTGGGCCGTTTGCACCGCGAGAACAAGGTGGTCACCACCGTGTTCGGCCGGTCGCTGGTTCACAAGTCCGTTACCGAAATCATCAAGGCACACCGCTTCACCCGCCGCATTCTGGGCGAAGAGCTGCCGCTCAAGGACACCCTGGACATCGTCGAGACGCTGACCAAGCTGAAGCTGGGTACCTGCAACATCGACGTGGCCAAGCTGGCTCAGGGCTACAAGGAATCCGGTAGCAACGACCTCGAGGCGTACCTGCGTGAACAGCTCGCATCCGTGGTCGATCACCAGGGTGAGAACGAGCCCGAGTCCCAGGACGTGGTGCTCTACGGTTTCGGCCGCATCGGTCGCCTGCTGGCTCGCATCCTCATCAACCGCAACGACGGCACCGGCCTGAACCTGCGCGCCGTGGTGGTTCGCAAGAAGCCGGGCAACGACCTGGTCAAGCGCGCTTCGCTGCTGCGCCGTGACTCCGTGCACGGCCCGTTCGACGGCACCATCACCGTGGACGAAGAGAAGAACATCATCACCGCCAACGGTGTGGACATCCAGTTCATCTACGCCGGCTCCCCCGCCGAGGTGGACTACACCGAGTACGGCATCGACAACGCTCTGGTGGTCGACAACACCGGTGCGTGGCGCGATGAAGAGGGACTCTCCCAGCACCTGCAGTCCAAGGGTGTCGCCAAGGTCCTGCTGACCGCTCCCGGCAAGGGCGACCTCAAGAACATCGTGTGCGGCGTCAACGACAAGGACATCCTGCCCGAGGACAAGATCCTCTCCGCAGCATCCTGCACGACCAACGCCATCACCCCGGTCGTCAAGGTCCTCAACGACCAGTACGGCATCAAGCAGGGTCACGTCGAGACCGTTCACTCGTACACCAACGACCAGAACCTCATCGACAACTGGCACAAGGGCGACCGTCGCGGCCGCTCCGCAGCACTGAACATGGTCATCACCGAAACCGGTGCCGCCAAGGCTGTGGCCAAGGCTCTGCCGGAGATGAAGGGCAAGCTCACCGGCAACGCCATCCGCGTGCCAACCCCGGACGTCTCCATGGCCATCCTCAACCTGCAGTTGGACAAGGCCCCCGAGTCCGCTGACGAGGTCAACGCGTTCCTCAAGGACATCTCCTTGAACTCCGCGATGCGCAAGCAAATCGACTACGTGGACTCCCCGGACGTCGTCTCCACCGACCTGGTCGGCTCCCGCCGCGCCGGCGTTGTGGACGGCCTGGCCACGATCGTCAACAACAATTCGCTCGTGCTCTACGTCTGGTACGACAACGAGTTCGGCTACTCCAACCAGGTGATCCGCATCGTCGAGGACATCGCCGGCGCCCGCCCGCAGGTGTACCCGACCCGGATGGAGCCCGCCGAGCTCGCGTAGGTTTCCGTTCCACAGGGCCCGCACACGACAACGCCCACCCGTCCGGATCACCGGACCGGGTGGGCGTCGTGCTGCCGGGGTCAGCGTGTAATCAGCGCGGAATCAGCGCGGAAGACGCTCAGGCGTCGTCGCCGTCGACCTCGACGTCCACGTCATCCC
>JAFAAV010000010.1 GCA_023426375.1 Actinomycetes bacterium | reverse complement strand
TGTGCGCGAGGGGGGACTTGAACCCCCACCCTCTAATACGAGGACTAGCACCTCAAGCTAGCGCGTCTGCCTATTCCGCCACCCGCGCAGGTGTCACGACCACGAATTGAGGACTCGGAAGAACTCGTGTGGCCGTTGGCAACGAGAAGTAACTTACCACAGATGAGAGCCAGACTCGAAAACACCCGAGGGTCCCGGAAAACAGAGTGCCGCCCGTCCGCTTTCACGGGCAGGCGGCACGGCTGCAGCGTCGGTGAGTTACTTGTCGGCCTGTGCCAGGAAGTCCTCGGCGCCGCCCACGAGTTCCACGTGGCCGGTCTCGACGTCCGCGGTGACCATCTTGGCGATCTCCTGGGCGAACTCGTTGACCGTGTACAGCTTGCCGGCGGATTCGCGGCGCTCTTCGAGTGCACCTGGGCGGGCCCGGTTGAGCAGCGTGGCGGTCACGGTGCCTTCGATCATGTCCGCGGAGACCACCACGAAGCTCACGCCCTGCTCGGCCATTTCCGGAACGCGAGCGGTCAGGGTGTCCTCGCCGGCGCGCTTGGACTTGGCTACGGCCTCGTATTCCGGCATGGTCTCCACGTCGTTGATGAAGTGGGCCTGGTGGCTGGTCACGAACACCACACGGCCGCCCTCGGGTAAGACCTTGAGTCCCTCGGTCAGTGCATCATTCTGAGCGTCACGGTTCAGGCGCAGCGCGTAGTCCTCGCCCATGTCGGATTCCATGCCGCCGGAGGCGTTGAGGATCAGGATGTCCACACCGCCGAACTCGTCAACGCCGGCCTGCAACAGTCCGCGCAGCGATTCGACATCGGTCATGTCTGCCTGGACCGCAATCGCCTTGCCGCCGGCCTCGGTGATTTCTTTGACCACCTTGTTGGCGCGGGGTGCCTTCTGGCGATAGTTGACGACGACGTTCGCGCCCTCCCCTGCCAGAATCTTGGCGGTGTCTGCGCCCACCCCTCGCGAGGAACCCGTAATAACTACGGTTTTGCCTGCCACTGAGCTCATGCGGTTCTCCTTTGTCACGCTGCGCTGTTGAAGACTGTCTTGGGAGTCAGTGTCCCATGACCAAGCCGCCGTCCACAGGGATGACAGCGCCGGAAATGTAAGCGGCGTCGTCGGAGGCAATCCAACGCACGGCCTTGGCAATCTCCTCAGGCTTACCGAAGCGGCTAGCCGGGATCATGGACAGGTACTCCGCCTTGACCTCGTCGCTCAGGGCATCGGTCATGGCGGTGTCGATGTACCCGGGAGCCACCACGTTGGCGGTCACCCCGCGGGCACCGAGCTCACGAGTGATGGCGCGGGCCATGCCGACCATTCCGGCCTTGGAGGACGCGTAATTGACCTGGCCCGGCGCACCGGTGAAACCGACCACGGAGGAGATCAGTACGATGCGGCCCTTCTTCAGGCGCATGAAGCCCTTGGTGGCGCGCTGCACCACGCGGAACGCGCCGGTGAGGTTGGTGTCGATCACGTCCTGAAAATCTGCTTCCTTCATGCGCAGTAGCAGGGTGTCCTTGGTGACGCCGGCGTTGGCCACCAGCACCTCCACGGGGCCGTACTTCTCTTCGATCTGCTTGAACGCGGCGTCCACGGAGGCGGAATCGGTGACGTCCGCTTGGACGGTGAAAGCGCCGTCGGGCCCGTCGTCACCCGAACGCGAGGTGACCACCACGTTGTCGCCTGCGGCCACGAACGCCTCGGCAATGGCGCGTCCAATGCCGCGGTTGCCTCCCGTAACCAGTACGGTGCGGGCGCCTTCGGTGCTGGGCTGATCAGCCATGGTGAACCTTTCATCGACAGTAGGGCGTGGCAGGGGGCAACGCCGGATAACAATCTAATAACGAACTGACAAGCCATCCTAGCCGGACACCCACAGAACTCGGCGTCGTCACTTGGGGACTTAGCACAACGGTGAGACAATTAACGGAAGCGCTCAGCGCGCTCCCCGGAACCCGTGGCACCATGATGCGTCTGGGATTTCCGGCCAATGACTTCCAAGGATCTGTTCACCATGTCACGCACGCACACGCATCCGCGAGACACCACCGGAGTTCACTCGATTACTTCGGCGGCGGGTCCACACACGCAAGACATGTCCCACCGCATGAAGGTGTACGCACTTCAGCAAGGCCTTCGCATCGTGTGCATCATCGGCGTGGTTGTGATCGACATCCTGTGGGTGCGCATCTTGTTGTGTATCGGTGCAGCGGTACTCCCCTGGATCGCCGTGATGATGGCCAACCGTGGTGCGGACCGCTCCGAACGCACCAGCACATACTTCCGTCCTCCCCAGCGCACGGAACTGCCGACGACCGCCGAGACCCGGGCCAAGCCCGCGAGCCCGGAGACGGTAGTGGTGGACGGCGAGTACCGCATCTATGAACCGCCCAAGGCCATCACCTATAAACGGATGGGCACGTCCCGCAACTAGGCCCCGGTCACCGTCCGGGCACCGATCGTTCAGTCACACCGAGGAGTAGTTTCACCGTGGAATTTGATCTGCTGGGTTCCCTGAGTCCCAACGAGGGCTCCCCGAAACCGGCCAAGGACTCCACGGAGCACCCCGAGGCTCCCCAGTGTTCCCGTCGCGGTTGCGGCCGAGATGCCCAGTGGCAGTTGCTCTGGAACAACCCCCGCGTGCACACGCCCGAGCGCCGCAAGGTGTGGCTCGCCTGTGATGAACACCGCGAATACCTGAGCGATTTCTTGACCCAGCGTGATTTCCTCAAGACCACTGAGCCGTTCAACGCCTCGGAGGGCCAGGCCTGATGCGCAAGTACTCATTCCTCTTCTCCGGCACGTGGATCGGCTGGTTCATGATGTGCGTGGTCGCGGCCATCGTGTGCGCATTCCTGGCCCAGTGGCAGATGTCCCGCAACGACTACTTGGTCGTGGAGAACGACAAGATCGAGAACAACTACGACGCCCCCGCACTCAGTCCCGCCGAGGGCCTCCCCCTGTTCGCAGACTATGACGACACTCAGACGTGGCAGCCGGTCACTTTGGAGGGCCAGTACCTCCCCGAGGACACCACCCTCGTGCGCAACCGCCCGCAGGACGGTCGCGTGGGGTACGAAGTGCTCGTTCCCTTCCGCGCGGATGACGGGCGCACCGTGGTCATCAATCGCGGTTGGGTTCCCACCGGCGACGGCGCCAACGGCATGCCCGGCGTGATCCCCCAGCCCCCGTCCGGAGACGTCACCGCCACGGTGCGGTTGCGTCCGGGAGAAGTGTCCGTGGACCGCGGCGCACCGGAAGGACAGATCGCCTCGATCGACCTCGGGCTGCTCGATGAGCAGCTGGAGTACCCGATAGCCACGGGCGGATACGGACTGCTCGCCTCAGAAGACCCGCCCGCCGCCGAACGACCGTCGGCACCGGCCAAACCGGAGATCAATTACGGCCCGCACCTCTCGTACTCGCTGCAGTGGTACGCATTCGCGTTCCTGGTGTTCGTGGCGTTCGGTTACGCCGCCCGCCAGCACGTGCGTAACGAGGAATGGGACCGCGCCTACTCTGCCGAGGTCGAACGCAAGCTTGCGCAGTACTACGACGCCGAGGGCAATTACACCGGCGATGTGGACGAAGAACTGATCATCCGCGAGCTCCAAATGGCCGATGACATGCCCGCTCACCTTAAGTCTCTGTACCGGCCCAAGAAGAACCGCCGAACCAACGCGGTGACCAACGAAGACGAAGAGGACGCCCTGTTGGACGCCCTCGAGTCCCAGCGACGGAGCTGAGCTACGCCGCGGTTGAACCCCAACCGCGGCGCGATTGTCAGCGGGCCGTCCCGCGGCTATCCCCAGAACCGGTCCTCGGCCGCGCTGTCCTCCGAGAACAAATGGACGGCCACGATTTTGCCGTTGTCGACCGTGATGAGGTCGATCCCGTTCATGTCCAACACACGACCCTCTCGTTCCCCCGTGAACCGCACCGGATAGACCACGCACCGTCCATTGAGCATTGGTGCGCCGGTGACCTGTAACGAGAAGGTACCTCCACTGACTTCATACATACCGCCAACGAGGGCACCGACGGCTTCAGGCCCCTGATGGACTCCGGAGAACTGATTCTCCCCCGGTTGGTGCCACTCGACGTTTTGGTCAAAGTGAGACATGGCACCTTTTATGTCCCCGTTCGCCAGGGCATCGAAGTACGCGGTGGTTACGGTAAGGACCGACTGATCAGGCATGAGTTCCCCTAAGATCTTGGAATATCCGGACCATCGAATCGTTCCAAGGGGTCGCCGCTTACCTCAACGTAACCGGGAGGGGATCATGAAACCGCTGACCGATACGCAGTGGAACATCCTGTCGAGCTCGTGTCCGTCACGGACGTCCCTGGCGAAAATCGCGAACAAGTGGACGGCCATGATCGTCATCGTGCTCACCGATGGTCCCCTGCGATTCCAAGAGATTCGTGAACTGTTGGACGGCATTAGCGGGAAAGTGCTCACCGATACGCTGCGTGACCTCCAGCGGGACGGCATTCTCACCCGGGTTGACTACGACGAGAATCCACCCCGAGTTGAATATTCGCTCTCCGATTTGGGCCGCACTTTGATCGAACCGCTCACGGCGCTAGGAGTGTGGGCGGAGGAGCATTTCGATGAAGTCTCTGCGGCCCGC
>JAFAAV010000073.1 GCA_023426375.1 Actinomycetes bacterium | reverse complement strand
CCCCCCCCGGGGGGGGGGCGGCGGCCCCCCCCCCGTCGCCCCTTCGACCAGCTCACCAGAGGCGCCCACCGACCGGGCGCGCGGAAGGACCACCAATGCTAGTGCTCGTTGTCAACTGCGGATCGTCGTCCATCAAGTACCAGGTCCGCGAGGTGACCACTGCGGATGATCAGGTCGATCCGTACACCTCGTCCATGCCGGCCATCAACGAGAACGTGCCGCTGGAGCGAGCCACCAAGGGCGTGGAGAGCGACGAGATCATCACCAAGGGCCTGATCCAGAACATCGGTACGTCCGAGGTCAAGGACCACACCCAGGCCCTGGAGATCTTGGCCTCCCGGCTGGACGAGGAACTGGGCGGGCGCACCATCGACGCCGCCGGTCACCGCGTGGTCCACGGTGGCGAGCGGTTCTCGGCACCGGTGCTGGTGAACAACGAGATCATCCGGGCAATCGAGCGGTTGGCTCCTCTGGCACCCCTGCACAACCCCGCCCACGCACTAGGGTTGCGCGCCATCCAGAAGACTTGGCCGAACATGCCCCAGGTGTGCGTGTTCGACACTGCCTTCCACCGCACGATGCCCGAAAAGGCCTGGCGCTACGCCATTCCCGAGGAAATGTATGTCATGCACGGTATGCGTCGCTATGGCTTCCACGGCACGTCGCACGACTACGTGACCGGCAAGGCGTGCGAGTTCCTGGGGGTCCCCCGTGACGAGTTCAACGGGATCGTGGCGCACCTGGGCAACGGCGCGTCCGTGACCGCGATCCGCGACGGCAAGTCCTTCGACACCTCCATGGGCTACACCCCTCTGGCGGGTCTGATCATGGGCACGCGCTCCGGCGACCTGGACCCCTCCGTGGTCACGGCCATGCTGGACCGCAATCCCTCTATGACCGCCAAAGAGCTGGACACGACGCTCAACAAGGAGTCAGGCCTGCAGGGCATCTGTGGCGATTCCGACATGCGGGCTGTGGAGCAGCGCGCACAGAAGGGCGACGATAAGGCCCAGTTGGCGCTGGACATGGCGGCGTACCGGTTGGCCAAGTACATCGGCGGCTACCACGTGGCCGTGGGTGGTGCTCAGGCGCTGATCTTCACCGCTGGTATCGGTGAGAACTCCCCTGAGTTCCGTGAGCAGGTGTGCAACGAGTTGGGCGCGCTGGGCATCAAGCTGGATCCCGAGCTGAATGCCTCCCCCGAGGGCGAGGTCGCTCGCATCAGCACGCCGGAGTCAGCAATTGAGGTGCTGGTCATCGGAACGGATGAGGAGCGAGCCATTGCGGACGCCACTGCCTCGCTGGTGCGGGAACGGGTGAAGAAGTAGTTCGGCGCTGCGGCGCTGAACCGCCCTGAACATTTGAGTCACTTTGACGCCATGGCCAAAATCTGAGACGCCCTCAAGCCAATTTTCTTGGGTGCAAGTGGCTTGAGGATGACTCAGATCTTCGTGTATCTGCAATGCAGCCTCTCATCAGCTCCACTGAAGCTCTGGCGGCACCCTTTGGCCATCTCCGAATTTCGAGGTACTCCCGGGCCAAAATCACCGAGTGAATGTGGCTTCTGCGTGACTCAGATCTTGGATCTTGGCTGACATGGGGTAGGTCGAGTTCGACAGGTACGCGCAACTGTTCACGCACACAACAATCTCCCCGACCCCATGCGAGGGAAGGCACCGGCAGACGTTCGTCACTCACGCTCCACATTGCACATTTTTAGCTGCATTCAGACAGGCTGCGTCATAGCCTCCAGGCATGCCGCAGCCCATCCGAATGCCTAATTTGGGACCCCGCCCTATGGTTCGAACGAGTGCTCAGTGGGATAGACGGGCGCGATCCTTAAATCGCGATCCAGCTATGCAGCGTCTCACCCACAGGCATTGGGCACTCTGCTCGGAATCAATACCGGAACCGATGGATCCGTTGCAACGAGCGGCATTGCTCCAGACTGTTCTAGACTGTCCGGATTCTCAGGTCCGGTTGACTGGCTTGAGCGCTCTCGAACTATACGGCCTCCCCATTGGAGAACCCGACGAGAGGATTGATGAGCTCCTCGGCCATGCTCCTCCGCCTAAGGGCCCTGAATATTCAAAGATGCTTTTCACCCCGCACTTCTCCTGGGTCGGTGAGCGCCTGAGAACACCGGTGCCCGATGTTGTCGTGACCAAATCATTTGGGTTGGACCGCTACCCCGGACCCTGGGGCACCTGGCTTGCTGATCCAATTGAGGCCCTGGTAGTCGCTGCGTCATTCCTCCCCCGGTGGCGAGTCACAGCATGCCTGGACGCACTCATGTCGAGGAACATCGTGGCGGTCGATGGAGGAAGTTTCCCGCCGTACAGTCGCAAGCTAATCGAGAAGCGGCTCCGCCGGTTTCCCCCGACGTCTATAGCCACCCGGAGGACACTTGCCGCGCTATCTGATGCCGTCGAGAACACATGGTCACCGAGAGAGACTCTTACCCGGCTCATAGTCCTCGCACATGGGTTTCCGCCACCAGTCATGAACTTTCACTTGGTGGTGGATCACGCGGACAGGAACCTGGATCTCGCGTGGCCCGAATCCAGAGTGGCAGTCGAGTACAACGGTGCCGACCACGTGGACCGTCGCAAGTACGGAGACGAGTTGTTCCGCAAGCAACGACTTGAGGACAACGGGTGGAAGGTCCGCTTCGTGGTGTTGGAAGATCTGCTGGAGACGCACCGCCGCCAGCTCTGGCTGACATGGCTTGCCACTGAACTTGCCAACGCCACTCTTGGGAGTGAATCGACGCCAACACTCAAGACGGCCTGACAGCACCGAAAACTGTCAGTCGCCCGAGCTCAGTCACCAAAACTAGTCATTCTTAGACCATGCCGAAAGCTCGGTCACCCCCCAAGCCACTCTTGCTCCGCTTATACGGCCTGAAAGTGGCTTAACCCGTCTCTGCATTTCATCCCTCTCGAATGCGGCTCCCCTGGAGATCTGAGGCATCTTTACGCCACCCGTAAATTTGAGTCACTCTCAAGCCACTCGCGGTACTCAAGCACGGCTTATAAATGACCCGAATCTTCCCGGTGGTTCTAAAGTGACCCAGATCTGCCCGACCGCCAGTCAGTGCAGCGGCTCGTTTCCAGCCGAGGTTTGGTGAAGAAGATTGGAATGATTACTTGCTCCGCGTCACCGGATCCTGATCGGACCAGGGGAACACGATCCACTCGTCGGTGGCCTTCCATGCATAGTCCGGGCGCACTACCGACTGGGGCTTCTCGTAGACCACAGCGGAACGGCACTGCGCGCCGTAGCCACTGAGCAGCTCCAGAACCAGGGCCAGGGTACGTCCGGAATCGACCACGTCGTCCACGACCAGCACCTTCTTGCCGCTGATCGACTCGGTGTCCAGCATGGGCGCGAGCAACACGGGATCGGGCAGGGTCTCGTGAACGTCCGTGTAGAACTCCACATTCACCGCGTCCGAGAGCTTGACGCCCATCGCGTAGGACAGTGCACCGGCGGGCAACAACCCGCCTCGAGCCACGGCAATGATGATGTCCGGAATGAAATCCGAGTCGACGATCATCTGGGCGAGGTCACGGCTAGCGGTGCCGAAACCTTCCCACGTGAGTACTTCTTTGGTCTCTAGGTCCGCGGAGTCAGCGTGATAAGCCATGTCCGCAGGTTAGTCGCTCCGGCTCAAAGCTGCCCAATGGCCCCGCCGAAACCACCATCGGGCAGGCTCCCGGCCTCCACGACGGCGCCCGGACTGTGCCGTGATCCCGCCACAGTCCGCGATCTGCCCACGCCACGGACGACGGCGCCCACGCGCCCGTAGCGGTCACCGGGCACGTGGGCATCTGGGCACCTAGATCATCGATTGATCGATGCGGAAGCCGTCCGCGTCTTCTGCATCGTCCGCAGCTTGCACGCAACCGCGATGAGCAGCACCAAGCTGCCGGTCAGCAGCAGCTGGGTCCGCACCACGGGGTCGGAGAATCCGAGCACGAAGATCATCGCGATCAGACCCAACGCCAAGTAGGAGAGGTACGGGTAACCCCACATGCGGAAGGTGAGCTGACGACCGGCACGGTCAGAACGGCGTCGGAGGATGATCTGCGAGATCAGGGACAGGGTCCACACGACCAGGACGGTGGAGCCGATCGTGTTTAGCAGGAATCCGAGCAACTGCTCCGGCCACAGGTAGTTCGCACCCACGGTCAGGAAGCCCACGATCACCGATGCCACCACGGCCGCCCGCGGCACACCCTGAGCGCTCAGCTTGGAGTACCGCGCCGGCGCGTAGCCACGCGAGGACAGTGAGTACAGCATGCGGGAGGCACCGTAAAGGTTTGCGTTCAGCGCGGACAGCAGGGCCAGGGCGATCACGATGGCCATCACGGCTTGCGCACCGGGCAGTCCGGCCGCACTGAGCACGGCCACGAACGGACTGGAGGACAGTGTTTCGTCGTTCCACGGCAGGATGATCACCATGAGAGTGACCGCGCCAATGTAGAAGATGAGCAGGCGCACCACGATGGTGCGGATCGCTTTGACCACGTTCTCCTTGGGATTCTCGGTCTCGGCGGCGGCCACGACCACCAGTTCCGTGCCACCGAATGCAAACACCACGATCAGCAGTGCCGCGGCCACACCCATGAATCCATTGGGGATGAAGCCTCCGTGTTCGGTGAGGTTGCTCAACCCCGGCGACGGCGCGGGCAACAGTCCCAGCAACAGGGCCACGCCCACCAGCAGGAACACAACCACGGCCCCCACCTTGAGCAGGGCGAACCAGAACTCGGACTCGCCCAGCGCCTTGACGCTGATGAGGTTCAGCGCGGTGAAGATGATCATGAACGCGAGAGCCATGAGCCACTGCGGAATCACCGGCCACATTTCATTCAGGATCTGCGCGGCAGCGGTGGCCTCGGCGGCGATCACGATGACCAGCTGAACCCACCACAGCCAGCCCAGGGTTTGCCCGGCGGTGCGTCCCATGGCCTGTTCGGCATATAAAGAGAACGCACCACGAGCGGGCTCAGCCGCAGCCATCTCACCCATTGCGCGCATGACCAGCACAAGGATCACACACGCGACCAGGAACGAGATCAGTACGCCGGGACCCGCCACGGCAATGGCGTTACCCGTGCCGACGAACAGCCCGGTCCCGATGGCAGAACCCAACGCCATCATCACCAGGTGGCGGGTCTTCATGTGAGTGGCATCGGATTTCTTGATGTCCGGGCACGGAGTGGACGGTGTTGGAGACATGACATCCCGTTCAGTTCTAGCTGCGCGCTCTGCTGTGGAGAGCGGCGACTTATGGCGCAGGGACAAGTGAAGTTCCTTTCGGGCCTGCACCACCAGTATGAACCGGGTGCATTCCAGGGAGCCGGGCGGACCCGGTACAGAGGGTGTGAGAAATCAGCAGATCAAGCAGCGGGGAAGGCGGAGCGGTCCTTCAGGACCTCCAGCACCCGGTCGTTGGTCGCAGGGTCTGCCAGTGTGATGCGCACGCCGTCCCCGGCGTAGGCGCGCACGAGAACGTCGGAGCGGTCGAAGGCTTCGACCAGCGCTTGGCGCAGCTTCTCGCCCGCCCGCAGCCACACGAAGTTCGCCTGGCTGTCCGGCACGTCCCAGCCGGCCTGGCGCAGGGTAGTGAGAATACGACGTCGTTCGGAGACCACCGCGCCCACGCGCTCACGCAACTGCTCTTGGGCCTCGAGCGACGCGATGGCCGCCTGCTGCGCGATCGTGCTCACCCCGAAAGGCAGCGCCACGCGGCGCAGGGCTTCGGCCAGGTTCGGGTGAGCCACCGCGTACCCGACTCGCAGCCCGGCCAGCCCGTAGGCCTTGGAGAAGGTTCGCAGTACGCACACGTTGTGGTGGGCACGGAACAGGGCCAGCGCGTCCAGGGTCTCGGTGGCGTCGAGGTACTCGGTGTAGGCCTCGTCGATCACCACGAGCACGTGGGGCGGAACCTTGGCCAGGAAATCCGCCAATGCATCGTGCTCCAGCGCCACCCCGGTCGGGTTGTTGGGCGAGCACACCATGACCACCCGGGTGTTATCGGTGATCGCCGCGAGCATCGCGTCCAGGTCGTGTGCCTCGTGAGCATCGAGCGGCACGGGCACCGGGGTCGCACCGGTCAGGCTCACCAGGATGGGGTAGGCCTCGAAGGAGCGCCACGCGAAGACCACCTGATCACCCGGGCCGCAGGTGGCCGCCAGGATCTGCTGTAGTACGCCCACGCTGCCGGGACCCACGGACACCTCGCCGGACTCCACGCCCAGGAAGTCCGCCAGTCGTTCACGAAGCTCGGTAGCCGCCATGTCCGGGTACCGATTCATGCGGCCGGCGGCCCGCTGCACGACGTCCAGCACGGCGGGCAGCGGGTCGTAGTGGCTTTCGTTGGAGGCCAGCGCCGCGGTGAGATCGCCAGTGGCGCGGCGACCGGCAACGTAGCCGGGAAGTTGGGATACGACGTCGCGCACCGGGGGTTCTTCGCCTAGTTCGGTGCGATTCTGGGGCTGGCTGGTGGTGGAACTGATGGTCATCAAGGGGCCTTTCAGATGCCAAGTGGTCCGGGTTACGGGCAACCGCTGGAACGTCGACTCAAGGTGTGAGCCAGGACACGTTGAAAAGATGGTGAGCCCCCGTGAGCGATGTGCGCAATACTTTAATTTTGAACTGCGTTAAATGCTCAGTGGCCCCTCTTTAAAGTGACACAATGCACACCATGTACCAGCTCGACCCCCTGGATGCCCGCATTCTCATGGCCCTGGACAAGGACCCGAACGCCACGATCCTGGCCCTGGCGCAGACGCTGGGCGTCGCGCGCAACACCGTGCATGCCCGGCTCCGCAGACTCTCCGAGGGCGGGGTTATGGGCCCCGTGAGTCAGCGGCTCAACCCACGTGCGCTGGGCTACGACCTGATGGCCTTCGTGGAACTGTCCATCCGGCAGGGCACCAGCGAGGACGCCCAGAAAGCTCTGCTGAAGATCCCCGAGATCATCGAGATCTATGCGACCACCGGCGACTCCGACCTTCGCGTGCGCCTGGTCGCCAAGGGCACCTCGGATCTGCACCGGATCACCAATTTGATCCTTGAGACGCCGGGCTTGCTGCGAACCACCACATCCATCTCACTACTCGAAGCCATGCCGTTGCGCATGTCCAGCCTGCTGCAGCGTGAGGCGGACCGGGGCTAGGTTCGCACCGACCGCAGATGCAGCGCCAGCCCGGCCACCATGCACGCGGAGCGGAACGTCTCGCCAACCAGCACCCACAGGGCCATACTCACCGCGGTATCCGCACCGGAGACCAGCGACCCTCCGACCACCAACAGCATCTGCACCGCCGCAATCACCACGAACATCCGCTCGCGACCGCCCAGCATCATCACGTTGCTCATCGCCGACGTGATTGCGTTGATCACCGTGGACACCACCAGCACCACCGACGCCGCCCACGCGCCCTGATACTCATCACCCAGCACGGCCACGAGCCCGTCCGAGCCGACCACGAACAAAAACGCCAGGAGTCCCAACGGGACGACCAGGGAACTACCGCCGGCCTGCACCAGCAACTTGATCAACGCGGTTGGCTTCCGCAACGCCACGGCAATACGCGGGGCGAAGACCGTAGCTACGGCCGAAGTTCCCATGGCGCCGCCGGACTGAATCTTCTGCGCCACCTCGTACACGCCCGCAGCCGCCAGCGACTGCCCGCCGATCACGAGCATGGGTCCGCGCACGCACAGCGATGTCAGCGCGTTGCCCGCTCCCACGGTCAGGGCGGGGCGCCACGGGATGGGGGCGTAAGCGACGTCGTCGGGGTGGGACGCCCCGGAAGCATGCCGGGGAACGTATATGGAGTCCCGCTCGGGGACGGCCCGTGCGTGCCGCCCAGTGAACGGGACGTCCGGGGCCGACCGCGCCGCGCGGCGTCGTCGTGCGCGGCCCTCGTGAACCGACGGCGATGCCGCGTACAAAACCAAGGTGACCAGCACGAACGCCATGACCTGCGAGGCGATCAGCCAGTCCGGGGCGAGCACCGATGTAACCAGCGCGCCCACCAGGCCGAGCGCGGGGAGCACGACGGACTCCATGAACTGGCCCAGTAGTGGCCAGTTACGCGCCTGACGTTGCACCACGAACAACCGCTGGAACGCGGACGCCGTAGCGACCGTCCCGAGCGCGAGGACCCAACCCCACGGGCCCCCACCAACGGCCAAGGCCACGCACACCGCGGCGAGCAGCAGGAAGGCTACGGACCACACGCGTGCCAGCGCTCCGGCGTAGCGACGACCGAGTCCCACGGCGAGAGTGTCCCGCCCCTCGGCCCACAGCGGTGACTGCGAGCGCAGGCCCATGACATCCAGGCCCAGGGGGCCGGCCATGCGTGCAACCAAGGCGACGGCCCACAGGATGCCGTTGAGACCCACCTCGGTGACCGAGAAGCGCAAGGCCACCGTGGCGACCAGCAGCATCTGCAGTACGGCCCCACCCACGCGGATGCCGAGCACCAGGATGGACTGTTTGGCGGCACTCATCGGAGCACCCGGCCGCCGGGGAGATCCCGACCGACGAGGTGCCTCACGGGGTGTGGTGGGGGGACCCGTGGCTGCGCTGCCCCGCGCCGCCCGAGCCGTGGGGGCCTCAGTCACGGTTCAATCGCGCCCTCACCACGAGCCACACGAACTTGGAGTTGCCCACCAGGTACCGCTTGAACATGCGCCGCGGCTCCTGTGCCAGGCGCCAGAACCACTCCATGCCCATGCGCTGCACCACCTTTGGTGCGCGGGAGGTGATGCCCGCGACCACGTCGAAGGACCCGCCCACGCCCACACAGATGGCCGCACCCGTGCGGTCCTTGTGCGCGAAGACGAAGTCCTCCTTGAGCGGGGACGGTACGCCCACGAACACGATGTCCGGGTTGGTGATGGCGATCTCGTCCGCCATCTGCTGATCGGTCATATCGTCGCGGCGCCAGAACCCGTTGTGGAATCCCACCACGTTGGCCCCCCGCGCCAGGAAGCGCCAGCGCACCTGACGAACCACCGCGTCGGTGGCGCCCAGCAAGTAGATCCGGTAACCCTTTTTGGCACTGGCGTCCACCAGACGATCCATCAAATCGATCCCGGCCACCCGCTCGGGCAGCGGAGCACCCAACAGCTTGGAAGCCCACACGAGTGATTGGCCGTCGGCCGTGACCAACGTGGCGGTGGCGAACTTGTCCACCAGCTCTTGATCGTGGCTGGCGGACACCAACTTGGCGGCGTTCATGGCCAAGTGGTTGTAATGACCCGAATCTTCCTCGATGAGGTCCTCGATGGTCTCCACCGTCTCGTCCATGGTCAACGGGTCCACGCGGGCTCCCAGGAGACGGTTGGTGCGACGGGGTGCGACACGTAGCTTGTGCCGGGTGATGTGAGGGTGAAGCAGGCTCATGACTGTGCCCCCTCGGACTCCGAACGATCGTTGCGCCCCCTGCATTCGCTGCCCAGGAGATCCACCCATCGACTCAGCGCGTAGCTGGCGTGGGCCTGGTTCCAGCGCATGTGAGGTAGGGATTTGGGGTCGTTACGAAAGCCGCCGTCGGGTCCTTGATGAGCCAGGAGGTGACGGATGGCCGGTTCCGGGTCGATCTCCAAGTCCCCTCGGTGGGCCAGTCCCGCGAGGAACCCCACGGTGGTGGCCACGTTGTGGACGTCGTGGGACGCGTTGGACTCGTCCGCGTTGTACACCGGCAGGCCGTCGATGGTGAGGCAATGGGCGTACCAGTAGGCCAGGCCTCGTTCGTAGGAGTCACCGATCTCGAAGCCCTGTTGCCGCAGGAAGTAGAGGGAATCCAGCACGTAGATCGTGTGGAAGCTGTCGATCCATTCCAGGCCCTTGCCTTCGCCGTAGGGCCATGAACCGTCAGCGGCCTGCGCGTCCACGGTGCGGGTGACGGCCCTCTGAATCAGACTCCGGTCCCCGCCCAGGATGGCCAGGGATTCTGCGGCCAGCAGCGACCCGTTGTGCACCAGACGATCGGAGGCCTCCGTGTAGCGGAAGAAGCCGTCCGGGTGGGCCAGGCTTTCGAGCCAAGTAGTGGTCTCCGCGGAGACCTCCCCCAGCCGGTCAGTGGCCGCGAACGCGCGCAGAGCGAAGACCGTGGCCACCACGTTGGCCGAGTTGGCCAGGTAATGCGCCCAGCGGGTCTGAACGTCGAACTCATACCCCCACGGGCCTGCACCGCGAGTGCACAGGATTCGGGTGATCAGCTCATCGGCTCGCTCAGGATTGCCCCCGCACCGTTCCGCCATGGCGAACAGGGCCATTGCCTTGGTCATAGTGACCTTTGGAACCCGCGTCACCGAACGCAGCGAGTCACCCAACCGCTTGTGGGCCTGCACCCACACCTGCCGTGGCAGTCGGCCCTTCAGCAGTGGAGCCGCCGGTGACAGCAACCCGTCATACGGATCCGTACCGGTGAAATCACGGTCCCGCGCGAAGCGCAAAGCCGCCTCCGCTGCGGAACTGACTTGGTCCCCCAACGTCTTGTACAAAATCTCATGAGCGTTGAAGCTCATTGGTCCCCCTTATAAACGCTTCTTCAGCAACGGATTCCCCCGAATCCTGCTGCTGAATGCCTGGTCTCGCTACCGCTGTTTATTCAGCACATCCGCGTACACCTGATCCAGTCGCTGCCGGTATCTGTCGATTTGGTATTCCTCTTCCCAACGACGCCGCGCCTCCTGTCCCAGCGAAAGCCTGCGTTCCGGATCGAGCAGCAAACTTTCTAGGACTCGTGCGAGAGTTTCCGCGTCTCCGGTGGGAACGATCCAGCCGTTCTTACCGTCCTCAATAACCTCGCCAACGGCGCCCACATTGGTCACGACTGGCGCCAGGCCCCACGCCATACCGTCGAGAAGCGACATGGGCAGGTTCTCTCCGTAACTCGGAAGCACCAGCACACTGGCCTCTGCCAGTCGTTCAATGATCTGTTCCGGACCGATCCACCCGGTTGTTTCGATTGCCGGTGTGGATTCCAACAACTTGGAGATTTCCCCGTCGGGGTCGTGCAAATCCCCTGCTAGGACCAATCGAGACCTCAGATTCTCCGGGATCATCGCCCAGGCTTGAAGTAGCTCAATCACACCCTTACGCCGAGTAAGTTGGCCGCTGAACAACACCACCGGATTCTCTCGATCCTCCGGCATTTCGTCAGGGCCCGGAACGGCATTCGGTACTACGTAGAAATTCTCCGGAGGAACACCCAAGAACTCGGCGATGTAGTCCCGCCAATACTCGCCAAGGACAATGATCCCCGCGGCTTTCTTGAACATGTCACTCACCACGCGTCGAGCAACCGGGTTCAGGCCCTCGAGGAAGACGTCGAACCGGCCGCCATGAACATGGAGAACGTACGGCCGCCTACGAATGCGTAGGGCGTAGACGAGCGCCAACTTGCGCCAGGTACTGATCTTCGACGCTTGATTGAAGTGGAACACCGTGTCGTTTGGAACCGGGCCGAGGCACGCGAACCAGGCCAGCGCAAACTTCCGGAGCCGAGTCGGAACGGGCCCCGGTGTTCCTCCCGAGTCCAGGAAACGAATCTTCGTCCGGTCCGATGGGGTCCTCGAGAGATAACCCATGAGTACCCCGATTCCTCCTGGGGAATCCGGGACCGCTCCGAGAACTATGGCGTGATTCACTGAGCCTCCTGATAGCGACGTCGTCCGTGGACCTTCCAAGAGGTCGTTGATCCAGAGCGGTCAGGACCTGGACTATCAGGGTCGTGCTCATTCACTGCGTGACCCTCATATGGCCGACCGAAGGAACTCTCCCTCAGATAAACGGCGGTAGCGACACCTGCCAACATGAACACCGGCCCGAACATCGGAGGACCGGTAAATACCGGAGCAGCAATGGACTCGATCAGAAGCTGTGCCATCCATGCGACCACCACTGCCCCAAGCCACTGCACGTACGGCTGGCTGGAATGCCTCATCAGTTTCCAAGCCGGCCGAATAATCAAGAGCAGCCCCATCATGTAGCAAAGCAGCCCGATGAAGCCGGCTTCGGCCAAGATCGCAGGCCAAAAGGTGTCCGTAAGATATCCACCGCGTTCGCCCGGGCCCATTCCGTAGATGCGGGTATAACCGAGCTCGTCGTACAGCGGGCTGTAGTTGGACGACGCCACTGCAGAACCGAACCGGCCGAAACCCACCCCGAAGGGGAACGCGGCCGCCGCCAGGATCACCGAATCAATGGTCATCGTGGTGCGGGCGGTGGTATCCACATTGCTGAAGTACTCGTTGTAGGTGTTCGTCACGACCTCGACGAGAGGTTGCCACGCAATGATGAGCGCCAGTGGTAGGAGAACCAGGAGCGAGGCCACATAACGAGTACGCATTCCAGGCAAAACCAGCCTCGAACCAATAGCCACGATAGCCACAGAGGCAATCGACTTACGCCGGAAGGTAAGAATGCCCACCACACCAGTAGTCACCAGCAAGACGAAAGATACGACTGACCGCTCCACTATGCGTCGATAGGCCAGAATGGCGAGAAACGCCATGCCCATGGTCGACCCGAGTCCCACGGGATGATCAAAAATTCCGGTCAAACTCGGGATACCTAGCCGATAGCTCACCGGCTGACGTCCCACCACGGCGTTCCACGCTTCAGGAGCCATGGCGTTAAATAGAGCAGATAACAGAACCACCAGAAGCCCCGCGGTTCCGAACTTAACGATCTTGGGTATGTCGTCGCGGCGCCAGTCGATCTGTAAGACACCCAGCATCAAGAGCGGGCCCTTGAGGAAGAGGAAGCCGCTCAGAACCCATTCGCTGGGGGGCACATTATTGAGTACTGCCGACAGCATCCCGAGGATGGCGTAGGCACCAAAAAACCAATAGGCCCCGACGAAACGAAGGGTGCCGTGGACAAGAATTCGCCGTACCGAGAAAACCACGAACGCGGCCACAACAGCGAGCTCGTCCACGTTTCCTGCAAGAGAACTCTGGGCTACCGTTTGCAACGTCTGAGCAACAACGGTTGCCACTACCAAAATGGCAGCGCCGATCTTGGGCCACATGCCCAAGAGGACACTGAAAAAGAGCCCTAGGAGTATCGCGGCCACAGCCGCAGCAGCCATCACCATCGTGACCACCGGAAATCAGTACGTATGAACATGCCCAGTCCCCCCTTGCGGAATGGTGCCCCGTACCAGGCACAACAGTCCGCTTCTCGCTACATTTGCTTCCCCCACCAACTACGCATCCCCCCGGATACGTTGGCCTCATCGGCACATGTCAGCAATTCAGCTAGCTACCACTGTAACCGCGAACGGGCTCTGTCCCTTCGAATCCTGCCTTATCCACAGTCCCCACTGTTGCCCCAATGTCGTGAGCCTGTCCACCATTGCGCGGACATCTCTGATGCCCGTCAGGTGTAGCCGTGTGTTTACCATGGAAGAAATCACGGTGCTGTGGGGGAAAGCAACACCGTGATCAGGACACACCTTGTAGGCAACAGTTACTGCAAGGTTCAGGGGGGACCAACACTCATCATGAGCCAGACTGCCAACCGAAATAACCGCGCGTATGAACGCGGCGAGATCCATTCTTCACAGCTTTGGGGCGCGCTGCGTCAAAGCTGGTGGATCATCGTCGTCACCACATTGTTGGGTGCCGCCCTGGGCTGGGGCGCGTCCATGGCCCTCGGCACAACGTACACCTCCACCGCATCCGGCGTAGTGGTTGCCAATGGGGGCACGAACTCCACTGAAGCGCTGGCCGGCGAAAATCTCGCTAAGTCGAAGGCTGTCACTTTCGGCAGTATTTCGGGAACTACGTCCACGGCATCAGCAGTCATCGACGACCTGGGTTTGAGCGAGACCTCAGAGGCTCTTCTCCAGAACGTCAAGACCACCGTGCCCCTGGACACTTCGGAAGTTCGAGTGGCTGCAACAGCATCCTCGCCGGAAGAGGCCCAGCGATTGGCCGAAACATGGGTCGATGTCTTGAGCGCCCAGGTTGAAGAGCTTGACGAGAATGCAGACGGGAACGGCACAACCGTGGAGCTCACCCGCGTGGGTCAGGCATCCATGCCTCAGGACCCGTCCTCCGTCTCGCCGAGCATGTTGATCGCGGTTGGCGGCCTCGTTGGACTTCTCTTGGGACTCCTCGTGGCAATTGCGCGACGCCACTTCACCAGATAATAATGCGGCCGCCGTGTAGAGAGTAAAGGAGTTAAGCTGAACCCCGGGTCCGTTTATTCGGACCCGGGGTTCAGCTTTTAATATGGACTAAAAGTTCGAGTGTTTCTACGCCCAGGTAGTCGGGGCGTCCGGAATGCGCTGATCGAGCAACGTAAATTTTCCGTTCACGGTGGCCGGTAAGTCATCTACAAGTTCAAGATCCAGCTTCACTTGGTTCTGGGTCCTACGCACCATTGCCTGGTAAAAGCTTTCCACTGCCTCCTCAGTAGCCGTCTTTGACGGTTGCACCATGAGTACGGCTTCACCCGGGACTTCCTGACGGATGCGGTATCGATAGACACAAGAAAAATCTTCACTGTGCAGCAAGAACGAGGTAGTGGCATAAAGTTCGCCGTCTGCCCTGACCAGCCCCTCCCTGCCTCTTCGCGACAGGATGTCTTTAAACACTACCGATCCGTTATCGTCCACACGAATGAACTCCGCAGAGTCTCCGGTGTCATAACGCAGCATCGGCTGGCCACGACAATCAAGGGAGGTGGTCACGATTCGCCCGCGCTCTCCCGGGCTGACATGGCTTCCATCCCGGTTCACCAGTTCCACATACCCGTAAGTAGGGTATGAGTGATAAACATGACCGCCGTCCATCCACGCGCACACGGTCTTCTCACTCAGACCATAAAAGACAGAAATTTTGGCATTGGGAAATACACGACGGAGAACTTCCTCCTGCCCCTTAGTGAACTGTTCAGACGCAGGAAAAAGACCGCGGATTTGATGCCGCCATGACGTATCCGAAGTCGATTCCTCCAGGAGTCGTGCAACGAGCAACAGCGCAGATGCATATCCGTGAAGGTAGTGAATCTTGCGCCTAGTAATTTCCGTCCAGAAGAAATCGATCGTCTCCGCTTCGACCGATTGGATCCGAATCAGCAACTCACCAATGCTGGGCATCGCAAAGTGGCTGCGGTTGTTGGGCAGATCAGTTCCACGGAAGAAGGCACGCCAATCCCCGAGCTGATACCCAGTCTTCGACCAAGCATCCACGATGAACGCCCACTCACGAGCTCCTCGCTTGCGGTCCAGGAAAAATAAGATCGGTTCCCCAGAGGTACCGGAGCTGCCCGACACTTCCACCTGTGCCTCATTTACCGCAAGCATCTGCCGGTAGCTCTGAGACACTTCTGCCCGGCTGAGAATCGGAAGCTCCTTGAGTGCGTCAACTGGCTGTTTAGAACCGTCAAGCACTTGGTCGAGCACCCTGTAGCTATCATTCTCCGAATAGTAGGGAGCGCCCTTCGCCATCAACATGGTCTGTTTCAGACGGCGGTCTATCTCCTGCAATGACCACGAAGCGACAGTGTGGGCCTTATTGATCTCCCGCTCGGTTTTTTCGTAGGTCGGACCATACCGAAGTCTGGGTGGCAAGAATCGCGCTGGGGCTGCGATTATTTCTCTTTTGCCAGGCGACAAGTGCCCGACGAATTCACGGACTGAAAACACTACGTTCCTTCCCCCGGGCAATCGGGCCCTGCCCTCTTGCCCCTACGATGTTTCGTCCTTGGCTTGTCTTTGATTCAGGTAATTTTTGCATACCTGACTACGGGTTATGCAGCCTGCTGTCAGCCGCCCGGAGCGCCCGGCCCGTTACGCCCACACCGTGGGCGCATTCGGGATCCGCTGATCCAACAGCGTGAATTTTCCGTTCAGAGTGGCTGGTAACTCATCCACGAGCTCGAAGTCCAGCTCCACCTGATTCTCCGTGCGACGAATCATGAGCTGTCGGAACCGCTCCAGTTCGTCCTCGGTGGCTTTCTTGGACGGCTGCACGAGCAACACCGCTTTACCGGGGGTGTCCTGTCGGATCTTGAACCGGTGAACGCACTCGAACTCGTGACCGTGCACGTTGAACGGAGTGGTCGAGAACGTCTGGCCATCGGCCTTGATCAAGCCCTCACGTCCCCTGCGAGCCAAGATGTCCTTGAACAGCGGTGTGCCCACCTCGTCATGACCGACGAGTCCCGCCGAGTCACCCGTGTCATACCGGACCAACGGCATACCGCGTCCGTCCAGCGTGGTGGTGACGATGCGCCCGCGTTCGCCCACCTCCACCGAGCTACCGTCCTCGTTCAGTAGTTCCACGTGGCCGTAGAGCGGGTACGGGTGGTAGACAAAATCGTCGTCGAGCCGTGCGAACACGGACTTTTCGCTCAGCCCGTAGAACACGGCCTGCTCGGCATTGGGGAACAGTCGCTGCAGAACGTCGCGCTGTTCCGGACCGAATTGCTCGGACACCGGCAGAACACCTCGAACCTTGAACCGCCACGACGTATCGAAGTCCGCGTCCTCGAGCAGCCTGGCCAAGTACATGAACGTGGATGGGTAGCCGTGCAGGAACTCGATGCCCCTCTTCTCGATCAGCTCCCAGTACTCACGGATGGTGTCCGGGCCGATGGTCTGGATCCGGATCACGATCTCGCCGGTGCTGTTCATCACGAAGTACGGCCGATGCTGCGGCAAATCCAAGCCGCGGAAAAATACACGCCATTGGCCCAGCTTGTAGCCGGTGCTCGACCAGGAATCCACCACGTAGGCCCATTCCCGCGCGCCGCGGTTGCGGTCCAGCAGGAAGAAGATGGGGTCACCCGAGGTGCCCGAACTCGCGGACAGCTCCACGGTCTTTTCCGGGGCCGCGAGCATGTCGCGGTAGTGCTCGGAGAGTTCCTCGCGGGTGAGGATCGGCAACTCCGCCAATGCCTCACGCGGACCCAGTTCCCCCGATGCCACGCGGTCCAGCACGTCATAGTGCTCGTTCCGCCCGTAATACGGCGCCTCACGCGCTGTCCGAAAAGTCTCGGCCAGTCGCTCATCCACGGTGGTCCGCGCCCACGACGGCGTTGCCCGCGCCTTCTCGATCTCGCGGATCGTTCGCTCATAAATCGGTCCGTAACGCCTCTTGACCGGCAGCAATCGCGCTGGCGCAGCCAGAAGTTCGCGCTTGTCCGGCGGCAAATGTGCCACGAATTCACGGATCGAAACCATAAAACCCCTCCCCCATTTCACGGCGCAACCGTGTTTCTCCCCCCGGATCGCAGGGTTGCGCACACGCACCAGTCTCTCCTTAAGTGCGTCGAACGTCACGCCGACAGCACAGAATGTATCCCCTTTGTGACTATTGAGTCACTTCCATCACGATGACCCACCACGGGATTCAGAAGGCCGACTGTGCACTGACTAGAGACGACGCCCTATAAACCCTTTTTGAACATCTCGGTACATAGACTCTCGAGACGTCAAAAAAGGTTCGAAGGTTAACGAATCACTTTCAGACGATTCCCCGCCTTCGCAGTTTCTACATTTCGGTTCCTACAACCCAGCCACCGTCAGGCAATACCCACGAGAAAGGTGGGGATAACGGCAGAAGTTACCGCCGCTGCCGGTGATAGGCGGCGTGCACTTCTTGTCGACGCGGCAACGCGAGGTGCCCGGGGTGTCCTCGATGATGAGCGAGCACGTCCAGACCGTCGTGCTCCACTCGAGTCATGAGGCGATCCACGATCTCATTCAGACTTTGACGACCATCCGCCTCGCGTTCGATCTGGTCCAACAACCGCGCGATGGCCTCGGTCTGGGATGGATCCACGAGCTGCGACAATGCAGACACATCCACGTCCTCACGGCCCCGCTGGATGGTGCCCAAACCCCGCCCGCGGGCCGGCTTCTCGCGGAATTCGCCACGATCACTACCTCGTCGGCCCCGTCCACGTTGACCGCCCGCGCGGCCGCCGCGAGCGCCGTCGTTCTTCGACGACGCCGCCGCCGGTACGTGCTCGCGCAACTCACCGAAACACCCGGTGGGCTGCGTCTGCTCACCTGACGGGAACTCGGCGGAAATCTGGCGAGCACGATCCGTGACGTCCGAAGCTCGGTAGCCGTCCATGGCAATGACCAGGTCCGAAACGTCCAGGAACGCCCCGGAACCGCCCGTCACGAGCACCGTGGACACACCCTTCTCCCGATACAGCGCCTGCACCCGATCGACGAACGGGGTGATGGGCTCCCGCTCGCTGGGCACCAAGGCCCGCATGCGCTGATCGCGGACCATGAGGTTGGTGGCGCACGTGTCCTCGTCCATGAGCAACACCTTTGCGCCGGATTCCACGGCCTCCGTGATCGAAGCAGCCTGGGATGTGGAGCCCGAAGCATTCGTGGTGCTGAACCGTTTGGTGTCCGCGCCAGTGGGGAGGTTGTTGATGAACGGGGAGACGTCGGTCCCCGTGACAGCGCGGCCGTCCTCCGCGCGTACGGCCATTGCGTCAGGTCGGGTGATTACCAGCTGGCGACCGTCGCCTGGCACGTGGTCGTAGACCCCGCGCTCGAGGGCTTGCAGCAGCGTGGACTTGCCGTGATAGCCACCGCCCACGATGACCGTAACGCCCTCCGGGATGCCCATCCCCGAGACATCGGAGCCGTCGCTGAGCGACAGTGTGACCCGCAGATTCTCGGGTGACTCGAACGGCACGGCGTGGCTGGTGAGCGGCTCGTCTCGGTGCCCGGATGCGCGAGGGAGCACGGCGCCGTCGGCGATGAAAGCCACCAGACCGTGCGGGGCCAGCTGCGAGCGCACGTGCTCGGCATCCAGGTAGGTGCGCACGTGGAGTTCGATCGCCGCGGCGTCCAGGTTGCGGAAGATCAGGGAGCGGTCGACGACGCTCGGCAGCACCTCGGTCAGCAACCGTTCTGCGGCGCGCCCCTTGATGCGGCGGCCCGCGGCGGGAAGGGCAATTTCGCAGCGAATCTCGACGGCGTCGTCGTCGATCAGAACCGACGAGCGCTGCAGGATCTCCTGGCCCACGCGCACAATGAAGATGCCGCCGGAGCCCTTACCCCCGTCGGGGCTGAGCGTACGGGCGGCCCGGCCGAATGCGCGCGTGAGGAAGTCGCCGGCGGCAATGCGCTTGGCTGCCGAATCCACGAGGTGGTCCGGAATGCCCGCGACCTTCCTCGGCACACGAAGCCGCACCATCGACGGCGGCGCGTACGGATCCGACTGCACACGATCGACCAACAACTCGAAGTCGCCAACGCGCCAGTCACCCTTGAGCTGTTTGTACGCGCCGTAGCTGTTGCCGTCCAGGCGTTTGAGGACGTGTGCGAGGTCGGTTCGTGGGGTGCCCATGCCTCCATGGGACCACACGCGCACGGATCATTCCGAACGCTTCTGCAAGCGGCTCAGGATGATCGCGACCACCACGCTGGCCACGTACGTGACCCCCACGGCGATCCAGCCCGCCGTGAAACTCCCGGTGAGGTCCACGAGCTGCCCCACGATCAGCGGTCCCGCGCCGAATCCCAGATACATGCCGGTGGCCACCAATCCCGACGCCGCTCCCACCTTGGCTGCCGGAGCGGTCGCCACGGTGCCCGAATTGATGATCACGTTGGCGGCCAGCGGCAGGGTTGCGTGGAACGCGATGCCCGCCCACAGCAACCAGCTCTGCTGGAACGCTTCGGCCGCGATCAGGAACGCCAGTCCGACCACGCCGCCCAGGCTCATGATCTGGATGAGCGCTGACGGTCGCGCCATGCGGCCCGCCACACGGCCCCACCCGATGCGACTCAGGATGCCCAGCACACCGATCACGCCGATGATCAGGCCGGCCACGGTCAACGGGAAGTCCAGGGCCCGCACAGCGAACAGCGAGGAGTACACAGTGACGCCCTGAGTTCCCACGGCGTTGAGGAAAGCGACGAGGGAGAAGAGCCAGACCGCCGTCGGCAATTTTTCGCGACCCGGCGCCGCGGATTTGGCAGGGGCGGGTGGAAGGGGTCGGGAGGCGACGTCGCGCTCGACCTTGGTGATGATCAGCCACGCGATCACCAACGCGGGTACGCAGGCCGCCGCCCCGATGAGGGCGGAAGTCTGCCAACCGAGGGCTGCGCCCAGGAACGGAAACGTGAGGCCCGAGATCAGCAGACCCATTTGCACGCCGGACTGTTTCCAGCCCATCCAGCGGCCGCGTTGAGTGAAGCTCGTGCGCTGGGCGATCAGGCGGTTGGTCGCGGGATTGGAAAATGCTTGGGCAACGCCGGCGATCAGCGCCGCGACGAGCAAGACCACGAAGGACTGCCACGCCGCGCTCACCAAGAAAGCGACCACGATGCCCGAGAAGATCAATGCGATCTGGAAGCGCGGAGTGAGCTTATCCGCGAGCACCCCCAGGAACGTGGCCGTGACGCCGGCGGAGATGTAGACCGCCGCCAGGATGAATCCGTACTGGCCCTCGGTGATGCCGTACTCGTCCACGATCAACGCGCTCAACGATCCCAGCGCGTAGTTGAACACCGGCCCGATGGCCATGGCCCCCATCAACACGACCAGCAGCACTCCGGGTGCGCGGTTCGATGCATCAGATGTGGGACGTGTCACCCACAGCACATTAGCGGGCCTAACTGATTCACGACAGGGGTGGTCCGGAGAGCGAGACGGCGCGCGCATCCTCACGTAGGCTCGTAGAACGGACTACGGAGGCGATCGATATGAGTGAAGAGCTTGACCCGGACCTTGCCCGCGCCTTGAGCGAGCCCGCCCGGCTCGTGCGTGCGGACCCCGCATTGCTGGACGTTGTGCGCGATGCCGGAGCACCGGCCCAGCGGCAATTGCTCACACAGAGTTCCGAAGCTTCTTCACCCGAGGACCGATATGCGTCCGCCGCCATGCTCGCCGCGTTGTTCAACGACCGCGGTCCGCTGGAGCAAGCCGCTCGCGGTTACGGTTCCACCCCTCCGCGCGAGCTGGTGGCCCTGTCCGAGGTGGAGGCCCTGCGCCCCGCGCTCAAGAAGTCGCTGTCCAGCCCAGTGCTGACCGGCTTGCTGGAATGGGCCACCAAGCCCGACCCCGCCGATCCGCCTCTCGAGCTCGCGATGGCTGCCCGAGACTTGGAGCTCGAGGATTCCTCGGTGCTGCGTTCCGTGGCCAGCCGCGCCGAGCAGGTCGCTCAGCAGAGTGCCAAGCGCAATCAACGTGGCCCGCTCGAACGAGTGTCCGAGGTGCTGCGGCAGGCAGCTGACCGCGGCCACGAAACGGGTGGAGCGACGTCGGCGGCGGTGGATGAGCCCGCCTCGAGGCCCTCGCCACAGGACCCCGTGAGCTCCTCGAGCAGCTCGGGTCCGGCCGTGACCACGAGCGGCATTCCCGAGTCCGAGTTGGTCGACGAGAACGAGCCGGATCCGTTCGCCAATGACACCTCGCAGAAGAACCCGCGCAGCACTGAGTACCCCGGCACCGGCGTGCCCGTGCGCGATTCGATCCACGGCCCTCGCCCGGACGCACAGGATCAGCCCAAACGGGACAAGATTTTCGATGCCGACCGGTTCTGGCCCATGGGCCCCCGCAAGACCGAGGACGCCGCCGGCGCACCTCCCACGGATCAGCCGCCTGTGGAGCCGGGACCGCCGCGCCAGCCATCGACCTCGGAGCTGTACTACGGCGTGGGTAGTGACCGCTATGCAGACCGGGATCCCAACAGCCAGGAAACCCGGGACAGTGACAAGCACGTGCTGCGTAACTGGGGCATCGTGTTCCTGGTGATCATCGCGATCATCTTTGTGCTGACGCTGGTGCTGTAAGCGCGTTAGGTCCGCGGAAACATTTGAGTCCGTAAAAGTGCCATCCGTTGAGTCGAAACGGCACTTTTACGGACTCAAATGTTTAAGCCAAGAACTGAGACCGCCCCACGCCACCCGGAACGGGCTGAACTGGCGTGAAACGGTCTCAGATCTAGCTATGCCTCAGAGAACGGGTTACTTGTTGGCCCGGATCTCCTTGACCACCCGATCCATGGACGGGCTGTGGTTGCCGAAGCGATGCATGGTGATGGACACGGCCTGCTCGGAGAGCATGTACATCAGCTCGATGCGCCCGGTGCCCACCACGTCGTCCGTGATCAGGGCGATGTCCGGGTGCTCGGCGCGAACCTCGTAGAGCGGCTTGAGGTCATCGTCCGTACCCTCCCACGGCTGGATCACACGCACGCGAGCGCCGTGGTCCACGTTGAGATCGGTGTCGTTGAGGATCTCCTTGTCGGACAGGTCCGCGAACGCACCCAACGAGCCAGCGCCCAGGGCGTGAGCGAAGTCCAGATCGGATGCGGGCGAGAGCACGGTGGTGAACAGCTGATCCACCTGCTCGGGCAGCTTCTCCGACGGGCTGAGAATCACATGCGAACCAGAACGGGAGGCCGCAAGACCCACACGCAGGATGTCGGTCAGTGATGCACCCTCTGCCGCGCGCACGATCACGGTGCGGGGACGGTAGCGGAACAGGTTGGCCTCACTGACCAGGGCGGTGGGGTCCTTGACCTGGCCGAACTCACGCTGCCACTCGGACTGGTCCGACATCGCGGCGCGGCGCAGCCACACCTGATCGTCTCCGTCCACCAGGGGCAGGACGGCATCCAGCCCACGGTGCACGCGCGGTTCCAGAACCCACGCGCCGGCCGCACTGCGGTCCGAACCCGAGGAGGTGAAGTCCTCACGGCACCAGCGACCCAGCGACGCCAGGTAGTTGGGTCCACCGGCCTTGGCACCCAGGCCCACGGAGGAGCGCTTCCAGCCACCGAAGGGCTGACGCTGCACGATGGCGCCGGTGATGCCACGGTTCACGTACAGGTTGCCCGCCTGAACACGATCCACCCAGTGCAGGATCTCGTCCGCGTCCAGGGAATGGATGCCGGCGGTCAGACCGTAATCCGTGGCGTTCTGCAGCTCGATGGCCTCGTCCAGGTCATCCGCGCGCATCAGACCCAGCACCGGGCCAAAGCACTCGGTCAGGTGGAAGAACGAACCGGGCTTCACGCCCGTGCGGATACCGGGACGCCACAGCTTGCCGGAGTCATCCAACTGCTCGGGTTCGATCAGCCATTCTTCGCCCGGCTCCAGCTCGGTGAGTGCCTTGAGCAGCTTGCCCTCGGGCTTCTCAACAGTGGGGCCCACGGATGCCTGAAGATCCTCGGGCCACGCGACCACCATGGAGGACGCGGCGTCGACGAGCTGGCGACGGAAACGATCCGACGTAGCCACCGAACCCACCAGGATGCCCAGCGAAGCCGCCGAGCACTTCTGACCCGCGTGACCGAACGCGCTGGACACCAGATCCCACACGGCCTGGTCGCGGTCCGAGCTGGGGGTGATGATCAGCGAGTTCTTACCGGAGGTCTCCGCGGTGAGCGGGCGTTCGGGGAACCACTTGGCGAACAGCTGAGCGGTCTCGTACGCGCCGGTCAGCACCACGCGCTGGACATCCGGGTGGGAGATGAGCGTCTTACCGGCGTCACCTTCCACTGCGTCCACGAGCTGCAGCACGTCGCGAGGCACACCGGCCTCCCACAGTGCCTCACAAATGGCGGTGGAGCATCGGCGGGTCTCCGGGGACGGCTTGTGGATCACGGCCGAACCGGTGGCCAGCGGCGCCACGGTGGTGCCGGTGGGGATCGCGATGGGGAAGTTCCACGGCGGGGTCACCACGGTCACGTGATGCGGGGTGAACCTACCGCCGTCCACGAACTCCAGCTCCAGCGCGCGACGCGCGTAGTAGCGGCAGAAGTCCACGGCCTCGGAGATTTCCGGGTCGCCCTGTTCGAGCACCTTGCCGGTCTCGGCACCGGCCACGGCCATCAGGTGGCCACGGCGAGCAGCCAGGATGTCACCGGCGCGGTTGAGGATCTCGGCGCGTTCACGGGCGGGGGTGGCCGCCCAGGTCTTGCCGGCAGCCTTGGCGCGCGCGACGACGTCGTTCACGGCCTCGACAGCCTCGGTCGAGTCGTCCTCGACGTCCTTGAGCACCTCGGGAACGGGCAGGGTCTCGAACCATTCCTTGTCCGCGATGTGCGCGGCGATCTTCTCGGCCCACGCCTGGTTGGCGCGAGTGGAGATGTCCGTGTCCGGCTCGTTGCGGAACGGCTCATCCAGAGGCTGGGTGGGCTCATCGCCCACGGTCTCCTGGGAACGGTCCTGCGTGCGACCCGGGGAGAGAATCTCCGGATCAGCTTCCAGATCCTCGAGGGCCGCGCGGAACCGGTTCTCTTCGCGCTTGAAGATGCGGTTGTCCGGGGACAGATCGAAGATTCCGGACATGAAGTTCTCGCTCGCGGAGTTCTCCTCGAGGCGGCGCACCAGGTAGGACACGGCGACGTCGAACTCGGTGGGGCGCACGGCCGGAACGTAGAGCAACAGCTGGCCCACGTCCGTGGACACAGCTTCACTCTGCTCAGTGGCCATACCCTGGAGCATTTCGAAATCGATCCGGTCCGTCACGCCACGCTTGTCGGCGAGCAGGTGGGCGAAAGCGATGTCGAACAAGTTGTGTCCCGCAACGCCCAGCTTGAGGCCGCGCATGCGCTCCGGGGTGAACAACCAGCTCAGCACGCGCTTGTAGTTGGTGTCCGTGGCTTGCTTGGACGGCATGGTCGCGATGGGCCAGTCGTGCATCTCAGCGTCAACGCGCTCGAGTGCCAGGTTGGCACCCTTGACCAGGCGAACCTTGATCTGAGCACCGCCGTCGGCCACGCGCTTAGCTGACCAGTCCGAGAGCCGCTCCACAGCGCCCAGGGCGTCCGGGAGGTACGCCTGCACCACGATGCCGGCCTCGAGGTTCTTGAGCTGCGGCTTGTTGAGCAGGCGCTGGAAGACCTCCATGGTCAGTTCCAGATCCGAGTAGATCTCCATGTCCAGGTTGATGAACATGGTGCCGGTCTCCTTGGAGGCTGCGGCCTCGTACAGCGGCAGCAAACGCTCGACCACGCGGTCAGCGGTGCGATCAAAGCCCCAGTGGGACAGCTGCGGCACCACGGAGGAAACCTTGAGGGAGACGTAATCCACGTCCGGGCGGTGCAGCAGATCCTCGGCGTCCTTGAGGTGCTTCTTGGCTTCCTGCTCGCCCAGCACCTCTTCGCCCAAGAGGTTGATGTTGAGGCGGTGGCCCTGTTCCTTCATGGCCTTCACGGACTTGCCAAAGGGGCCGGGACGGGCGTCCACCACCATGTGTCCCACCATCTGGCGCAGGCGGGTACGAGCGGCCGGAACCACGATGGATGAGAGCTTGTCCGAGAGCGCGGTACCGGCCTTGATCTGGGCGCGGTCCACGGCGGACATGGATTCCGGGGTCAGCTTGGCAATGTCCTGCAGTGCCTTGGCTGCGGCCTTGGTGTCTTCCGTACGGATCACACGGTCCACGAAGCCCACGGTGAACTCCAGCCCGTGCGGGTCCTGCAGCACGGTGGCAAGGCGGTCCTCGGCCGGGTTCTTCTGTGAACTACGTTTCTTGTTGTCCTGCGCACGGTCAAGCCACTGGCGTACCAGGTCTACGGACGCATCCGCGAGTTCACGGGGATCGCTCAAAGCGGTGATGTTGCTGGTCATCGCAGCACCTCCAGGATCTTGGCCCGGCTGAGATACCGAGGCATTCCCTCGGCCACCAGCCGAGGTGATCCGGGCCCTGCATGGCTGGTCTCCCAACGCTATCGCGCCTTAGGGGGCAATGAGTAGTCAGGATCACAGAATGACGAAAAGTAACATATTAGTCGCGTTCCGCGGTCAATTTTTAGGCGCCGACGCCGCTGCTCACGCCGCCCAGCCCGCCCACCGCAACAGTGCCGCGGTCAGCGCTCCGAGGATCACCACCGCGAGGAACGGGGCGCGCAGCCACAGGGCAACACCGGCCACGACCAACGCCCCCACGCGGGCATCCAGGACCAACGTGGTGCCGCTGGCGAAAGTGTTCATGACCACGAGTGACGCGAGCAGGCCCGCAGTGACCAGACCGGCCAGGCGAGGAACGAGCGGGTGGTCCAGAACGGCGTCGGGAACCAGGTATCCCACGAGCTTGGTGACGTAGGCGATGGCGGCGGCGGTGAGCACCCAGAACCACATGCTCATGAGCGTGCTCGCTTCCGGGTGGCACGCGCACCGAGCAGGCCCCAGGTCAGTGCAACCACCGCTGCGACCAGCACCGGGATGCCCGAGGGGACCAGTGGGATGCAGAGGGCGGTGACCACCCCGCACACCACGGCGACGGCCAGTGGTTCGCGTTCGCGCAAGCGCGGCCAGAGCAGACCCAGGAAAGCGGCCACGGCGGCGCCGTCGAGACCCCATTGACCCGGATCCCCGACCGCGTCACCCAGCAGCGCGCCGACCGCCGTGAAGAGATTCCACAACAGGAATACACTCACGCCGGCCACCCAGAAGCCGCGCTTGCGTTCCAGGAACGTGGGCTGTGCGGAGGCCGCGGCATTGGATTCGTCGATGGTGACCTGGGCCGCGATCAGCTTGCGCCAGGAACGCGGCCGCAACAGGGCGTTCATGGTCATGCCGTACACGGTGTTACGCACACCCAACAGCGAGGCCGCGCCCACTGCCGCGGCGCCCGCGCCACCGCCGGAAAGCACGCCGATGAACGCGAACTGCGAGCCTCCGGTGAACATCAGCGCTGACAAGGCCTGCGTCTGCCAGAACGTCAGGCCCGCCGCGATCGAGAGCGCGCCGAAGGAGATGCCGTACAACCCCGTGGCAATGCCCAGGGACAACCCCACGCGCACCGCGGGCGAGGACCGCCACGGAATGACCTGCTCAGTGTCTGCAGGTACTGCGGATGAACCACTCACGATTGCGCGGAACTCCTGCCCTGCACGACCTCCAGGGTGTCGAGCACGCGGATCAGGTTGAGGTGAGCCTCGGACTGCGGGAAGTTACCCGTGGCCCGGCGTTCTGAGGTGGAGTACGTGGTGGACAACAGACCCAATTCATTGGCGGTTCCGAGCACGGTGTCCAGGAGCTTCACGGCCTCCTCCACGCGTTCGCAGCGGGCCAGCTGATCCACGAGCTGCAGCGTTGCCGAGACGGACGGCGCGGCCTGACCCGCGAAACCGTCCTGACCGATCGAGGACGCAAACGCCTCGACGTCGTCCAGGTCCGTGAGCTGCGGTAGGTTGCGGTAGCGGTGCAGCAGGCCGGAACGGTCCGTGAGTTCCTTCTGGATCCGCGCCACCGTGCCCAACATGCGCTCATCGTCATAAGCGACGAACCCGACCTTGGGCAGCTGCAACAGGGACGCATCCACGGCGGTGGACCCGTAGTACTGCACGAAGGAGCCGGCCTCCGGGTCGTAGCCGTTGGTCCAGATTTCGTGGGCCAACTGATCCCGGTGCTCTTCCCAGGTCTCCACGTCACCGGGCAGCCCGTGGATGCGCACCGCGTCCACGCCAGCCTGCAGCGCGGCCCACATCATCACGCGTGTATAGGTGTAATGCTGCGGCTCGCCGCGCATCTCCCACACGCCCTGGTCCTTGTCCTCGTAGTTGGCCACCACCGCGCGCAACAGGCCCTGCTGCAACGGCCAGGACAGGTGATCCTCCTGGACCCCGCGGCGTCGTAGCCGTTCGAAGACCACCAACACGTGACCGGCCACGTCCGCCTGGTACTGCGAACCCGCGGTGTTGCCCTCGCGCACGGGCCGGGCGCGCTCGTAACCGGGCAGATCGACCAGCCGTTCGCGGCCCACCACGGAACCGTCCAGTCCGTAGACGTTGGACGGGTGGTCCACGTCCCCGGCGACGGCGCGCAACAACCAGTTGCGCAGCTGCGCGGCCTCGCGATCATGGCCGTGGTCGAGCATGACCTCCAACGCGAGCGCGGCATCGCGGGGCCACGACAAACGGTGATCCCACGTGCGATCACCGCCCAGTACCTCGGGCAGCGAGGTGGTGTCCGAGGCGATGAGTCCCCCGGTGGCCTGGTGCATCAGGCCACGCACGATCAGCAGGCTGCGGCGGATGATGTCCTCGCGAGCGTCCTGGGTGACGGTCAGCTCGGCGGCTCGTTCGGCATCAGTGGGGGCACGCTTGACCTGAGCGTGCTCAGCCAGCTTGGTCTCGCTCGCCGCAGGATCGTAGAGACCGGACCATTCCTGCCACAGGTTCAGCGTTGCGGTCAGGGTCTCGTTGACATCCATGGCCTCCGGAGGCGTGCTGTGGGACGGGAACCACGTGAGGGAGAAGTCTTTGGTCTGCCCTGCGGCCACGGTGAACGTGCCGGCGTGCCTGCGCTTAGAACGGTCCTCGTCCGCCTCGGGTAACGGTTCACCACGGAAGACGACGGCGTCCGGTCCGGCCATCCCCACCAGCACACCTTCCGTGTGCTCACCGGATTCGTCGCTCTCCTCCACGTCAAAGCGGCTCAACCACGGCACCGACGCACCGAAGTTGAAGCGCAGGCGCACGTCCTGGAAGATTTCGACCTCACCGGTCAGGCCTTCCACGCGACGGATCAGCGCGGTGCGGGAGGACAGCGGCATGAAGTCCGTGACACGCACGGTGCCGGTCTCGGTGGTCCACACCGTGTGCAGCACAAAGGTGTTCTCCGCGTAGAAGCGCTCCACGTCCGTGACGCCTTCGCGCTCCAGGTCCACCTCGCCGTCCTCGTCCACCGCGCACGACGGCGCCAACAGCCACCGCCCATTGTCCGGGGTGCCCAGCAAGGAAGCGAACATCGCCGGAGAATCAAAACGGGGTGCGCACCACCAGTCGACAGAGCCGGTGCGGGACACCAACGGACCGCTGCGCATGTTGGACAGCAGCGCGTAATCCTCGATCCATGAAGCCATGGGTCAAGAATTTCATACTCCCGGGGTCGACTGGGGCGCTGAGACACCGGGCCAGGCTGATTCACAACCCACGAGAGTAGATTGACGATGTGTCGACAATGGCGAGACAGCCCGGGCGATGGCTAGTTCCACTCGGTTCCTGGGTACTGGGTGTACTCGGGCTATGGGGTGCGCCCCTTCTGGCCACCCTTGACCCGGAAGTGGCCTTCGAATCCCCCGGCCCGGGTCACCCTGCGTGGTGGGCCGGACTGGTACTCGTCACGGCTCAGGCACTTGCTCTCCTATGGCGCACCGCGCATCCCTCTTGGGTGCTCATAGCTGTCGCTGTTGCGGTCCCGATCGGTGGCGCGGCGGGCCTGCAGGATTCGGTGAGCGTGCTGTCGGTGGCCGTGGTCGTAGCGGCTTTCACCTGGGCTCTCCAGGCTGCGTACCCGACGACATGGCCCGCCCCGTTAAGTGCTGTTCTCCTGGTGGGAGCCGGTACTCTCCTGACCGGGGAACCGCTCGGGAGTGGAATCCTTCAGGGTATAGGGGTCGTGGGACTGGCGCTCGTGCTCGGCGTGTGGTTCAAAGGCCGCCACGATTTGGCGGTGGCACAGGAAGAACAGATCCGCGCCCGCGCCGGCGAGCTGGAAGCTCAGGTTCAGGCCGCGGTAGCCCACGAACGCACAGCCATGGCCCGGGAACTGCACGATATCGCCGCGCACCACCTGTCCGGCATCGCGGTGATGACGGCGGCGATCGGCACACAAATAGACACCGACCCGGCCGCCGCCAAACGCTCTGTTCAACTGGTGCGTCAAGAGTGCACCGGAGTCTTGAAGGACCTGCGGTCGCTCGTCGGTCTACTTCGAGAAGATGCTGCTGAGACAACTTCACAAGCCGCGAGCATGCGCCCGGAATCGCTGGCCAATATCGGAGAGATGGTGGCCGATATCCGGACCGCAGGTATCGACGTGTCCTTCACCGTGCACCCTCGAGGTGGTGAACTGGGGGCCGGTATCGGACCCCTCGCTCAATTGACGGCCTACCGGATGGTCCAAGAATCACTGGCCAATGCTGCTCGGCACGCACCGGGAACTCGCTGTGCCGTTCTCATTGATGACACGGACCCCTCTCAGGTCACCGTGGAAGTCACCAACGAGCCCGGGGGCCATGATGCACCATCGGAGGAGCACGCAGGCTTGGGCCTGGTGGGTATGCGCGAGCGCGCCGAACTGACCAGCTCAAGACTGGACTACGGACCCACGCCCTCCGGCGGGTGGAGTGTGCGCTTACGCGTTCCCCGCCAGAACACCACATCCCAGGATGCCGCATGATCCGGGTGGTGGTCGCCGACGACCAAACCATGGTCCGCGCCGGATTGGTGACACTACTTTCGGCCGAACCCGATTTCGAAGTGGTCGCGGCGGTCGGCGACGGACTGGCAGCCGTGGCGGTGGCACAAGAACTGCGGCCGGACGTGGTCTGCATGGACATCCGGATGCCGGGTCTGGACGGCATCGCCGCTACTTTGAAGCTGTGCGGCCCGGAAGTCACAAACCCCATCCCTGTCCTGGTCTTGACCACCTTCGACGTGGATGAGTATTTGTTCGGCGCGCTGGAAGCGGGAGCCTCCGGGTTCATGCTGAAGGATGCCGAACCGGAAGATCTGATGGCCGGTCTACGGGCCGTTGCCGCGGGCGAGGGAACCATTGATCAGTCGCTGACCAGGCGGGTACTACGCGAAGTGGTACTGCGCCGAAGTTCCGGGCCCATTGCCTCGGGGCGGGTGCCCGATATTCTCACGCCCCGTGAACTCGACATCCTGCTGCTCCTCGCACAGGGCCTGTCCAACGAAGACATCGCCGGGGAGCTGTTCCTCGAGGTCTCCACGGTGAAGTCACATCTGGCTCGGATGATGCCCAAACTGGGTGTGCAATCCAGGCTCCAAGCAGCAGTGTGGGCCTACCGCAACCGGGTGGTCGAGGTCCCCGACTGAACCGACATTTGGTCGCCGTCAGGGCGTGAGACTGCCGGTTGCATCGAACGATGCAAGTTCCATATGGGGTCCTGAGCAGCTAGTCCCAGGGTCGGGCCGATCCCTAGCGTTGAGGGCATGAGGACATTCCCAGAAACCCGTGTCGATACGCGGGCCGCAGTGCAGATCACCGACATTCACAAGTTCTACCCGACGGGTCCAGTGAAGGTCTGGGCGCTGCGCGGGGTTTCGATCACCCTGGAACCAGGATCGTTCACCGCGATCATGGGTCCTTCCGGTTCCGGCAAGTCCACGCTCTTGCAGTGTGCGGCCGGATTGGAATCGCCGAGTCGAGGGCGAATCTCGATCGGCCACCACGACATCAGCAATATGTCCGCCGACTCTCTGACCCGCTTCAGGCGCGATCACATCGGATTCGTCTTCCAGGACTACAACTTGATCGGGCACTTGGACGTGGCCGCCAACATCGCGCTCCCTCTGGTCCTGGGCGGACAGTCGTTGGATCCAGCGTGGCGCGATGAATTGCTGGAAGCCGTGGGCCTGCGCGGACTCGAATCGCGCCGCCCGGGCGAGCTGTCGGGTGGACAGGCTCAGCGCGTTGCCATTGCACGAGCCCTGGCCACTCGCCCCACGGTCGTCTACGCCGATGAACCCACCGGCGCCCTCGACTCACGAACAGCACACGACGTGTTGGAGACGTTCCGCCGCACGGCCACCCGGCTGCGCCAAACCGTGGTGATCGTGACCCACGATCCACGGGTGGCAGCGGTCACCGACCGTGTGCTCTTCCTCGCGGACGGCCTGGTGGTTGGTGCCTTGGATGCACCCACCGTCGAGAAGGTCAGTGCGCAAGTACTGGCGTTAGGGGCGTGAGCGCCGTGCGACAGATCATCCTCAGCGGCGCTTGGGCGCACCGTGGCGCAATGGTGGGAACCGCCGTTGCCATCGCCCTGGCTGCAGCCTTGGTCGCAACCTCAGGAGTGCTGGTCCAGACGGGTTTCTCCGGACAGGACGAAACCGGGATGCTGACGGCGCTGGCCGGGTCCTTCGGAGGCACGGTCCTGATCGCCGCGGTACTGGTGGTCACATCGACCGTGGGACTTGCACTACGCGGACGGCAACAAGATTTCTCGTTACTTCGCGCAGTAGGCACCACAAGACTGCAGGTCAGAGGAATCGTGGCCGCCGAAGTACTCACGGTCGCTCTCATCGCTATTCCGGTGGGGGCCGTCTTCGGCATTGCCACTTCCAACTTTCTTCAGCCGCTCCTCATCTCAGCCGGGGTGTTACCCGCCGGAGGCACATTGTCTTTGGGGATACTGCCGTTGCTCGGAGCGTTGTTCACCGTGCTGCCCGCAACGGCGGTCGCCGCGGTGTTAGCCACCCGGAAGTTGCTCCACGCCCAGCCGTCACAGGCTGTGAAGCAGAGCGGGTTCGAACCTCGCGCACTCGGTAGAGGTCGCGGCATCGCGGCAATCATCGTGGCTGTCGTCGGGTTCGGCTCCGCCCTCAGTCCGGTGTTCGTTCCGGGCACCCTGGGAGGTGCCAGCGCGGCGACGTCGGCATTCCTGCTGGTCGGAGCAGCGGCCCTGGCCGGCCCCGCGCTCGTGGCCTGGGGTTTCGGACGATTACCGGCTGGTAAATCCCCGGCCACGCAACTTGCCGTGGCCAATTCCCGAGGCTTTGCTCGGCGATTGACGAGCGCTGTGCTGCCTCTGGCCTTGGTTCTGGCGGCGGGCACGGTTCAAACCTCGTTGAATCAGACCATTGGACAAGCGGGGCAAGTGCAGCTGGCCGAGGGGCTCCACGGATCCCTAGTACTCCCCGGGGCCGCTGACACGGCCGCCTTGAGCGAGACTCCGGGGGTTACGGCGGTGTCTTCCATCAGCTCCGTCCCCGCTCACGTGAAGGTCGACCAGGACGAACCACCCATCCTGGATTCCTTGAGTTGGGAACCGACGGCAGTGCACGTGGCCAGTGAGTTGAGTGATCCGAACGTGACCTCCGGGTCCCTGGCCGATCTCGATCAAGCGGACACCGTGGCCATCAGCCAAGACGCCACGCTGGAAACCGGCGGCGTTGGGTCCGAGGTGGCTTTCCGATACGGAGAGGTGGAATCAACGGCCACCGTGGTGGCGGTGTTCGATCGCGGTCTCGGTTTCGGTGACTACATCATTGGCCCCGCAACGGTGAACGCGCAGAGTCTCGCTCCGAACAACAGCGCCGTTCTGTTGCAAACCAGCCCGGGTGAAGAAGATGCCGTGGCCGAAGCCACCGGTGCTTTAACTCCCACCGAGTACGCCGCCGTGGCTGCGGAGAACGACGGTGCAGAAGTGCTGTCGCAGGTTCTTCTCCTGACCCTGTTGAGCTTCTTCGTGATTGCCGCGGGCAACACTCTGATCATGATCACCTCTCGTCGACGTGATGAGTTCGCGATGTTGCATCGAGTTGGAGCCACCCGTCGGCTCCTGCTGCGAATGGCCGCGGTTGAGGCCGTGATCACGGGCGCGGTGGCCTGGCTCATCGGAACTGCCGCCAGTATCCCGGCCATCCTCGGTTCCAATCTGGGCTTGTTGGGCTGGACCGTCCCTGCGGTGGATGTTGCGACCTTCGGTCTTCTGGGCGGGTTGGTACTGGTGCTCCCCGTACTCGTCATGGTCCCCATGACCGTAGTCACCACCAGAGGAGGCAAAACCGCCCCGCGAGCCGAGTAGTGTCTCGAGGCAACCCTGCTGGATAAGCCACCGTGTGGCCCACGTAAAAAGTTCCGAGTCCACCCCGCACCCGTGCGGGGTGGACTCATTCGGTCACGGGGAACTGGTGACCGCTCTCACTTTGGTGGACGTCCACGCAGTTTGGGTGACAGGTGTTCCTGATTCTTTGCGCACGTCACGTTTCTCACGGGGGCGCTTTCCCGTGTCATCCCATGTACCTCGCGCGTAACTGGGGACGTCACGGTGATTGTTCGTGAAATCTACCCCTTGGTACCCATGACTCATGGGGATATCACGACGGGGACTTTTCAAGGCAGGAACAGCAGCGGCCGGGGGCGCTGTACTGGTGGGCTATCAGTCGGCGGCGCACGCCGCGGACGCGCCACCCCGACTTCCGCAGGGCATCCGCCCCTACCGGGAGCTTTACAAGAACTGGGACGGCGCCATCGTGGCCGCCGAGCTCTGGTCCTACGACGTGCGCAACGCTCAGGAAGTCGTGACCCTCGCCAACTGGGCCCACGCGAACGGGTGGACCATCCGCGCTCGCGGCTACCGCCACAACTGGTCACCGCTCACGGTCGCTGAAGGCACTCCCGCGACCGCCAAGGTTCTGCTGCTCAACACCACCAAACACATGGATTCCTGCTACATGCACGGCACAACGGTGGTGGCTCAAGCCGGAATTTCCATGAACTCACTGGTGCGCCACATTGCCGACCGCAAGCGCGGATTCACCAATATGCCAGCTCCGGGGGATGTGACCGTCGCGGGCGTCCTGGCCGTCAACGGTCATGGCACCGCGCTTCCGGCCAGGGGTGAGAAGCGTCAGCAAGGTGCCATTTTCGGTTCCCTCTCCAACGCGGTGCATGCCCTGACCGCCGTCGTATGGGACGAGGCCTCCGGCCAATACACGCTCAAGACGTTCCAGCGCACCGATCCGGAGATCGGACCGTTCCTCACCTCCATGGGTCGGGCCTTCCTCACCGAGGTGCAGCTTCAGACCAACCCCATGGAGCACTACCGCTGCCGCACGTGGACGCACATCTCCGTCAGGGATCTGTTCGCGGCACCGGAGAAGGCGGGGCACTGGTCGTTGTCCTCGATGATCGACCGCGTGGGCCGCGTGGGCCTGATCTGGTACACGTTCACCGACAAGCCGTGGATCCAGCAGTGGGAAGTAGCGCCACGCAGGTCCTTTGGTAGCCGCCCCACGATCACCCCGTACAACTTCCCGTTCGCGGACCGCCTACCCTCCCCCGTTCCGGAGCTTCTGGGACAGGTGGTGGCCGGTAACCAACACATTGCACCGGCCTTCGGTAAGGCCGTCTACGCGACCACGGCCACGAGCCTCACCACCACCCTCGCGCGCGACATGTGGGGACCCGCCCATCACTTCCAGCACTTCGTGAAACCCACCACGCTGCGCGTGTCCGCGGGGTCGCACGTGTTCCTCACCCGTCGGGACCAGCTGCAGCGTGTGGTCCACGAGTTCACGGAGTTCTTCTCCGCCAAACTCAAGGAGTACCAGGACCGCGGAGAGTTCCCCATCAATTCGTGCATGGAATTGCGCATCACGGGCATCGATGACCCGGATGAAGTGGATGTGGAGGGCGCCGTGGCGCCGTCGTTGTCCGGCATCGCACCGGTACCCGGACGCCCCGAACTGGACACCGCCGTGTGGCTGGACGTTCTCACGCTGCCCGGCACGCCCGGCCAGGAGAAGTTCTTCCAGGAACTCGAGCACTTCATCGGTCTGGAACTGACCCGCTATGGCGTGGCACGCCCCGAATGGGCCAAACGTTTTGCCCACACCGAGCGCGGCGCGTGGACGGACGAGTACCAGCTCAAGGAGCTCATCCCGTCGCTCGTGCCCGGCTGGGATCACGCCAAGGCGACCTTCCACAAGTACGACCCGCACCGGATTTTCACGGCGCCCCTGCACGACGCGATGGGGATCTAGCCGCCACAGACCTCCGCGGGTCTTCGGCCCGCGAGGACACCCGCACCACCTCGACACAGGAGACAGACATGAAGAAGCACGTGACCACGGTTGCCGCAGCCACCACCCTGGCCGCCATTTCCTTCACCGGCATGCCCGCCGCCAACGCCGCCACCGCACCCGTGGCGCAGTCCAACGTCAGCTACTCGGTTCCCACGTCGCCCAACCACGACCCCTCCCTGGCCGTGATTCCGTTCTGCAAGCCGTGGCTGCTGCCCTCGTGGCTGGCAGGTAACTTCGGTGACCACGGCAACGACATTTCCGCGGCGTTCCGCTCCGGCAACATCGGCGGCCTGTTCCGCGCCATCCCGCAGTACGCCTTCAACGACGCCGCTTTCCACCTCCCCGCAACCTTCCGCACCTTTGGTGGTTGCTTCTAAAGAACGGTGAGGGGATCGCTCTAACGATTCCCAAACAGTTCGGAGCCCGTCCCGGATGTCTGCGGGGCGGGCTCTTTTACACCTTGCGATATACCCCGTGGGGGTATATGTTGAAGACATGAGCACCGAACAGTCAACCACTCACGGGTACACCCAGGACAAGGCCGCATACAGTCGGCGCCTCAAGCGTATCGAGGGTCAGGTGCGTGGCATCCAGCGCATGATCGATGAGGACACCTACTGCATTGACGTGCTCACCCAAATATCTGCCATCCAGTCCGCCCTCAAGTCAGTGAGCCTGGGGCTCATGGAGGAACACCTGGGTCACTGTGTGCGCCACGCGGTGGAGCACGCCCATGACACGGGTGATACGACCGAGATGGACACCAAGCTCGCGGAGGCGAACGCCGCCATCGCCCGCCTGGTCAAGAGCTAACCCAACCCCCTAGGACTAAGGAGTCTCCCCATGAACACCACCGTTACCGTCTCCGGCATGACCTGCGGCCACTGCGTTTCCTCCGTCAAGGAAGAGCTCGCCGAGGTCGATGGCGTGCAGTCCGTGTCCGTGGACCTCAACGCCGGCGGCGAATCCCCCGTGACCATTGAAAGCACCCGCGAGCTGACCTCCGAGGAGATCGCCGCAGCAGTCGAAGAAGCTGGTTACACAGTTGTCTAATCAATCCACTCAATCCCCCGTCACAGATACCCAGGTCCACGGCCCGCTGCGTGATCTGGATCTTCAGATCAGTGGGATGACCTGCGCCTCGTGTGTGGGCCGCATCGAGCGCAAGCTGCGCAAGATCGACGGCGTGGATCCCGCGGTCAACCTGGCCCTCGAGTCCGCGTCCGTGAAGGTTCCGACGGACATCTCCGACGAGCAGATCGTCGAGACGATCAAGAAGGCCGGTTACGGCGCGGAAATCACGGGCGGGGCCTCATCTGCCTCGCCCCGCGAAGATTCTCGCACCACGGACGACGACGCCGCGGCCTCCAATTCCAGCCGCGGCGAGCGAACTGCACAGGCAGGTTCGACGACCGCGACGCATTCGGGGACGTCCGGAACGTCCGGTGCCTCCGAGGATTCCGGGAAGCCTGCCACGGAAGGTGATGGAGCGGCGTCGTCGGTCCCCGTAGAACGGGAGGTGGAACGCAACACCGACTCCACAGACCCGGCCACCGATATGTCCCCCGCGGACAAGCGCCGGCGGGACCTGGGGATCCGCCTGATCGTGGCCGCGATCTTCTCCGTACCGGTGTTCGTCATCTCGATGATTCCGGGCGCGCAGTTCCCGCACTGGGGCTGGATCGCCGCGGCGTTGACGCTGCCGGTCGTGACGTGGAGTGCGTGGCCGTTCCACAAGGCCACCGCCATCAACGCACGGCACTTCTCCTCCACCATGGACACCCTGGTGTCGATGGGTGTGGCCGCCGCCTACCTGTTCTCGCTGTGGCACCTGCTCGTAGATCCGGGGATGACCGCGCACGCGCACCCCGGTCAGGCCATGGACATGTCCAGCCACCAGCTGTACTTCGAATCCGCGGCCATCATCACCACGTTCCTGTTGCTTGGCCGCTGGCTCGAGGCCCGCGCGAAGGCTCGCTCCGGTGAGGCGCTCAAGGCGCTACTGAACCTGGGCGCACAGCAGGCAACCGTACTCAACGAGGACGGAACCGAACGCTCCATTCCCGTGGAGCAGCTGAAGGTGGGCGACCGTTTCGTGGTGCGCCCGGGTGAGAAGATCGCCACGGACTCCGTGGTGATCTCCGGCGAATCTGCCGTGGACGCGTCCATGCTGACCGGTGAATCCATGCCCGTGGAAGTCAGTACGGGTGACGAGTTGACCGGTGCCACCGTGAACACGACGGGACGTCTGGTCGCGGAAGCTACTCGTGTGGGCTCCGATACCGTGCTCGCGTCCATGGGCCGCACCGTGGCTCGCGCGCAGGCGACCAAGGCCCCCGTGGCGCGCCTGGCAGACAAGATCTCGTCCGTGTTCGTCCCCGTGGTCATCGGCATTGCCCTGCTGACCCTGGTGATCTGGCTGCTCGTGACCGGCAACGTGGATCAGGCCTTCGTGGCTGCGGTCTCCGTGTTGGTAATTGCGTGTCCGTGTGCGCTTGGTCTGGCAACTCCCACCGCCCTGCTGACCGGCACGGGTCGTGGCGCTCAGATGGGCATTCTCATTACCTCCGCGGAGGTGCTCGAGGACTCCCGCAACGTGGACACCATCCTGCTGGACAAGACCGGCACCGTGACCCGCGGCGAGCTCTCCGTGACGGCCGTGAACTCGGTGTCCCAGTGGTCCAAGGACCAGGTGCTGGACTTCGCTGCGGCAGTAGAGGACTACTCGGAGCACCCGATCGCTCGGGCCATCGCGGATGCCTCGTCGCAGCGCTTCCAGGTGGCTCGCTTCCAGTCCGCTCCCGGGGGTGGCGTGAAGGCGTATGTCGCTGACGGCATGCAATCTCGCTCCGTGGTGGTGGGTCGCGAACAGTGGCTGGCCAAGAACGGTGTGCGCCTGTCGGAGACCGATCGCGAGGCCCTCGAGCACGCACGCGCGGACGGTTTCACCACCATCCTGGTGGCCGTGGACGGCAACCTGGCCGGCCTGATCGACCTGCAGGACACCATCAAAGAAGAGTCCGCTCAGGCAATTGCACAGCTCAAGGAACTGGGTCTGCGCCCGGTCTTGCTGACCGGTGACCATTCTGCCGTGGCACGTTCCGTGGCGGAACAGGTGGGCATCGCCCCGGAGGATGTCATCGCGGATGTCACCCCGGACGGCAAGGTTCAGGCCGTGACCGACCTGCAAAAGCAGGGTCGCGTGGTGGCCATGGTGGGCGACGGCGTCAACGACGCTCCGGCCCTCACCCAGGCGGACCTGGGCATCGCCATGGGTTCCGGTACGGATGCTGCCATGCAGGCCGCGGACATCACCGTGGTCCGCAGCGAACTGACCGCCATCCCCACCGCGATCAAGCTGTCCCGCAAGACCTTGGGGATCATCAAGTCCAACCTGTTCTGGGCCTTCGCCTACAACGTGGTGGCCATCCCCGTGGCTGCGCTGGGCTTCCTGAACCCCATGATCGCCGGTGCCGCCATGGCCTTCAGCTCCGTGTTCGTGGTGCTGAACTCCCTGCGGTTGAAGCGGTTCGGGCGGTAAACGCCGCTCGTCGCTCAAACATGAAGGAACGCCCTGGACTGTGTTTCGCAGTCCAGGGCGTTCGTCTGTATTCAGGTGGGGATCAGCGGCTGCTCGAACCCGGTTCCTCACCCTTGGTATCGGGGCGCACGCGCTGGCCGTACTGGGGTTCGCCGTTGGTCGTGGAGTCGGCAGCACCGGAAGTCTTGCGGGGCGACGCGGTCCCCGAACCCTCGCCACGTGCCTGCTCGGCCTGACGGCGGGCCTTGTTCTCCGCGAACAGTTTGGCCGAGGAACGGTTCACGCCGGTGCCCTGACCGAGTTCGGGGTTGTTGGGCTTCTCCAGGAGCATGAGCGTGGAGCACACGACCACGGACGCGATGAACGCAATGCCCGCGGCGATCAGGCCCAGTCCCACGCGCGCGGCGTTATCGGTACCGCCCGCGGCTGCTACCGAGACCACCACGAAGGCGACAGCTGCCAGCACGGCTGAGATGACAAGGGGACCCTTGATATCAGTCTTGCGACGGCCGTTGTGCTCGGTGCGCTGGGCCACGTGAATCCTCCTACGGAAACTTGCGAAAAATTGTTGAGATCGACTGATCAGTCTACGCCGTTTATCCGGTCACTATCAGGGGAGCCCGCGCGGTCCGCTGCGAGCGCATCGTGCCGCAAACTCAGGGCCGCGATGAATTGGGTAACGCCAATGATGATGGCCGCGCCACCAACAACGCCCAGCTCCGCTTTGGCACCCAGGGTCTCCACGAGCATCATGCCCATACCTGCGCCCACGGTCACCAGACCGCTGAGGGTCCAGTCCCTGCCGAGCGGGAAGCTCTGGCGGAATCGCAGGCCCAGGGCGAGTTCGAGAATGCCGCAGAGTCCGAGCACCATGGCGGCGAGCAGCACGAACAGCCAGTTCTGCTGCGCCATGATCGCGACGAGCGCGCCGCCCAGAATGTACAGGATTCCCGCGAGCTGGGGGATGTTGGCCAAGGAGCCGAGGTCGACGTTCTCACGGGCCTTCATACGGAAGTGCAGGAACAGCCACGCGCCACCCGTGCCGACCAGGAACAGGCCGAGGGCCCACGGTGTCGCGTTCTCGGTGGGTTCCTGCCAGAAGATCGTGACCGCACCGAACACCAGCGCGACCAGGGCCCGAACCAGCGTGGGCACCCACAGGTCGTGCCGCACATCCGTTCCGTTGCGATGGCCGCCGGATGCTCCGCCGCGGGGGGACGGGATCTGCTGAGACACGCGAAATACTCCTCATTGGCGGGGTGGGACCGGGCCAGTCTAGTGGAGACAACTACGGGCCGTCCGGGAACAGAACTTGGTGTTCACTGGCGCCCGTGCTGGGCCAGATGTTTCCTCGGGTGCGGCTTGAGTACGTCCCGCAATACTTGCATTCCTTTCTCTAGTTCGGCGTCCGACGCCGTCAGACCCAGCACCAGCCCCTCGCGCGGGTCTGCGCGCGGTTCGGCCGGTGCCACTTCTGCCGCATCCCTGGCGGGCGTCATCGTGCGCGTTTCTGCTCGGGACGCCGACGCCGCCCAGTACTCCCCCAGCCCGCTGACCAGGACTCCGCGTTGGGCCGCCTCCACGACCGCCGCAGCTTCGTCCGGCACCTGGATCACGGCGTGCGAACCACCGGCCATGGGCACCACGGCCACACCAGGAAGGTCCGCGAGCGCGTGGGCGATGAGCGAGCGGCGTCGACGATAGGCGCGGCGCATCCGAGCGGTGTGGCGCTGCAAGTGACCCGAGTCCATGAACCGAGCGATCGCTCGCTGAGCCACCGCAGAGACTGGTGATCCCAGCTCGACACGCAGGGTGTGCAGCCTTGGGAGCAGGTCATCGGGTGCGACGAGGTGCCCCACGCCCACGCCGTTGCCCAACACCTTGGTGAAGCTGCCGAGGGTGACCACGGTGTCCCGATCGGCATCCAGTGCGGCGAGCGCGGGCAGGGGTTGGCCGGTGTAGCGCAGCTCGGAGTCGTAGTCGTCCTCGATGACCACGGCACTGTGTTGCCGCGCCCACCGCAGCAGTTCCAGCCTGCGGCTCACGGGCATGGTGCCACCCAACGGGTACTGATGCCCCGGTGTCACGACCACGGCGTCCGGAGTCTCCGCGACATCCCACGTTCCGGTTCCCGCCCAGTCGCCGGTGGGGAGGCTGGCCGGGTTCAGACCGAACTCGTCCACGGGAATCGGTATCGCAATGTGACCGGTGCCCTCAACGACCCTGCGCAGGGCGGAGTACCCGGGGTCTTCCACGGCCACGCGTAGACGGCGTCCGCGCAGTGCGCCCAGGACTCGCAGGACCAACTGAAGTCCGTCGCGGGCACCCGCAGTGATGACAATGTCGTCCGGTTCTCTCACCACCCCTCGGTTCAATCGCAAGTATTCGACCAGATGCTGCCGCAACGGGACGGTCCCCGCATTGGCACTCGCAGCGTCACGCCAGGCACCCCGCCAGGCCGGGGTATCCAGTTCCGCGATGACCGCTTTGCCGGGTCGTAGGTCGATCTGTCCTGTACTCGCAACGCTACGTCGCGTGCGGGAGGAATGGAGCGGCGTCGTCGAAATACGGAGTTCGCTCGCCGCGGGGGCCACGCGAACGTCCGGCGCAATGCGCGTGGCTCCGCGGTCGGCGGTGAGGTACCCCTCCCCCGCGAGGACGTCCCACGCCGTGACCACCGTGCCGCGCGAAATCCCCAATCGCTCTGCAAGCACCCGCGAGGACGGCAACGGATCCCCTGCGCACAGGACACCGCGGGCGACTAGGTCACGGACTTGGCCGACGAGCTGCTCGCCGAGCGAGACGCCCGAGGACCGGTCGACCGACAGCGGCACATCCACCGCGCGCGCATGTCGCATGTGTTCCTCCAAAGTGGACTACTGGAATTACTCAATTATGGATCTGTTACCGGGCCACTTTGGCGCGCAGCATGGTCAGCATGACTCACACCGTGCACTCTCCCGCTGACAACAAGACCCCCGTGACCGGATCCAAGCTGGTCAAGAGCGGGCTGGCCGACATGCTCAAGGGCGGTGTGATCATGGACGTGGTCACCGCCGAGCAGGCCAAAATCGCCGAAGATTCCGGCGCCGTTGCCGTGATGGCGCTCGAACGCGTGCCCGCGGATATCCGCGCCCAGGGTGGCGTGGCCCGTATGAGCGACCCGGATCTCATCGAGCAGATCATCGATACCGTATCCATTCCGGTGATGGCCAAGGCGCGGATCGGCCACTTCGTGGAGGCGCAGGTTCTGGAGCATCTGAAGGTGGACTACATCGACGAGTCCGAGGTGCTTTCCCCCGCTGACTTCGTCAATCACATCGACAAGCACCGCTTCACCGTGCCGTTCGTGTGCGGGGCGACCAACCTGGGCGAGGCGCTGCGCCGCATCACCGAGGGCGCGGCCATGATTCGTTCCAAGGGCGAGGCTGGCACCGGCGACGTCTCCGAGGCCACCCGCCACATCCGCACCATCCGCTCGCAGATCGCAGAGCTGCAGGGCCTCTACACCGTCTCCCCGGATGCCCTCTACGTGAAGGCCAAGGAACTGTCCGCACCGTACGAGCTAGTGGTCGAGGTGGCCCGCACCGGCAAGCTGCCCGTGGTGCTGTTCACCGCTGGCGGCATTGCCACTCCCGCGGATGCCGCGATGATGATGCAGCTGGGCGCGGACGGCGTGTTCGTGGGCTCCGGCATCTTCAAGTCCGGCAACCCGGCCGAGCGCGCCCGCGCCATCGTAGCCGCGACCGCCTACTACGACGACCCCGCCCGCATCGCCGAAGCCTCCCGCGGCCTCGGCGAAGCCATGGTCGGCATCAACGTGGCAGACCTGGCCGCACCGCACCGCCTCGCGGAGCGCGGCTGGTGACTCAACCGGTCGTCGGTGTTCTCGCCCTTCAGGGCGGGGTGGCCGAGCACCTGGCGATGCTCGAGTCGCTGGGTGCCCGGGCGGTTCGCGTCCGGTCCACTTCCGATCTCGTAGGGGACGACGGCGCTCCGCTCATCGACGCGCTCGTCCTCCCCGGGGGTGAGTCCTCCACCATGGATCGACTGTGCCGAACGTTCGGACTGTTCGGTCCGCTGCGGGAAGTGATCGCAGCGGGGTTGCCGGTCCTGGGTACGTGCGCGGGGCTCATCATGCTCGCCTTGCGAATCGAAGACCCCGCGCCAGGGCAGCAATCCCTGGGCGTTCTGGACGTGACCGTGGCCCGGAACGCGTTCGGTTCGCAGGTGGACTCTGCAGAGGTTTCGTTGCAGTGGGCGGGGCCTTCCATGACTCCCGACCACCTCGACTCGCATGCCGGCGCCGCGAAGCCCCCGAGCGACGTCGTTTGCGCGGCCTTCATTCGCGCGCCCGCAGTGACTCGAGTCGGTGACGGCGTGGAGGTGCTGGCTCGCTATCAGGACTCGGTGGTGGCGGTACGGCAGGGCAACATCCTGGCCATCAGCTTCCACCCCGAGCTCACCGGGGACACCACGGTGCACGAGGAGCTCTTAGGACTAGTTCGTGCTCGGTCGCGAGAGGAAACCCCGGCCGCCTGACAAATTTGGTAGAGGTACGCAGCGATTCGACCAGAAAGGCTGCGCACCTCTACCAAAAATGTCGATCACGCGAAGCGGTGCCCCAGATGTCACCCGGGACCGCATCCGGCCCGACTTTCCGAGTCAGAAACTACCCGAGGCCCCTCCGCCGCTGAAGCCTCCGCCGCCGCCGAACGATGTGCCCGCAGAACCGGACGAGCCGCTCGACGAAATGGAGTGGTTGGTGCCGCTATAGATCGCCGGGTACATCACGTAGAGCGGCAACCAGCTCTGGAACGTGGATGCGTACTGCACATCCCGCTCCACGCCATCTTGATCCTTGGCCTTGGGCGGCTTCTTGCTGTCCTTGGGCGGTTTCCGGTGGTTCGAACGGTACGTGTAGTACCGCTTGCGTACCTCGTCAGAGATTTCCTCGTCCGGGTGTTCACGCAGATAGCGTTCGATCTCTTGGTCCGCCTGCTCGCGGATCTTCTTCTGGTCCTTGCTCCACCACAGGAAGAAGGCAATCACCACAGCCACGATCAGGCCAGCAATCCCGAGGAGTACCCACTTGACGATGTTGCCCGTCCGCTCGCGGTCCGCGGCAGCCTGCGCCGCCGCCTCCGGGGTGGATTGGTCGTACACCGAATCCAAGGTCGCCGTGAAGGCCTGCGCGTACTGCTCGTCCTTGAAGCCGGGTGTGAGGTCGTCGTCCACAATGTCCTGAGCAGTGGCATCGGAAAGCACCTCGCGGGCACCGTCAGCCACCTCGATTCGCAGCTCACGCTCATCCATGTCCGCGACGATCAGTACGCCGTTGTTCCGACCGGCCTCGCCCACGCCCCATTCTTGAGCGGTTTGCCGGGTGAAGTCTTCGAAATCGCCGTCCACTCCGTCCACCGTCAGCACGGCCGCACGGATGTACTCGTTCTGTTCATTACCGCGGCCGATCCGCTCGTTGATCTGCTGCTCATCGGCATCGGAGAGGATGTCAGCCTGGTCCAGCACCGCCCCGGAATCCGGGCGCGGTGGCACCTGGGCGGCGCGAGCGGCGTCGGCGGACCAAGCCACCAACGACACCGCGGCGAAGATCGCGAAAAGAGCGAGCACGAACCAGCGGGCGAGCCTGCCAGAACGGGGACTCGTCAGGGTGAGCATGATGCCTCCTTGGTTGCGACTGCCACCAGCGTAGGCAGCCGACACCCCGCAAGAGATCAGCCCGGAGCATGAAAACGGCGCCCCGCCTCACGGTGGAGACAGGGCGCCGACGTCGCACGGAGACTAGCCCGCGCTACGTTGCCTAGCTTTCGCGGTTGGGCACGATCATCAACGGGGACTCAGTATCGGCCAGCACCGCCTGCGAGACCGATCCCATGAGCAGCCCGCGGAATCCGCCGTAGCCGCGCGAACCCATGACCAGCAGGTCTGCGGTGCGGGATGCATCCACCAGGGCATCGGCCGGGCGGCCCTGCAGCACGCGGGTCACGATGTTCAGATCCGTGTAGTGGCCACGCAGTTCCTCGGCCACCTGCTCGGTGAGTTCCTTGGCCGGGGCCAACAGCTGCTCCTGCACCGCACGCTCCAACTCGGAGGAGTTCATGGGCAAGTAGCTGGTGGTCGGAACCACGCTGACCACCGCGAGGGTGAGTCCGTGAGCGCGGGCGTAATCAGCTGCCACCTTCACGGCCAGGTTCTTGGCGCCGAGCTTGTCCACACCAACCACCACGGTGCCCTCGAAGGACTCGTCCTCGGGACGGGATTCACGCTGAGCCGGGTTCCAGCTCTCGGGCAGGATCACCACGGGCACGGGCGAGTGGGAAGCGGTCGCGGCCGATACCGACCCGACGCGGCCACGCACACCGTGACGGCCACGCTTACCCATCACCACCAGGGAGGAATCCTTGGCTTCGTACACGATCACGCCGGCGGCGTCACCGCGCTCGATGATGCCCTGCACCTGGACACCGGCATCCTTGGCCTTGGCCACGGCCGCGCGAGCGAGCTTCTCTGATTCTTCCTGCACTGCATCCAGGAAGGGGCCGTACAGGGACTGATCCACACCCACGGGGCGACCGGTGGAGACCACGATCTTCAGCGGGAGCTCCTGAGCTGCTGCTTCCTGGATGGCCCAGTCCAATGCGCGTTCGCTGTAGTCGGAGCCGTCGTATGCCGCCACGATTCGTTGTGACATCTGTTTCGCACCTGTTTCTGTGTGTAGTGAATGGATGCTGTTGGGGCTCACTTGCCGCTGGGAACCACCATGACGGGTCCGGCAGCCGCACCGAGCACCGACTGGGAGACGGAGCCGAGCAGCAGGCCGGTGAAGCCACCGATGCCGCGCGAGCCGACCACCACCATGTCTGCGGTGCGGGTTGCTTGCACCAGCACACGACCCGGGCGACCCAGGAACGCGTGACGGGTAACCTTCAGATCCGAGTTCTGCTCCTGGAGGTCCTTGGCGATCTGGTTGAGCTTCCGCACGGACTCATCGAAGTAGTAGGTCTGGTTGTACTGATCCTGGAACCAGTCCGGAGTGCCGGACAGAGCACCGTTCACGGAGACCAGGCTCAGCGTGGAGCCGTGGGCCTTGGCGTACTCAATGGCCTGTGCGACGGCGGGGTTCTTCTCGCCAGCAGCGTCCACGCCGACCACCACGGATCCCGTGAAGTCCATTTCGGAGGCCGGGGTGCGGGTGCCGCCCTGGGACTCCTCGTCGGAGACGTGAACGTCCTTGTGGTGAGCGGATTCGCGGGCCGACTCGACGTCAGAGTTGTCGTCCTCTTCACGCGGGGGAACCACGATCACGGGCACGGGGCTGTGAGCCGCAACCGCTGCGGACACCGAACCCAGGCGACCGCGCAACGCGCCACCCTTACCGCGCTTACCCATGACCACCAGACTGCAATCCTTGGCGGCCTCAATGATGGCCTTGGCAGCGTCACCTTCACCGCTGACGGTATCCACCGTGACTCCGGCGTCTGCCACACGGTCCTGAGCGGCCTTGAGGTTCTGGTCATTCTCGGTGGTCACTGCCTCGCGGAAGCGGCGCTCCAGGCCGGGATCTCCGACACCGACCACGGGGAAAGCGCCCATGAGGCGCACGCCCACGTTACGAACACGCGCTTCCTCGATGGCGCGGTCCAGAGCACGCAATGCGATTTCGGAACCGTCAATACCCACCAAGACGGGGCCGTTGACGGATGCGGACTTGGTGTTGGGAACGTCTTTGTTCATGCTTCAAGGATAGTCGATTCACCCGCATAAATAGAGACGTGCGCCACTCGTTTTGCCCGCCGAATCGCCCGGCTGGCACCCCCGGGAAGGAGGCGAGCGGCGTCGTCGTCGATCGAAACCGGAATGTGGTCAGGCCATGGCGTACATCCACCGGTCGCTGCGAATCCTCCAGCCCAGTGTGAGCGCCCGCGCGCCGATGTACCCGCCCGCGTACGCAATCCACAGCCAGGCCATTCCCGACGTGCCCCCGCCCGCGAAGTGCATAACGGCCCAGAGCAGCGGCGCGTAGACCACGATGTTGATGAGGCCCGCGAGCGCCAAGTAGCGGGCGTCCCCGGCGCCGATCAGCACGCCGTCGAGCACGAACACGTAGGCCGCGAGAGGCTGGCCCACCGCGACCACGATCAGCGCGATGCCAAACAGGTACTGCACGCCCTCCGACTGCGTGAACAGGAACCCCAGATGCGGGCCCACAAAGCCCACGATCAAGCCCGTGACCACACCGAATCCCAGCCCCCAGCGGATGAGGCGGTGCATGAGGTGACGCACGCCGTCGCGCTCTACCTGTTGGTCCAGGTCACGGGCGCCCAGCTCCTTGCCGAGCAGGGCCTGGGCGGCGATCGCGAGCGCGTCGAGGGCGAAGGCCAGGAAGTTGAAGACCGTCATGGTCAGTTGGTACGCCGCCAGATTTTCCGCGCCCTGGGCGGTTGCAACCACGACCGTCGCGAGGATCGCGGCGCGCAGCGACAGTGTGCGGAGCATGAGCCAAGAGCCGACCGTGAGGTGACCCCGCACCCCGCGCCAGCCGGTGGTCAGCCGCACGTTCTCTCTGCGGAACTGTTTGCCCAGCAGCACCAAATAGGCAATCGCCATGCCCCACTGAGTGATGCTCGTGCCCATCGCCGCACCGGCCACGCCCAGGTCCGCGCCGTAGACGAGCAGGAAGTTCAGTCCGGCATTCACCGCCGCGCCGATTCCCGCGATAATCAGCGGGGTTTTCGTATCCTGCAGACCGCGCAGCACACCCATCGTGGCCAGCACCACAAGCATGGCCAGCAGTCCCGGCATGGACCACACGAAGTACGACGTCGCGTGCTCCAGTACCTCGCCCCGCGCACCGAGCGCTTGTAGCAGGGGCCTGCCGGCGAGGATGCCTGCGGTGGCGAGAACTACGCCAAGACCAGCTGCGGTCCACAGACCGTCTCGGCCAACTTCGAGGGCCTGTTTGAGTCGGCCGCCACCCAAGTGCCGGGCGACGGCAGGAGTGGTCGAGTAGGCCAGGAAGACCATCAGCCCGACCACGGTCTGCACCACAGTCGCGGAGATCCCCACGCCGGCGAGCTGCGCAGTTCCCAGGTGCCCGATGATCGCCGAATCCGCCAGCAGGAACAGCGGCTCCGCAATCAACGCACCGAACGCGGGAACCGCGAGCGCGAGGATCTGACGGTTGAGGGAGCGGGTGTCGCGGGGAGCTGTCGCTTCTTTGGCTTTTGCGGGTTCTGTGGCTGGGGATTCGGGTTCGGACTGCACCAGTCCAGGGTAGCCAGGGTAGGGAGCCCGGGGGTTGCCTACGGGGTGTAGATGGTCAGCTCATCCATGTGAGGTTCTTGAAGAGGGAACGTTGTACGGATACCGCTGATTGATCCGCCGGGGAAAAAGTCGTACCACCAATATGTCCTCGCCTGTTGGAGATCCTCAAGAATTCCCTCATCCTCCTGCGGAAGGTCTAGGGCGAGGTCACAGCGGTAGACCTGGGATTCGTCACCCTCGACGAGCTGGAAGATCGCGTACCGGCCCTCCAGACGAATCCATTGGACGACGAGGGTTGGGTGCAGATCCTCCCAGAGGGTTCTCCCCATCCCGAGTTCCTTCAAGAAGCCGGCCCAATTGGCCCTGAGCCCGTCGGGGATGCGCCCTTCTTCGGTGCGAGGCTCATCACCCGAAAAGTCGACCGAAACGGTGTTGGCGCCGTCGGCAACCTTGTAGTGAAGCTCCCGCAGAAAGGCATAAGGAGCCACCACCGCGTCATCAACTTCAACGCGCGGAGGTTCAGGTGTTTCGCTCTCCAGGCCCAGGTCACCCCACATGGCCCACTGCGAACCGCCCATGTGGATCCAGTGTGGCAATGGCCTACTCCGATCAGGTGGCGGGTTTGACGGAGATCACCGGAACGGCGGCCTCCAGGATGATCTGCTGGGCGGACGAGCCCAGGAAGATTTTGCCTGCGGGGCTGCGGCGCTTCACGCCCACGACCACGGCTTCAACTTCCGGGCGATTGGTGGCGTCGATGAGGTCTCCCACGGCGTCCTTGCTGCGACCGTCGGCGTTTTCCAGAGTGACGCGGTCATAGCCCAAACCGGAGATGTCCGGGGTGGAACCGTCCACGGGAAACACGATGAGGTCGGCGTCGCGGCGTCGGGCTTCTTCGATCGCGAAGTCTCGGGCGGCGTGCCCGGCGGGGGTGTCTGCGCTGGCAAGGATGATGGTCATGACTGGAAACTACTCCTCGATCTACGAACCTGAGTGGTGCACTCGACGCCATGACGTCGTGTTACCGAAAGCGTTCGCCACACCTGAGAATTATTACTTTCTCAAATGAGCTTATGTGTATTCTAGGTCACAATCCCAGGCCGCTCTCGGGTGGCCGGTCCGCATGCCATCAGCGCACTTGATTCAGGAGACCAGTTTGGTCGAGAAGCGTCCGCCGAATCGTCGGCAATTCATCACGTACGGGATCGGAGGGCTGATCGCGGCTGGTGCTATTGGGACCGCCGTGACCGGATCCATCTCGTCAGCATCCGGAGGCAACGACCTTCGCTCGAGTATGACCATCATCGCCCCCGCGGCGGCCGGTGGTGGTTGGGACACCGTGGCTCGCGAAATGCAGCAGGCGCAGCGAGCGAACAGCATTATCAACAACACCCAGGTGGTCAACATGCCGGGCGCCGGCGGAACCATCGCGCTGGGTAATCTGTCCGTTCTGGATGGCGATGCGAACAACCTGATGGTCGGTGGCACCGGTCAGCTCGCCGCGACCATTCAGTACGATTCCGCCACCAAGTACGAGGACGTCAACCCCCTGGCCGTGACGGTCGAGGAGTACGACGTGATCGTGGTCCCGGCCGACTCCCCGTACAAAACCCTGGACGACCTCATGAAGGCCTGGGCGCAGAAGCCCGGCGATGTCCCATGGACCGGCGGTGGCTCCTTCGACCAGCTCGTGGTCACCGAAATGGCCATTGCCGGCGGTATTAAACCGGCGGACATGATTTACGTGTCCTCGGACGGTGGTGGCGAGTCCACGCAGGCGCTGCTCAACGGCACCGTTGCCGCGGCGGCCAGCGGATACCCGGATTCCATCGACCAGATCGAGTCCGGTCGGCTCCGCGCCCTCGCGCTCGTGGCCGAGGAGCCCCTGGAGGGCAGCGACATCCCGACCACCGTGGAGCAGGGCTATGACGTGACTCTGGCCAACTGGCGCATCCTGATGGCCCCCGGCGGCATCACCGATGACGAGAAACAAGAGCTGGAGAACATCGTGCTGGAGACGATCGAAACTCCCGAATGGCGCGAAGCCATCGAGCGCTACAACTGGAACGAGAACGTGATCACCGGCGACGAGCTCACGCAGTTCATCAAGGACGAGACCGAGCGGATCACCGCGTTGTACAAGGAGTTGGGAGTATGAGCCACGCATCGGTTTCCGAATCCTCGGCGCCCGCGCCCCGGGCAGACTCCGAGCGCCCCGCCGACCGGAGTTCACGCTCCGCCGGCTCCCTGCTTCAAGCACTCACCATGCCGCTGGTGCTCGCCGCGTTCGCCACCTATCTCCTGGTGGGCATGCTGATGATGGAGGTCCCGGATTCCGTGGACTTCCCCGGCCCGCGCTTCTTCCCCGCCATCATCACCGGCGTCATTTACGTCCTGGTGGTCGTGGAAGTCATCAACATTTTCCGTCACTGGTCCAGCGGTTCGCTGGGTACCACTGACGACGCCGCTCCCGCCACCTTCTCGTGGCGTTCGCTCGTCTGGGTGATCGGCGGGTTCTTGGCCTTCGCCCTGCTCCTGGAATTCCTGGGGTGGATCCTTGGCGCGGCACTGTTGTTCTGGTGCGTGGCGCGTGGATTCGGGTCGAAACGACCCCTGTTCTCATTGATCGTCGGACTGACGGTGAGCTCCGTTGCGTACATCGCGTTCGACATGGCCCTGGGGCTCTCGCTGCCCTCCGGACTTCTTGGGGGTGGCTTCTAAATGGAGACTCTGTCCTTACTCATGGAGGGCTTCGCAGGAGCCCTCACCTGGCAGAACCTGTTCTGGGTGGTGCTGGGTTGTTTCCTGGGTACCGCAGTGGGCGTCATGCCCGGCCTGGGTTCCTCCATGGCCGTGGCTCTGCTCTTGCCCGTGACCTTCGCCCTGGAGCCCACCGCGGCGTTCATCATGTTCTCCGGCGTGTACTTCGGTGGCCTGTTCGGCGACTCCACCATGGGCATCCTCATGAACACACCGGGGCAGGCGTCTGCCATTGCCTCAACGTTCGAGGGTCACAAGATGGCCCTGGACGGGCGCGCTCCGCAGGCACTGGCCACCGCGGCCATCGGTGCCTTCGTGGGTGGTTTCATCGCGTCCGGTGTAGTCGTGTTCCTGGCGCCGTTCCTCGCGGAATTCTCCACGCAATTCGGGCCGGCGGAGTTCTTCGCGTTGGCACTGTTCGCGTTCATGGCCACGTCATCCGTGGTGACGGACTCTGCGGTTAAGGGCCTGTTGTCACTGGCTTTCGGTTTGGGTATCGCGGTGGTGGGTATCGACGGCGTCACGGGCATCCCTCGTTTCACCATGGACTCACCGTTCCTCTTCGACGGCATCTCGCTGGTCACCGTCACCGTGGCGGTGCTGGCTCTGGGCGAGGTCATTTACTTCGCGACGATCGCCCGCTTCCAGCGTGAAGGTCAGATGATCCGCTCGAAGGGTCGCCCGTGGTTGAGCCGCAAAGAGCTTCGCGAGGCCGCCCCGGCGTGGGCCCGTGGCACGGCCATTGGCCTTCCCTTCGGTGTGATCCCCGCTGGCGGTTCCGAGATCCCCACGTTCTTGGCCTATGGAGCGGAACGCAAGCTGGATCGACGTCGTCATGACCCGCAATTCGGCAAGGGCGCCATCCGCGGCTTGGCCGCACCCGAGGCCGCCGGTAACTCGACAACCGGTATGGCCATGGGCGCCCTGCTGGCGCTGGGCCTGCCGATCTCAGCCACCGCGGCCATCATGCTCGCGGCGTTCCGTCAGTACGGCCTGCAGCCGGGCCCACTGCTGTTCGAGCGTGCACCCGATCTGGTGTGGGCGCTGCTGGCGAGCTTCTTCATCGCGATGATCGTGCTGCTGATTATCAACCTGCCGTTCGCCATGGTGTGGGCAAAGCTCCTGCTGATTCCGCGCCACTACCTATATGCGGGCATCACGGTGTTCTGTGGGCTGGGCATTTACGCGACGTCCGGATCGACGTTCGATCTGCTCCTGCTTTTGGGTGTCGGCATCGTGGGCTTCCTGATGCGCATGCACGACTACCCACTGGCGCCGCTCATCATCGGCATGGTGCTCGGTCCGTTGGCTGAAACCAGCTTGCGCGATGCGCTCATCAGCGCCAACGGTGACGCTTCCGTGCTGGTGCAGGGTCCGATCGTGCTGACGCTCTATGGCTTGCTGACCATCGTCCTGCTGCTGACGCTGCGCAGCAAGGTCACGAGCCGGACCAGGCGGGATACGTAGGCGAGTTCCGCCCCCGTGCGGCGCCGCTCCGTGTGAGGTAGATGCACCACACCTCAACCTGAGGTGAGGAAACTGCAGCTTCGCAGTCTCATGTGATGGAAGTGCTGAATTCGACCAAATTCGACGCACTTCCCTCACCGGAGACTTCGGTGCTGCAGTTTCCTCACTTAAGACTTCAGCCGCTCGAGCTCATATGGACGTTGCAAAGGCCCCGTCACGCCGAGAGACCACATGAGTCAGTTCGTGCCTGGGCAGCCGAAACTGCGTGGGTTCTCATTGCAGTCATCAGCGACGTTGCGGACAGTCGCTTTCCATACGCTGATCGGCACGGGAGCGGATGCCACCTCATTGAAACCAGCGACCGGCTGCCAGCCTGTACCCGCCACGTTGTATTCGCCGTAGAAGTAGGTAGTCAGCGTGACGCTGTAGTCACCGGTTTCCGAGTAGACGTGGGAAGTGTCCGTAGGGATATCCCAATCCCCTTCAGCCAACGGCGCACCTGTCAGGGGCGTGGGGCCGAGGCTGGCTCCGTCACCGTAATTCCAGGAGTACTGCACCGGATAGGCCCGCACTGCTACAGGGAAGCCTCCCAACTCGGTTTGGAACGCTTGGGCATCAGCGACCGCGAAGACATTGGTGTTCATGTTCTTGAGAGTGTCCGGTGCTGGTTCAACAGTTGAGACAGCGGGAGCGACGTTCAATCGCTGGAAATCTTGCAGAGTGAATACGGGCAGCGGGATGACGCCTTCGTCATCAGCTTCTGCGGCATCAGCATTTGCCACACACATTTGCGTGCCACGAGATGCCCGGCCTTCTTCACCTGCACCACCGACGACAACGTCCATATTTACGCCTTCACCGCCACCGTCGACCGTGCACTCTTGTTCCTGCCGACAGTCATCGAAGGCATCGCCGTCTTCACTAGCGCAAGGATCCTGCAGGCTATAAGTCGTTCGATTCGTCGCGGTATCCATTAGATTAGCGTTGAAAAAGATCGAATCATCATCACTCATCAATTTATGACGTAAGGCTTTTTGATATGCGGGGTCTTCGTCTGGATTCCAGGCGACACTCGAGCTACCTCCGGCCTCCGATCCAGATGTAACACCATTCCCACCAACACTTAGCTGAAATGAATCATCACCGGGTGAACTGATTTTGACTTTAATGGCGATCTCTTCACCACTTGATTTAGCACTGCTCGTCATTTCTTCAGTCTGACTCGGCGCCCTACCGCCGAAGATGTCGCCACCTGGCCCCGCATAGTTATTCGCACCATCTACCGCGGATGCCGGAGGGTGAAAACCACCGATCAACATTAGAGAAATCACCAGAGCCAATAACTTAGACTTCACGACTGTCCCCGTGGCGAGGCAGTTATATAGACCCATTTATTTTCTTCAAAATCAATATTCACATCATATCGATCTTTTTCATCAAATGGCAGAAACTCTCGAACAACCTTATTGTTCGAAACTAACTTTGCCCCACCATTGCGAGTTGCCACTGGAATAGTGTAAAAATCTTGAGTAGCTGCGGGGAACGTACCTGGAATTATCTGGTTACGCTCGTCACTTCCTGCAGCCCAGTCGCTATTTGCATATATTTCATCAACGAGGTCCATCTCTTCAATGCAAATTTCACAGGATGGTGAAACTATGTCTCTCATATATGACGTGTCACCAGTTTGATAGGCATACCACCCTGCATAGGCGTAGTAGTCCAAAAACGCCTGCGCCCCCGCCTCGGTCTCCTGCTTAGCTTCTTCCGGCATCACCGGCTTCGGAACGTTGCGGGCAGGGTGTTCGAGGGTGGCAGGCTCGTAGTCGTCCGGGAACTCCTGCCCCGTGGCCATCTTCTCCGGCTGTTCGGGCCACCAATCACCGCTGGCGGAAGGATCGGGAGACGAAGATGCCGAGTCAGACGACCCACCGTCCGTCTCAGTCGACGCAGGTGAGGAGCCACCCTCTGCAGAGGTGGCCGCGTCATCGGGCTCGGGGTCGTTCGTATCACCGCAGCCGGCCAGCGTCAGCCCCAACGCCAGCGCGGCCAAACTTGCCGCGAACTTCCTACGCTTCAGCGCATCCCCCATTGGATGGTCCCCTCTAACTCAGTGAAGCTCGGCGGCCACCGCCGTGCTCCGGCAGCCATTTGAGCTTACGAAAATTCAATTAGCACTATCCACCACAAAAGAACATCTGTGGATAACTTTTAAATGTAAATGCATAACTACTAGTCAAAAATGTTCACTGGCGATTACAAGATAGCAAGGTGACCGTTTGTTGCACGGCCACCTTGCTATACCGAGCGGTTAACTCAGAACGGATATTGCGGAATGTCCGGGCTGATCGTGACCCACTGACTCTCGGTGAAGGCCTCGATATTCGCGGCCGCACCACCGAATCGAGCACCGGTTCCGGAGGCCTTCATCCCGCCCATGGGCGCGGTCGCTTCGTCCATCACGGTCATCTCGTTGATGTGGATCTTGCCCGCAGTGATGCGATCCACGACCTTGAGTGCCTCACCCACGTCGCCAATGATCGACAGCGACAGCGCGTACTCCGAGTTGTTCGCGAGGTTCACGGCTTCTTCAACAGAAGACACCTTGATCACCGGCGCAACGGGACCGAAGATTTCCTCGTTCCACGCCGGCATATCCACTGTCAGATCCGCCAGAACGGTGGGCCGGTAAAACAGTCCGTCGTGTGTCGCTCCCGCGCGGATAGATGCACCCGCGATCACTGAATCCTGCACCTTGGAATCCACGGATTTCAGCTGTTTCTCGTCGATGATCGGCCCCAGGTGAACTTGCCCCTCGGACGGATCACCCACCACCAGAGCGTCGGCCCGCTCGGCCAACTTGGACACGTACTCCTCGTACACATCCTCATGAACAATGTGGCGTCCCGTGGTCATACACACCTGACCCTGGTGGAAGAACGAGCCCATAGATCCCACACCCGCCGCCAGATCCAGATCAGCAGATGGCAGCACCACCATCGCGTTGTTGCCGCCCAGCTCCAGGTGAGTTCGTTTCAGATGCTTGGCACCCGCCGCACCCACATGGCGTCCCGCGTCTGTAGAGCCGGTGAAGGACACGATTCTCACCTCGGGCGCGTCAACGGTCGCCGCGCCGACGTCGCCGCCTCCCGGTAGCACCTGCAGCACACCCGAGGGCAGTCCCGCCTCTTCAAAGATCCGTGCGAGCAACACTCCACCCGTGATGGGCGTGCGGGGATCCGGCTTCAACAAGACCGCATTTCCCAGGGCCAACGCCGGTGCCACCGAACGGATCGACAGGATCAACGGGAAGTTGAACGGTGAAATCACGGTCACCACGCCCGCAGGCACGCGCCGGGCAAACGACCAATGCGGATCGTCGGAGGCCAACACCTCACCTCGGGCATGCGTGGGCAGCGCGGACGCCTCGAAGCACTCCTGCGCCGCGACGTTTGCTTCCATTTCGGCCTTGGGCTGGATGGCGCCGGTCTCGCGCATCACCCAGTCGATAATCTCTTCGGTGTTCTCCTCGAACAGCTGACCCGCCTTGCGCAGCACGGCCGCGCGCTCGGTCGGTTTAAGCGCGGCCCAGGCGACCTGCGCTTCGGAAGCCTGCCGAGCGGCGTCGTACACATCGGCGGGAGATGCCGAACCCACCGAGCCCAGGACAGCTTCCGAAGCGGGATTCTGGACAGAGATGGGATCGCCGGATCCGTCCCGCCACCCGTTGACGTAGAGCTTTCCGTGCCAGCGTTGGTCGTCGAGAATTGCCATGTTCGCTCCTTCGAGTGGATCGGCGAGCGCCATGCGTAAGGCCCTGCACAACGCGCGATTTCTTCCCACATTGTGACCCACGAAACACAGATGCCGCTCAAAAACTCTCCCCGCGGAGCGCGAACAGTCACACAGTGCAGGCAACAAGCGAACGCTACGGCTGCGGATCCCGCGCGTCATACCGCATGAACGCAGGGAACTTCCGCACCAGGACCACCACGAGTACCAGGCACACGGCGGCTCCCACCACAGCAGCCAAACCGGGACCGGCGAACTCACCCGCCGTGCCCATGTAGGCGTCGCCCAGGCGAGGTCCGCCAGCCACGACCACAATGAAGATGCCCTGCAGTCGCCCGCGCAGCGCATCCGGAGTCGCGGCCTGCAAGATGGTGGTGCGGAACAGCATGGAGATCGCGTCCATCGCACCGGCCGCGACCAGCACCGCGCACGACGCCGCCAGCGGCCACACGGTCTCTCGCCCCCACCCGGCCGAGGCCAGCAGCACCACGCCACCGAACGCCATGATGCACACGGCCCACCCGGCCACCGCCATCGCGCACGCCTTGCCATGGCGGTTGAGCCGCACCAACGGCCCGGACAGCAATCCCGCCAGCACGGAACCGGCGGCGAGCGCCGCGGTCAACAGCCCCACCGTGAACTGATCCCCGCCCAACACGGTTGCGCCGAGCACCGGGAACAACGCACGCGGCATCGCGAAGAACATCGCGGCCATGTCCAGCAGGAACGTCATGCGCAGGTTGGGGCGGGTAGCCAGGAACCGGAAGCCCTCGACCACGGAACGGAAACCGGCACGAGAGGGGGCGCCGTCGGGCGGCAGAGATGGCAGCTTGTACATCGCCCACAGGCTGACCATGAAAGTCAGTGCGTCGGCCGTATAGGCCCATTGAAAACCCAACCCCGCCACGGTCAACGCGCCCAACAGCGGCCCGACCATCAGTGTGGATCCCATGGTCAGTTGGAACAGCGCGTTGGCCGCGGGCAGATGTTTGGTCGGCACCAACCGCGGAACAATCGCCCCGCGCACCGGCTGATTCAGCCCTTGCGCAAACGAATGCAGCGCCACCAGCGTGTACAGCACTACCAGGGACGAAATGTGCGCCCACGAATGCACGGCCAACGCCACCGTCACCGCGAAGAGACCAAACGTGGTCCACAGCCCCACGGTGCGGCGATTGTGCGCATCTCCCATCGACCCGCCGTACAACCCGGACACGATCAGCGGCAGCAACGCGGCGACACCCACCATGCCCACGGCAAACGTGGAGCGGGTGAGCTCGAAGACCTCCAGGCTGATGGCCACCACCGTGAATTGGTTCCCCAGCATGGACATGGTGGAGCCGATCCACAGGCGTCGGAACGCCGGGGACTCACGCAGCGGGGTGAGGTCGAGCAACAAGCGGGGCACTGGTCGATCCTAGGCCCACACATCCGAATTGCGAGAGCAGCCAGAACGCCCGGAACCATTTACCCTGAGAGGAGCCCACTTCCCCGGGACATCAGGAGTTCTCATGCGCACACGCGAACAACGCTGGGCAGCCCGCTCGGCACGCGGCTGGCCCCGGTTACGCGTGTTCGCCATCATCAACGGCCTCACGGGCCTGCTGATCGGCGGCCTGATCCTGTGGTTCACCCACGGGGTGCTGCAGTTCGAGAACTTCCCCGCGGCAGAGGTCCCCTGGATCTGGCGCGTCCTGGCCCTGGCCCTCGCCGTCATGCTCCCCGGGATCCTGCTGTCCATGGGTGTCTACCTGGTGCTCGCAGGTGCCTCCGCCTCGAATAGAGCGGCGTTGGCAGCGGGGCGAGCGCGCGACGTCGTCCTCAATGCCTCCCAGCCGGACGAGCCCCCGGTGGTCGCTCACAAACTGGCCGAAACAACCCCGCCCGGCGTGAAGATCCGCGCCCACGCCCTCCACGGTTCTGACGCGACCAGTCGTTACACCCGCACCCTACTGGGCGCGCTACCGGTCCACACGCCCATGGCGCTCGCACCGGTGGGCCTGGGTCTGATCCTGCTGGTGGTCGCCACCATCTACTACGCAACCGGGTACGGTGCCCCGTCCACGGTCATCCTGCTGGGCGTCGCCTACCTCGGCTGGAAACTGTGGCGCGGCTACAGCAGCTACCAGGCTTTCTCGGAGTCCGATTGGGCCCCCACCCGCGTGGACGACGTGGACACCGGACCCCTTCCCGCGGTCACCGTGGCGCACGAGACCGAAACGACCCAACCGATCCCCCGGCAACGAGCCACGTACGACGACGCCCCGCCCACCTACACGACGCATCACACCGATCATCGCACCGATGACAACCAGGTCGCCTACGAGAACACCGATGAGCTTCCGGTCATCGAACGGATCCGGGACAACTACTCGGAACCCAAGAAGATGAGCGCGTCCCAGCGCAGGCTGGCGGAACGGGCCGAACGTGAACGGCTGGTCATGGAACGCCGCCAACGCAATCGTCGAGTACCGGATGATCAACCGCCCCACACGATCACGTCCATGGAGCGACGCCCGGACAGCGATGATCAAGGTGGCGCAGCCGAGCAGGAACAGCAACGCCAGCAACAGCGCCGTTACGAGCAGTACTTGGACGAGCACCAGCGCATGCGCCAGGACAGGCTGCGCAACGCGAACGCCAAGGAGCCGGAGGAAGCGCCATCGTTATTGGGCTATGCCATGACGCGATGGAAGAGCAAGCGCAACGGGTCCGCCAACGATCGCTGACCCGCACCCCGAGCCTGCGGGCCGGTTCAATCCGTGATGGGCGCCGGGCTGATCGGATTGACCACCTGACCGCGGAGATACACGCGCTGGATATCGGCGAGCGGGGCCGCGGCAATCAGCGCCGCACCCACCATCTCCAGGCCCTCTTCCATGTGGTAGGTCACCCGGTAGAGGAACCAATGGGCCTCGATGCGGATCAGATAGTCGGCGATGAACTCGAAACCCACGGCCGCACCCAGAAAGACAACGAATCCGCTCACCAGCAAGCGACCGGGTGTTTTGTGAATGCGGCGCGAGGCGAAGAACGCCAGCAGAATAACCGCCGCGGCGATCGGCGCACCCAGGATCACCCACGTGAACGTGAAACCAGTATCCGGGGCGAACCGCTCCACCACCAGACCCAGTTTTTCATGGAGCATGGTGGCGTCATCCAAGGACATCAACAGGGCAATGACCGCGATGAGTCGCCAGGAGAATCGAGCACTGCGGCTGGGGGTGTTGGCCGCGACCAGGAACATGAGAGTGGCTGCGACGATCAGCAGGAGCACGTTCCACCACATGGGCAGGTTCACCTCGGAGGTGACCTCGAGATAGTGGTAAATACCCAGGTTGGGGGCCCACCAGACAGCAAACAGGCTGAGCAGCGTGATGATCAGAGACACGATCACTGCGGCCACTAAGGCACCCAACCAGAACGGCCGCTTACGGCGAGGAGTGGTGGATCGGCTCATGAATGCCCCCGGATCGTCATGAAATTTTCACTCGAAAGCAACATTCAGTCTACCGGCGCGTAGAGCGCCAGCGCGGGACGGCTCGATCCCCACACACTTGTTACTTCCCACTTGTACTGACACGTTCATGATGATTGACACTCATGAGATACCGATGTGGATTGGGTGAGAGTCTCTTAATCTCGGCCGCGCAGTGAGGGCCCTACCCGCGACCTGCGGCGATGTCCCGAATTTCATCCTCGAGGAGCCCAGCAGCGCGCTCCAGGTCCTCCGATTCCGCTCGGTGCATGAGGTGCAGGGCCAGTCCATCCGCAAGGGCGTGAAGCCGCCGACCATTTCGTGTTGCGCCTTCGCTCGGATCCTCGGCGTCCTCCCCACGCAGCATGGCCGCCAACTGGATACACGCAGTCGCAATTTGCTCATGGGCGGAGTCTCGCAAGGCCTTGAGCTCCGGCACCGCGGTCGCCTCAGCGATCAGCGCGATGTTGACGTCCATTTCCGCACGAGTCTGTTCGGTGAAGGGGACCAGGTTCTTGACCACGGCCAGGACGTAGTCCTCGGCGCTGCCCTCGTGGGGAAGTTTCATGATGCGTTCGTACGCCCGCTCCATCATGAGCTCCGCGGAATACACGAGCAGCTCGGTGCGCGTGGGGAACACGTGTCGCAGTGACCCCACGGCCAGGCCCGCTTCTTCCGCAACCGTCCGCACGGAGACCGCGGAAACACCCGATCGGAGAATGACACGCCACGCGGCCTCAGCGAGTTCGGCCTTACGTGCTTCGCGGTCAATCCTGGAGGGCATGACCTTAAATTAGCACGACTGTGCTAGCTTTAAGTGGCACAAGCGTGCTAGTTCACTTAGGAAGGACCACCCCATGGAGACCGTCGGAGTTCTCGCGGTTCTCGCGCTGGTGGATTCCACCAGTTTTGGAACCCTACTCATCCCGCTCTGGCTACTCCTGGCGCCGGGGCGCGTGAGACTCGGCCGGATGCTCACGTACCTCGCCACGGTGGTAACCGCTTATTTCGCCATCGGCGTGGTCATCATGCTGGGCGCCACCGCGTTCCTCGATGTTTTCGGTGAAGCCCTGGAAACCCGCACCGCATACATCATTCAGTTGGTGCTGGGCATCGGCTTGGTCGTGCTGAGCTACGTCATGGACCCGAACACCAAGCGAGCCAAGCGCCTTACTGCCGAGCGCGAGATGGCCGGCAACGCGGCGGCGTCGTCCGGCGGCCGCGTCTCGCGCTGGCGGGCCCGAATCTTGGGTGCCGACGGCGCTCCCACAGACAAGCGCGCAGGTGCCGGTTCGCTTGCGGCCCTCATGGGCCTGGCGCTGGTGGGCGTCTCGGTCGAGGTGGCCACCATGGTTCCGTACCTGGCGGGTATCGGCATCATTTCGTCGACCAGCCCGAACCTGACGGTATCGCTGCTCATGCTCGCGGGGTACTGCCTGGTCATGATTGCCCCGGCGTTGATTCTGACTATCGGACGCCTAGTCGCGCGTAACACCCTGGAGCGGCCGCTGTCCGCGCTGGAGCGGTGGTTCACCAAGCATGCGCAGTCCGGCTCGGCCTGGTTCATCGGCATCGTGGGTGTACTGCTGGCCATCAACGCCTTCGGGGTGTTGCAGGCGATGTAGCTGCGCTTGTCCGCGCACATCAGACACACCGAGCCTGATTCACGTCGGCCACAAGACCTGAACGAGCTAGCGCGAACCATCCAAGCCGCGCAGCCGCTCCATCTCGCGGCGGTCCTTCTTGGTGGGCCTGCCCGCACCGCGGTCTCGACGTCCCACGGGAACACTGAGTTCAGCCGGCCGCGGCGGCGAATGGTCGATGTAGCACTGCGCCGCCACCGGGGCACCCACGCGCTTGACGATCAACTTGGTGACCTGGAATTCCTGCTGCCACCCGGGGCGCCTAACGGTGACTCGATCCCCCACACGAACGGGCTGGGCCGCCTTGACCGGCGCCGCATTGAGCCGCACGTGACCGGCCCGGCACGCAGTGGTCGCGGCGGAGCGGGTCTTGAACAGACGGACCGACCACAACCACACATCCAGGCGCACGCTGGTCGGTTCATTGGCATTCGCGGGCATGGTCCAACGCTACTCGGGGCACTCCGAGGCGGAAAATTCGGACCATGCGGGCCCACTTCCGGCGGCCTTTCGGAGAACTCTTAACGCACTAAACTAAAAGTGTTCGGGGTCACAGTGACGTGCCCCGAGCGCTGCGCCCGCGACGGACGCGGGCGCTGGTGTGAACAGGAGATGGTTACTCATGCTCAAGAATTTCATCAACAATTCCTACACCGAATCCTCATCCTCCGACTCGTTCGACCTGGTCAATCCGGCCACCGGGGAGGTCATCGACCAGTCCCCCAACTCCAATGAAGCAGACGTGGACGCCGCCTACGCCGCAGCGGCTGCGGCCGCCAAGGTATGGGGTCGCATGACCCCGAGTGCACGACAGTTGGCACTGCTCAAGATCGCGGACGCCATCGAGGCCCGGGGAGCCGATCTTGTCGAAGCCCAGTCCCGCAACACGGGTCAGCCCAAGTACTTGATCCAGTCCGAAGAGGTCGACGTTTCCGCAGACCAGATCCGATTCTTCGCCGGTGCGGCCCGCCTTATGGAAGGTCTGGCCAGTGGCGAGTACATGGAGGGCCTCAATTCGGTGATCCGCCGGGAACCGATCGGTGTGGTCGGTCAGGTCACCCCGTGGAACTACCCGCTGATGATGGCCGTGTGGAAGGTGGGACCGGCGTTGGCCGCGGGCAACACCATTGTTCTCAAGCCCTCGGACACCACACCCGAGTCCACGTTGCTGTTCGCGGAGATCGCCAGCGAGTTCCTCCCGGAGGGCACGTTCAACGTGGTCCTGGGCAACGGTCACACGGGTGAACTGGTGGTCTCCAACACGACCCCGGGTCTGGTGTCGATCACCGGTTCCGTGCGTGCGGGACTGTCCGTGGCGGCGTCGGCGGCCAAGAACCTGACGCGCGCGCACCTGGAGTTGGGCGGCAAGGCCCCGTGCGTCGTCTTTGCAGACGCGGATCTGGACGCCGCCGCGACCACCTTGGCGGAGGCCGGGCTGTTCAACGCAGGCCAGGACTGCACTGCGTCCACCCGCATCCTGGTGGAAGAGTCCGTGCGCGATGAGTTCCTGGAGAAAATCACTCAGGCCGCCAAGGACACATCCTTCGGCACCCCGGAAAAGGAGGACATCCTCTACGGCCCGCTCAACAGCGCCAAGCAGCTCGAGCAGGTGGCCGGCTTCATCGAACGACTGCCCGACCACGCGACCGTGACGACCGGCGGCAAGCAGGCGGATGGTCCGGGCTTCTTCTTCGAACCGACCATCGTGGCCGACCTGAAGCAGGACGACGAGGCCATTCAGAACGAGATCTTCGGCCCCGTCATCACCGTGCAGACCTTCTCGGGCGAGGAACAGGCCGTGGAGATGGCCAATGGTGTGGAGTACGGCTTGGCGTCATCGGTGTGGACCAAAGATCACGGCCGCGCGCTGCGGATGTCCCGCGATCTGGACTACGGCTGCGTGTGGATCAACACGCACATCCCGCTGGTCGCAGAGATGCCGCACGGTGGTTTCAAGCACTCCGGCTACGGCAAGGACCTGTCCAA